>CALMSN010000030.1 GCA_937872325.1 uncultured Xanthobacter sp. | reverse complement strand
GTTCTTGTTGCCTGGGTGGTGGCGGCGCAGGGCGTGTGCGGCGTGGCGAAGGACCTCACCAAGACCGCCTCCAAGTCCGCCATCAAGGTGACGGAGGCCGAGGCCAAGGGTAACGCCGAGGGGCGCCTGTTTCGCTGGGTGGCGTGGTTCACCGGTTCCAAGAATGCCATGAAGGGCTTCGGCTTCTTTCTTGGCGGCGTGCTCCTGGAGGCGTTCGGCTTTCGCTTGTCGCTGTGGCTCATGGCTGCCGTGCTGGCGCTGGTGCTTCTCGGCGTGCTGCTGTCCCTGCCGCCTATGATGGGCAAGGCCAAGGCGAGTAGTTCGGCAAGAGAATTGTTCGGCAAGAGCCGGGGTGTGAACCTGCTCGCTGCTGCCCGCGTCGCCTTGTTCGGCGCGCGGGACGTGTGGTTCGTGGTGGGCGTGCCGGTCTTCCTCTATGGGATGGGCTGGACCTTTCCCATGGTGGGCGGCTTCCTCGCGCTGTGGACCATCGGCTACGGCATCGTGCAGGCATCCGCGCCCGCCGTGGTGAGCCGCAGCCCGGACGGCCTGTCCAAGGAAGTGCCAGCGGCGCGCTGGTGGGCGCTCGGCCTCGCTCTGGTGCCGGTGGCCATCGCCGTGCTCCTCGCCGTGACACCCCTGCGGCCGGACATCATCGTCGTGATCGGGCTCGCCATCTTCGGCGCCGCCTTCGCCGTGAACTCCTCCCTGCATTCCTACCTGATCCTGGCCTATGCCGGATCGGAGAAGGCAGCCGAGGACGTGGGTTTCTATTACGCCGCCAATGCAGCGGGGCGCTTCATCGGCACCCTCCTGTCCGGCCTGCTCTATCAGGTGGGTGGGATCTATGCCTGCCTCGGGGGGTCGGCCCTGATGCTCGCCGTCTGTTTTGGCACCACCCTCCTGCTGCCGCTTCATTCCCAGCCGATGGGAACGCCGGCACCGAGCAGATAAGGCTCCGGCTTCGAGTTCGCGTACCAGCATCGTCCGATTGAACTACACCGTCACTGGAGAGAAGAGATGACGCTACCGCGCTTTCTCGCACGCACCCTCTTGCTTGCCGCCATGTGCCTGGGGCCAAGCATCGCCCATGCCGACTTCAAGCTCGACCCACGCTTCACGGACGCGAATGGCGACATGGTCGCGGACGCGCCGACTGATCCTTCCAAGCAGATCGACCCGGACACGCTGATCTTCTCCTACACCCCCGTTGAGGATCCGGCCGTCTACGCCAAGGTGTGGCAGGAATTCACCGACCATCTCGCGAAGGTGACCGGCAAGAAGGTGCAGTTCTTCCCCGTGCAGTCCAACGCCGCCCAACTCGAAGCTATGCGCGCCGGGCGCCTGCATGTGGCCGGCTTCAACACCGGCTCCAATCCCATCGCCGTCGCCTGCTCCGGCTTCGTGCCGTTCGCCATGATGGCCTCGAAGGACGGTGCCTACGGCTACGAGATGGAGATCATCACCTATCCCGGCTCCGGCATCACCAAGGTCGAGGACATCAAGGGGAAGAAGATGGCCTTCACCTCGGAGACCTCCAATTCCGGCTACAAGGCGCCGTCCGCGCTGCTGCGCTCGCAGTTCGGCATGGAGGCGGGCAAGGATTACGAACCCGCCTTCTCCGGCAAGCACGACAATTCCATCATCGGCGTCGCCAACAAGGATTATCCGGCAGCGGCCGTCGCCAATTCGGTGATGAAGCGCATGATCGCCCGCGGCGTGATCAAACCCGAGCAGGTGGTGACGATCTACAAGTCGCAGACCTTCCCCACCACCGGCTATGGCTATGCCTACAATCTGAAGCCCGAGCTCGCCGCCAAGGTGAAAGAGGCGTTCTTCAGCTTCAATTGGGATGGCACTGCTCTCCTGAAGGAGTTCCAGTCGGCCGAGCCGCCGCAGGAGAAATTCATTCCCATCACCTTCAAGGAGACCTGGGCGGTGGTGCGCCAGGTCGATGACGCCATGGGCGTCAGCTACGCCTGCAAGTAAACTCTGGAGAGAGGGACTGTGGGATGCTGACCATCGCCGGTCTGTCCAAGCGCTACGCCAAGGGGGACAAGGCCCTCGATGATGTTTCGCTCAGCATCCCCGCCGGCCAGGTGGTGGGCCTGATCGGTCCGTCGGGGGCAGGCAAGTCCACCCTCATCCGCTGCATGAACCGGCTGGTGGAGCCCACGTCCGGCTCCATCCGCCTCGGCGACACCGAGATCACCCGCCTCGGAGGCATGGGCCTGCGGCGCGCGCGGCGGCGCATGGGCATGATCTTCCAGGAATATGCCCTGGTGGAGCGCCTCACGGTGATGGAGAACGTGCTCTCCGGCCGGCTCGGATACGTGGGCTTCTGGCGCGCCTTCCTGCGCCGGTTTCCCCAGGCCGACGTTGACCGGGCCTTCGCCGTGCTCGACCGCGTTGGCCTGATGGATCACGTGGACAAGAGGGCGGACGAGCTGTCCGGCGGCCAGCGCCAGCGCGTCGGCATCGCCCGCGCTCTGGTGCAGGAGCCGGACATCATGCTAGTGGACGAGCCCACCGCCAGCCTCGACCCCAAGACCTCGCGCCAGATCATGCGCCTCATCGTCGAGGTGTGCGCCGAGCGCCGGCTCGCCGCCATCGTCAACATCCACGACGTGGCGCTGGCGCAGATGTTCGTCCAGCGCATCATCGGCCTCAAGGCCGGGCGCACCGTGTTCGACGGCCCTCCGGAGGCACTCGACACCGATGTGCTCACCGCCATCTATGGCGAGGAGGACTGGTCGCGCACCATCCGCGAGGCGGAGGATGATGCGGTGGAAGAAGCCGCCGCCGAGGATGCGGTCCGTGTCCTGCGGGTCCAGGCCACGCCATCCGCCGTGGCGAGGACGCTGTGAGCGCTGTGTCCGTTCCGGCGCACCGCTGGCGGCCGCCGCCGCTCGTCGCCAATCCCTGGCTGCGCTATGCACTCATCGGCGGCGCGGCGCTCTATCTGGCGCTCGCCCTCGGCAGCGTCGAGGTCAACTGGGCACGCCTGTCGGACGGCTGGGCGCGCGGGTTGCGCTTCATCTCCGGCTTCCTGGAGCCGAACTTCTCCCGGCGCTGGGACGACATCATCCAGGGCATGATCGAGAGCCTGACCATGACGGTGACCTCCACCGTGGTGGGCATCGCCATCTCGGTTCCCATCGGCATCGGCGCCGCCCGCAACGTGGTGCCGCGCGGGGTCTATTTCGCTTGCCGGGCCATCATCGCCGTGTCGCGGTCCCTGCAGGAGATCATCGTCGCCATATTGCTGGTGGCCATGGTGGGCTTCGGGCCGTTCGCGGGCTTCCTCACCCTGTCGTTCGCCACCATCGGCTTCCTCTCCAAGCTGCTGGCCGAGGACATCGAGGACATCGACCCCGCCCCTGTGGAGGCGATCCGCGCCACCGGGGCGCCCTGGCCATCGCTGATCGCCTTTGGGGTGCTGCCGCAGGTGGCGCCGCGCCTCCTCGGGCTTTCGCTCTACCGGCTCGACATCAATTTCCGCGAATCCGCGGTGGTGGGCATCGTCGGCGCGGGCGGCATCGGTGCCACGCTCAACACCGCTATCGATCGTTACGAGTTCGACAGCGCCGCCGCCATCCTCATCCTCATCATCGCCATCGTGATGGCGAGCGAATATGTCTCCGGCCTCGTGCGCGGGCCGGTGAAATAATGCCGGTCATAGCCCTCCCCGAAGGCCGCCGGTCCTGGCAACGGCGCACTTCGCGCGGCCAGATCGCCGTGTGGTTCGGCTGGCTTCTCGCCGTGGCCTTCACCGTGTTCTGCTGGCGGGTGATGACGGAAGGCACCATCTGGGCCTTCGTCTGGGATGCCCCCACCCAGGCCGCCGACATCGGCGCGCGCATGGTCCCGCCGCGCTGGTCCTATTTCCCGGCACTGCTCAAGCCGCTTTGGGACACGCTCAACATTGCCACCCTCGGCACGCTCATCGCCATCGTGCTGTCGGTGCCGGTGGCCTTCCTCGCGGCACGCAACACCACGCCTAGCGCCGCCTTCGTGCGGCCGCTGGCGCTGTTCGTCATCGTCGCCTCGCGCTCCATTAATTCCATCATCTGGGCGCTGCTGCTGGTGGCGATCCTGGGTCCGGGCGTGCTGGCCGGCATCATCGCCATCGCGCTCAGGTCCATCGGCTTCATCGGCAAGCTGCTCTACGAGGCCATCGAGGAAATCGACGAGAGCCAGGTGGAGGCGATCCGCGCTACCGGCGCCTCGGGCGCCCAGACCCTCGCCTACGGGATCGTGCCGCAGATCATGCCCGCCTTCGCCGGCATCAGCGTGTTTCGCTGGGACATCAACATCCGCGAATCCACGGTGCTCGGCCTGGTTGGCGCGGGCGGGATAGGACTCAACCTGGAAAGCTCGCTCAATACGCTGGCGTGGCCGCAGGTGACGCTGATCCTCATGGTGATCCTCGCCACCGTGGTGGTGAGCGAATGGGTGTCCGCCAAGGTCCGCCACGCCATCATCTGATCTTCGGAGCCTGAACGATGACTGAGCATTCCCTTGTCACCATCTGGCACAATCCGGCCTGCGGCACATCGCGCAACACGCTCGCCCTGATCCGCAACGCCGGTATCGAGCCGACGATCGTCGAATATCTCAAGACCCCGCCCGCGCGGGAAGAGGTCGCCGCCGCCATCGCCGCGGCGGGCCTCACGGTGCGCGCCGCGGCCCGCCCGAAGGCCACACCCCATGCCGGACTCGGCCTCGACGATCCCGCCCTCCCCGACGACACTCTGCCCGATGCCATGATGGCCCACCCCATCCTCATTAACCGGCCGTTCGTCTTCACCCCGCTCGGGGCGCGGCTGTGCCGGCCGTCGGAAAGGGTCCTGGACATCCTGCCCGCGCCGCAGAAAGGGCCGTTTACGAAGGAGGATGGAGAGGTGGTGATCGATGCCGAGGGACGGCGCGTTTGCTGACGCGGGGAGCGCTTTCAAGTATGCCTTGATGATTGACACATTGATGATCGATGTATAGCCTTCCTGCATGTCTCGAACCTCTCCATCGGCCACCCCATCCGTTCCGCCGTCGCCCGCCCCGGTGCCGAAGCCCGGGCCCGATTTCCTGAGCCGTGCCTACTGGAACGGCACCATCAAGATGAGCCTGTCCAAATTCTTCATTCTGTGCGTGCTGCATCAGCGGCCCATGCACGGATACGACGTGGCAAGGGCAGTCGAGGCAACGACGAACGGCTGCTGTTCCCCTGCAGAGGGCACCATCTATCCGGTGCTGCGGGAGTTCGAGGAGGGCGGATACGTCACCGCTGCAAGCGAGGTGGTCTCGGGCCGCGAGCGCAAGGTCTACACCCTCACGGACAAGGGCCGCGCCGCCTTCAAGGTGGCGGTGGAGGCCTGGATGGACGTAACGCGCTGTCTGGTCGACGCGGAGAAGATGATCGCCGGCGCGCCGGACAAAGTCGGGAGCACTCCGGGATGCTGCCCCTGACCCGCATTCATTTGCCCTTAAGCATCGCTCGTCAATGGATCGACCATCGGAGTCTCCCGTCATGACCGGATCGCTACCCGTCGCTATCATCGGAGCCGGCCCCGTGGGGCTTGCCGCCGCGGCGCATCTGCTGGCCCGCGGCCTCGCGCCTCTCGTCTTCGAGCGCGGCGCCGGCGTCGGCACCTCGCTCAAGGCCTGGGGCCACGTGCGGGTGTTCTCGCCCTGGGGCTACAACATCGACGCGGCCGCCCGCACGCTGCTGGAGGAAACCGGCTGGAGCGCGCCGAACCCCAAGGCCCTGCCGCTCGGCGGGGAGATCGTGCGGCACTATCTCGAGCCGCTGGCGGCTCATCCCGCCCTTGCGCCCCACCTGCGGTTCGGGGCACAGGTGAGCGCCATCGCCCGCCACGGCCTCGACAAGATGTCATCCGAGGGGCGCGCGGACACGCCGTTCGCGATCTGCTGGCGCGACGCGAACGGCGCTGAGCACCGTTCGCTCGCCCGTGCCGTCATCGACGCCTCCGGCACCTGGAGCCAGCCCAACCCCATGGGCGCGGACGGCCTGCCGGTGCCCGGCGAGGAAGAGGCAGCCGCGCATGTCGCCTATGGCATTCCCGACGTGTCCGGCGCTGAGCGCGAGACCTATTCCGGCCGGCGCGTGCTGGTGGTGGGCTCCGGCCATTCGGCCATCAATGTGGTGCTCGATCTTCTCCGCCTGCAGGAGGCGGCGCCAACGACCCGCGTCACCTGGGCGCTTCGGCGCAACCGCATGGAGAAGCTGCTGGGCGGCGGCCTCAACGACGCGCTGCCCGCCCGCGGTGCCCTCGGCCTTGCGGCGACGCAGGCCATCGCCGCCGGCCGGCTCGATGTCCTCGCGCCGTTCGCGGCGGAGCGGATTGTCGGCGGCGCGGCGGGGCTGGACGTGTCCGGCCGTCTCGGCACGGAGCCCTGGACCAGGACCGTGGACCGGATCGTGGTGGCCACCGGCTTTCGCCCCGACCTTGCCGTGCTGCGCGAGGTGCGCGTCGCCCTCGATCCCGCCGTCGAGGCACCGCCGGCCCTCGCGCCGCTGATCGACCCGAACCTGCATTCGTGCGGCACCGTCCCGCCCCATGGCGCGGCGGAGCTGGCCCACCCCGAGCCGGGCTTCTACATCGTCGGCTCCAAGTCCTACGGCCGCGCCCCCACCTTCCTGATGGCCACGGGCTATGAGCAGGTCCGCTCCATCGCGGCGGAGATCGCCGGCGATCACGACGCGGCGCGCAGTGTCCATCTGGTGCTGCCGGAGACCGGCGTCTGCAGCGCCGCACCGGTGACGGCAGGGGCATCCGGCTGTTGTGGTGGGCCTGCGCCTCGGGACGCCGATGCCTGCTGCGCGGACGATGCCCAGGCCAAGGCGGAAGGCAAGGACGGCTGCGGCTGCGATACCGCCGCGCCGCAGGCCGAGGCGCCACCCCGCCGCGGGACGGCCGCGTGACCAGCGGCCTGAGCGGCGAACTCGCGCAACCGGCGCCAGCGCGCCCGCTTTCCGGCCGCAGCCTGTTCATCACCGGCCTCGGCATTGGCCAGATCTGCTCCTGGGGATCGCTCTACTACAGCTTTCCCCTGATAGCGGAGGCCATGGAGCGCGACCTCGGCTGGTCGAAGCCGGATCTGTTCGGCGCCGCGACGCTCGGCCTCGCCCTCGGGGGCATGGCCGCCTTCCCCGTGGGCGCCGCCGTCGACAAAGGCCACGGCAGGTGGGTGATGGCGGCGGGAGCCGGCCTCGCCGGCCTCTGCCTCCTTGCCTGGTCGCAGGTGCAGCAGCTCTGGCTGTTCTATAGCCTGATGGCCGCCATCGGCGTCCTCCAGGCGGCAACCCTTTATGAGCCGGCGTTCGCGGTGGTGGCGCGCAGGACCGGAGCGGCCGGCGCCCGGGCCGGCATTACCGCGCTCACCCTATGGGGCGGATTTGCCTCCACGGTCTTCATTCCGCTGATCCAGATCCTGCTGGATCTGGCGGGCTGGCGTGGCGCACTGGTGGCGCTCGGCGCCGTGAACCTCGTGGTGTGCGCGCCGCTCTATGCCGCGGTGATCCGGCCCGCGGCCGACCACGCGGCATCGCCGGTCCACGCTCTTGCACTGTCGGGAGCGGGCACCCTGCGGCAGGTCATGGGGCGCGTTGCCCGCCGGCCCACCTTCTGGGCCCTGGCGGGGGCGTTCACCGCCTATGCCGCCACCTTCTCCGCCTTCACCTTCCACCTCTATCCCCTGCTGCTGGAGCGCGGCTTCACGGCGGGCAGCGTGGTGCTGGCCATGGCCATCATCGGCCCAACCCAGGTGGCGGGTCGGATCGCCGTCTCGGTGTTCGCGCCGCGCGCTCCGGTGCGACTCATCGGCAGCTGTGCCGTGCTAGCCTTTCCGGTCGCCATACTCGCCTTGGCGTGGCTGCCACCCAGCTTTGCCCTGGTGGCGGCCATCGTGGCGCTCTACGGCAGCGCCAACGGCATCATGACCATCGTGCGTGGGCTCGCCGTGCCGGAGATGCTGACCCGGCAGGCCTATGGCGCCGTGAACGGCGCGCTGGCGGCGCCCTCGATGCTCGCCCGCGCTTTGGCACCCGCCGGTGCCGCGCTCCTCTGGGCGCAATCCCAGTCTTCCGGCCCGGTCCCCTCTGCCATGGCTGCGGGAGGCGTCCTGCTGGCGGGCGCCTTCTGGGCCGCAGCAGCCTTTTCGCGGAACGAGGACATGGAGCGCCACGAGAGGGCTCCTTCTATGCCGGACCGCCGCTAAGCCCCCGCCGCAACACACCCTTCCTGAAAAGAATTAAAGCGGAACAACGCATCCAACACCATCCGGCTTATCAGCGCTCGGCGGCTCACTGCATACGCGCTAAAGCTGCAGGAAACTGATGTGCTCCTCATTTCCCCTGCCAGTTACAAGTTTAGGTCTGGCGGGGTTTGGGTCCTCGTGGGACTGGTTGGCGAACGTCGACGATGGGAGGCCACCGAGGCTCATGTGAAGTCTGACGATATTGTAGTCGATTGCCCGAGCCTCGATGATCCGCCTCACCTCTACAAGTGAGGATGTTTGAAGCGTTCAGATCTTTACGAGCATCGCGGTCACGTACATCAGGCCCGCGCCGGTGGCGAGCCCCGTCATTGCGGCTGGCGTGAAGAACGAAACATGAGTCTCGCCGCTTCTGCGCACTAGTAGCGATCCGACTTCCGCAATCACCTGAAGGATAGCCCCGGCACCGACCGCCAGCGCTAGCGCCGACCACTGCGGCGCGTAGGCAAGGCTGCCGATCCACAGACCTGCGACGGCTGGTCCGCCCGCAAGCAGCGTCAACCCGGCGAAGGTCCAAAGTGGTGGGCGTACTTTCAGTATCGGCGCGGCAATGCCGATGCCTTCCGTGATGTTGTGCAACGTAAAGCCGAGCACCAGAAAAATACCGAGATCCGCCGCTCCGGAGGCGAAAGAAGCGCCGATGGCAAGGCCTTCGCCGAGATTGTGCAATCCTATCCCCAGCGCAATGAAGGTCGATAGGGCCAGCCCGGTCGGTGTGCCACGGCTGCGGCCGACAGCCATCAGCAAGAGGAAACTCCCCATAGTGGTGAGGATGACCATCACCGGTCCCTGGAACAAGGCGGCGGCCTCGCCGGCAAGTTCGAGCGCTTCAGCAACTGCATCAATCACGAGGAAAGCGAGAAGCCCCACCGTCAATGCGAGTAGGAAGTCCATGCCGTTGCGGCCAACGCCACGGAGAACTGGGTAGAACATGAGGCCGATAGCGACGGGAAGGATGCCGACAAAGACGCCAAGGGCAGCCTGGGATACGAAGCTCATCGAATCCACGGTCGGTGTCGCAACCGCGACGGGGATCTCACGCTTGAACGTGGCGCCGGTGTTGGTGAGGATTTTCACGCCGTGCGCCTCGCCGACCACCCAAGGGAACGGCAACTGAACCCAGGCGGTCGCGCCGCGGGCGATCGGACCCGGCGGTGTCTGCGTAAACTGCCAATAGGCGTCATCGACCTGGACCTGGGCGATCGTCATGGGTTGCGAGCCGCCGGCACGGACCAGTAGGCGAACTCCATCGGAACCTAGGATCGTCCGCTCGAAGGTCAGCTTCTCGACCGGCGGTGCGCCGTTGCGAAAGCTCGATAACGGATCGGTCCCAATCAACCACGCCATCGCGAGACCAAGCACGGTAAACGGGATAGCGATCCAGAACAACGAGGCTCGACCCGGACGCCCGACTGGAAGTGTTGTCGCAGCATTGGAAGGGGGCCGCCCAGCTTGGTTCATGATACGGTCTCCACGACATCGAACATGCCCACCCAACCGAGTTCGGTGAACTCCGACTGATGCGGGTGGAACATGTAGAGACCGGGCTCGTGCTCCGTGAAATGGAACTCAAGGATGCCGCGCTCGGCTTGGCATTGGGTGATGAGGTCGACGGTCTTCAGGGTCGGGGTCAAGGTCGTGCCTTGATTGAAGTATTCAAAGAAATTAGCATGCAAATGAAAAGAATTTATCGGATCGAACTCGATCACATTGATAAGGTAGACGCGAACCGGTTTGTCTCTAAGGATCTTGATGGGTTTTTTTGCATAGGCATGGGCTACCGTATTGACAGCATAGACCTCGTTCTTGCCGTCGAAATTGGTATCGAATGCATTCATAACCATTACGAGTTCTTGCCACTCGGCATTCTCCGCCGTGCCGAGCAGGCGTGAGCGGGCAACTGCCTCATATTCGGGATGGCGAGTGGGATCCGGGTCGATGACGAAGGCTCCGTACATGCCCTTGTGAATATGCCGCTTCAGCGGCAGAGCGTGACAGTGATAGAGGTGACATCCGAAAGGCAGTGCATCAAACTCGTAGACAAACTCCTCGCCCGGAGCGACTAGCCCTGCGCCTGGAACGCCATCCATCCGCGCCGCATGGATGCCATGAAAATGCATCGAATGAGGATGCGAGCCGTAGTTTTTGAAGACGATCCTCAGCCGCTCACCTTCGGTCGCGCGCAGTGACGGGCCGGGCACCCGGCCATTATAGGTCCAGGCCAGAAACATGATGCCGGGGGCGATCTCGATCTCCTTGTCCTCGGCGGTGATCTCGAAGGTTCTTAGCGTCCGCCCATCCGGAAGCTGGGACACAGTGCCTCTATCCCAGTCGGTCAGAAGCTTGGTCGGATCGAAGCCATTACGAGCTTCGTCGACCTCGCCCACCGTGATCATCGCACCATGGGGTCCGCTGTGGGCTGAGGCCAGCTTTGCTTCAGCGCCGACAGTTCCTGCATGCGAAGCGTGTCCTGACTGCGCTAGAGCACCAGTCATACCTATCGCTGCGCCGCTGGCAGCCGCTAGCCCGCCTCCCAGCACCACGCGCCGGCTCAGCCGTTTACGTAACCAAGCTGGCACTTTGATCATATGCATCGCTTTCTGCAAATGCGAATTAGTCGCATATAAATAGCATAAGCTACAATTGGTGGCCATTGCCAATTGACGTCGAGAAGGGCTTCCTCCTCTCCGCAACATGGGCGCCAACTTCCGCCATATCGCAGAAGATCAGGCAATCGGGGCATGCCGAGTCTAGCCTTGAGGGGCGCGAGGTTGGCTGCCTCGATCAGGTCCGGAAATCCGACTGCCCTCACATAGGCAAGCCAACCGCTACGATGGCCACAGTTCGGATCGCGGGTCACGGTCATCTTGTGCGATGTCTCGGCCGCCCAGAGGCGCGATAGCACGAGCATAGAAGTCGCCTATGTGGCGCCGATCACCAACTCACGGTGTGCTGCGAAAAGCTCGGCTGTCACGGCGCTTCTCCTTTCGCTGGCTGTTTCCTCGCGTCCGGCTTCCGATCGAAGCTGCGCATGACGCTCCTCACCGAAAGAAGACGTATTTCGTGAGGGCGGCGATCACCAGCACCAAGACGAGGATGCCGATCAGGCCGGCAAGGCCCATGCCCCATCCCATGGATCCGATCATGTCGTGCATCATTGGAACCTCCTCTCATTTGGCGGCAGCCTTGAGGCCGGCTGGCCCCTGTTCGATTGCCCTCTCGTCGGCGGTGACGGTCCGCGGCAACCGCCAGCCTTTGATCAGTCCATAGACAGCGGGGATCACGACCAGCGTCAGCACCGTCGACGAGACCATGCCGCCGATCATCGGCACCGCGATGCGCTGCATCACCTCCGAACCGGTGCCGGTGCTCCACAGGATTGGGACGAGGCCGGCCGTGATGGCGATGACCGTCATCATCTTCGGCCGCACCCGCTCGACGGCACCGAGCATGATCGCCTGGTGGAGGTCGATCCGAGTGAAAGGCCGCCCTTCCGCCTCCCGCTCGGCCTTCAGTTCCGCCATCGCCTGCTCGAGATAGATCAGCATGATGACGCCGGTCTCGGCGGCGACGCCGGCGAGCGCGATGAAGCCGACCGCCACGGCAACCGACATGTTGAAGCCAAGCCACCACATCAGCCAGATGCCGCCCACCAGTGCGAAGGGCAGCGACAGCATGACGATGAGCGTTTCCGTCAGGGCCCGGAAGTTGAGGTAGAGGAGCAGGAAAATGACCAGCAACGTCACCGGCACGACGATCTTCAGCCGCGCTTCGGCGCGCTGCAGATATTCGAACTGGCCGCTCCACGAGACGTAGGTGCCTTGCGGCAGCTTCACCTCGTTCGCCACCGCCGCTTGAGCCTCCGCGACATAGCCGCCAAGGTCGCGGCCGGCGATGTCGACGAAGACATAGACCGCGAGCTGGCCGTTCTCGGTACGGATCGAGGTCGCGCCGCGCGTGAGCTCGACCTTGGCGACTTCGCCGAGCGGCACCGTGCCGCCGCCCGGCAGCGGCACCTGCACGTCGCGGGCGATTGATTGCGGATCGCTCCGGAAGTCGCGCGGATAGCGGATGGTGACGCCATAGCGCTCGCGCCCCTCCACCGTGGTCGTCACCGTCTCGGCCCCGAGCGCGGTCGCGATCACGCTCTGGACGTCGCCGACGGCCAGGCCGTAGCGGCCGAGCGTTTCCCGGTCCGGCACGATGTCGAGATAGTAGCCGCCGATCACGCGCTCGGCATAGGCGCTGGACGTGCCCGGCACGGACCGCAGCACCCGCTCGATCTCGCGGGCGCTCTGCTCCATCTGGGCGAGATCGGTGCCGAACACCTTGACCCCGACCGGAGTGCGGATGCCGGTCGCCAGCATGTCGATGCGGGCGCGGATCGGCATGGTCCAGGCGTTCGACACGCCGGGGAATTGCAGCGCCTGGTCCATCTCGGCCTTCAGGCTGTCGATGGTGACGCCCGGCCGCCATTCGCCCTTCGGCTTCAGATTGATGATGGTCTCGAACATCTCAGTCGGCGCCGGATCGGTCGCGGTCAGTGCTCGCCCGGCCTTGCCATAGACCGAAGCCACCTCCGGGAAGCTCTTGATGATGCGGTCCTGCACCTGCAGCAGCTCGGCGGCCTTGGTGATGGAGATGCCCGGCAAGGTGGTCGGCATGTACATCAACGTGCCCTCGTCGAGGCTCGGCATGAACTCCGAACCGAGCTGGCGTGCCGGCCAGAGCGTCACCCCGAGCACGACAAGCGCGACGAGGATGGTGAGCGTCTTGGCCTTCAGGACGCCGCGGATGACCGGGCGGTAGACCCAGATCAGGAACCGGTTGATCGGGTTCCGGTGCTCCGGAATGATCCGGCCGCGCACGAAGACCACCATGAGCGCGGGCACCAGCGTCACCGATAGAAGGGCCGCGGCCGCCATGGCGAAGGTCTTGGTGAAGGCGAGCGGGCCGAACATCCGGCCTTCCTGCGATTCCAGCGTGAAGATCGGCAGGAACGACACGGTGATGATGAGCAGGCTGAAGAACAGCGCCGGACCGACCTGGCTCGCCGCCTCGATCAGGATCTCGACCCGCGGCTTGTCCGGTGGCGCGCGCTCCAGATGCTTGTGGGCGTTCTCGATCATCACGATGGCGGCGTCGATCATGGCGCCCACCGCGATGGCGATGCCCCCCAGGCTCATGATGTTGGAGCCGAGCCCGATCGCCTTCATCGCCGCGAACGCCATCAGGATGCCGACCGGCAGCATCAATATGGCGACCAGCGCGCTGCGCAGATGCAGCAGGAACACCACGCAGACCAGCGCGACGATGATGCTTTCCTCGATCAGCGTGCCCTTCAGCGTCTCGATCGCCCGGCCGATCAGCTCGGATCGGTCATAGACCGGCACGATTTCGGCGCCCTTGGGGAGGCTGGAGGCGATCTCGGCAAGCCGCGCCTTGACGTTCTCGATCACGGTCAGCGCATTGGCACCGAAGCGCTGCAGCACGATGCCGCTGGTGACTTCGCCCTCGCCATTGAGCTCGGTGATGCCGCGTCGCTCATCCGGCCCGATCTCTACGCGGGCCACATCCTTTATCCGCAGCGGCACGCCACGATCGGTCTTCAGCACCACATTCTCGATGTCGGCAATGCCTCGGAGATAACCGCGGCCGCGCACCATGAACTCGAACTCGGAGAGCTCGACGGTGCGGCCGCCGACATCGTTGTTGCTCGCCTTGACGGCGTCGCGCACCCGGTCGAGCGGGATGCCCAGCGCCCGCAACCGGTTCGGATCGACCACGATCGCATACTGCTTGACGAAGCCGCCGACGCTGGCGACCTCGGCGACGCCCTCCGCCTTGGAGGCACCGAAGCGGACCACCCAGTCCTGCAGCGAGCGCAGCTCGGCGAGCGTCATCTCCTTGGCGACGACGGCGTATTGGTAGACCCAGCCGACGCCGGTCGCATCCGGCCCCAGCGTCGGCGTCCCCCCCGCCGGCAGGCGCTGCGCGGCGGCATTGAGATATTCCAGCACGCGCGAGCGCGCCCAATAGGGATCGGTGCCGTCCTCGAAGATCACATAGACGAAGGAGACGCCGAAGAAGGAGAAGCCGCGCACCACCTTCGATTTCGGCACCGTCAGCATCGCCGTGGTGAGCGGATAGGTGACCTGGTCCTCGACCACCTGCGGCGCCTGGCCGGGATAGTCGGTGTAGACGATCACCTGCACGTCCGAGAGGTCGGGAATGGCGTCGAGCGGCAGCGTCTTCAGCGCATAAAGCCCGGCGGCGACGGCGAACACCGTACCGACAAAGACCAGCACGAGGTTGCGGGCGGACCAGCCGATGAGGCGGGCGATCATGGCTGCACCTGCGGCGGTGTCAGGCCGCGCAATGCCGCCTTCAGATTGCTTTCGGCGTCGATCAGGAAGTTCGCCGCGACGACGACACGGTCGCCTTCCGCAATGCCCTCGCGGATCTCGGTGAAGCCTTCGCCGCACAGGCCGATCTTCACCTCGCGCGGTTCGAACCGGCCCTCTCCACGATCAATGATCACGACCTGCCGCGTGCCGGTGTCGATCACCGCGCTATCGGGGACAGCAACCACCGGCGCGGCATCGCCTGTGCCGATCTCCACTTCGGCATACATATTGGGAAGCAGAACACCGCCGGGATTGGCGATCTCAATCCGCACTCGCGTGGCCCGCGTTGCTTCACCGACCTGCGGATAGATCAGCGACACACGTCCTTCGAAGGTGCGTCCCGGCAGGCTTCGAGCCCGGATCGTCACCGGCGCGCCGAGCCGGACGGCCCCAAGATCGAACTCCGGCACATCTGCCAGTACCCAGATGGTCGAAATGTCCGCGAGGCGGAACAGCACATCACCCGGCGCTGCCTTCATGCCGTCGACGACATTGCGTTCGAGCACGACGCCATCGCGCGGCGCACGCCACGTCATCGACAGCGGCACCTTGCGCGTCCGCTCGATCTCGGCGATCGCCTCGGGTGGCAGGCCAAGATTCTCCAGGCGCTGGCGGGCGCCTCCGAGAGCACTGTCGCGGCCGCCAATGTTGAGATCGGTGAGGAGCTGGGCGCCGGCGGTGGCAATGTCCGGCGCATAGAGCCGGAGCAGCATCTGGCCCTTCGTCACCCGGTCGCCCGTGGTGACGTTCGCCACCTCGTTGATGAAAGCGTCGCTCCGGGTGGCGACCACGGAGATGCGCCGCTCGTCGAGCTGGACGGTTCCCGGCACCCGCACCAGCCTGCCGACGACACGCTGCGCTGCCAGCTCGGATCGCACGCCGGTCCGCTGGAGTTTTCCAAGCGACACCCGCACGACCGAGCCGCCATCATCCTCGCCTTCATAGACGGGGATGTAGTCCATCCCCATCGAATCCTTCTTCGGCACCGGCGAGGTGTCCGGCAGACCCATCGGATTGCGGTAGTAGAGGATGCGTCGCGGGCCTGCCTGCCCGGTCGCCTCGGCCGTCGCCGGCGGCCTGTCCTCGAAGCTGACATCCTCGCCGGCGCGGACGGCACGGAAAGCCCGGCCATCCCCGGTCCGGCGTGGCGTTGCCGAATAGGCGGGCTCGCGGTCGGGATCCTGATAATAGATCACCGCTCCGGTGCCGGTCGGCTCAGCCGCCGCAAGGGTCGCCTCGACACCAAGCCATTCGCGCAGGCCGGCCACCGGAAGACCCCGGATGCCAGCCCAGTAGCCTCCGGCCCCCGCCGCCACAACGGCGGCGAGGGCGAGGCCCGTAAGGGCGACCCGTTTCACGGTACGGCCTTCAGGACCAGCTTGTTCTCGATCGTGCCGGTCTCACCCTGGATCTTGGCACCGAGCGAAAGCCGCCAGCCGCCAGCCATCATCAGATTGGTCTTGAAGCGATAGACACCCGGCTCGGTCGACGGCAGAGCCTCGATCGGCGCTGCCATCGTCTCCATGCCGTCAGGCGCCATGTCGATCCGGGTCGCGAAGATGACGGCGTCGGGGACCGCCTTGCCGGATCGCTTGTCGACGAGTCGGACTGCGACGATGGCGCCGTTGCCCTGCTTGATGTCCGTCTGAACGAGCCGGAACTCGTAGTCCGTGATGTCGGCACGCGCCGATGAGAGAGCCGCGACGGAAAGCGCGGCCACGAGCGCCGCCGCAGCGGCGCGCTTCATAGAAGAGGTCGTCATAGTTTGAAAATCCTAGATTCATCGGAGCGCCGTGCGCATGGCCCGGCGTTGCGCGGCCTACGGCCACGCGCTCTCGGCCGCCCGAGCCTCGCGGGGGCGGCACGAACCGGCGCGCAAACGCCGGCGATGTTCTAGGTTCGCGGAGGTCGGGCTGGGGGCTCTATCGCGAGCGCGTCGCCCATGACGTCACTGCCCGGGCGGAGGGCATCGCCCTCGGCCCGCAGAACGAAGGCCAGGCGTGAAAGCATTGGTGCCACCGAGAAGCACTTGGCCATGCACAATGCCATCAATGGGCAGGTCTTCTGGCAGTCGGGAATCGCCGGCGTCTCATGCGGACAACACGGCATGTCGTCCGCCATTTCGGGCATGGACATATCAACGGCGGCCGCCATGGCGGCCCCGTTCACCGGTGCGGTGAACGATCCGGCAACAAGCCCTACGATCGCAAGGATCGGGAGCAGCCTGTGGAGCCAAGTGGCGACCTTCATGCAGCGCAACATGTCATAGGCGAGGCGTTCTGGGAATGCGAGCAGCGGTACGAAGCTGTCACAGGTTCGTGGCAAATGGACGTCGCTGCCCTTCTCAGGATGAGTGAGTGCGTCGCGCACGCACGCACCCGGCGAAGGAAAGGCATCGGAACTGCCGTCGCCGGATCACATCTCGGGGATGGTCACGCGGCGCCAAGCAGGATCACCTCCAGCGGTAGCCTCAAGCGCAAAGAGACCACGCCATACGAAGAGAGCTCGGGGCGTGGCCGCTCGATGGAATCCGCGACACTTCCGGGCTCAATCACGGAACTAGCCGGAGAGATGAACCACCGACGGATGGCGGATTCACATCGCCGGTAAGCCCGAACAGCAGATTGTCGAGTTCTGCCTCGGGGATATCCAGGCGGGCCGCAACGTGCCGG
>CALMSN010000029.1 GCA_937872325.1 uncultured Xanthobacter sp. | reverse complement strand
ATCCTTGCCGGTATAGCGGCTGTCGAGCCGCCCGATGGTCAGGCCGCGGTCGCGCAGCAGTTCCTTGTAGAAGCGGCCGGGCGTCACGCGCAGGTCGGCGCGCTCGAGGAAATCCTCCGACAGGCCGGTGAAGCGCGCCAGTTCGCGGCGGATCGCGGCGCGCTCTTCGCCTTGCAATTTCTGTCCCTTCAGCAGCGCGGAGGCATAGGGACCGATCGCCCATTGCCGCGCTTCCTCGGCGAACGCCTCGGCCGACGGCGCGCTCGCCTTGCCGTGATAGAGCGCGGTCGTCGCCATCGAGGGGAGGTTGGTGATATAGCCGAGCTCGTTCCCCGGCGCGTCGGAGCCCGCGGCGAAATCGAGCACGGTCGAGATCAGGATGATCCCGTTGAGGCCGACGTCGTTGAAGGTCTCGTTCATCAACTGGTTGGCGACCGCCGCCGAGCGCGTCGTGCCATAGCTTTCGCCGCCGAGGAACTTGGGGCTGTTCCAGCGGCCGTTCTCATTGAGCCAGCGCCGGATCACCTCGGCGACCGCCTTCGCATCCTGCGTGATGCCATAATAATTTTTGGGATCGGCCTTGCCGATCAGGTGTGAAAAGCCGGTGCCCGGCGGGTCGATGAAGACGATGTCGGTGGCGTCGAGCAGCGCGTCGGGATTGTCGACGATCGGATAGGGCGGGGCGCCGTCGTCGGTGCCGTTACCGGGGGGCGGGCCGCGGTGGGGGCAACGGGCGCCATCCACCCGCGCCGGGGGCCCGGCCCCCGGCCCGCCGTTGAACAGAAAGGTCACCGGCCGGCTCGGATCGCGCGGCTCCTTGATATAGCCGGTGGTGACGATCGCGGCTTCGGCGACGCCATCCTGATTCTTGAGGATCGTCTCGCCGATCGTCGCGGCATAATTGATCCGCTGCCCGCCGAAAGTGCCCGACAGCTTGGTGGTGTGGACCTGCGGCACATAGTCGGCGGGCTTTTCGGCCTTCGCCTTGTCCGCTGCCTTATCGCCCGGCGCATCCTGCGCATGAAGCATGGAAGGCGCAGCGACGGCGAGCGCCAGCGCGATGATCGACAGACCCGTTTTCATGATTTTCTCCCCGATTGCGCGGCGACCCTTATGTTGCGCGCGGGAAGGGGGCAAGGCTGCTTGTCGGTTACAGCTGGGGTTTCGTCGAAGGGATCAGGCGGCCTTCTTGGGCTGCACCGACAACTCAAGGCCGAGGGCGTCGAGAACGGCCATCAATGTTTCCAGTGTTGGATTACCATTCTCCGACAGCGCATTGTAAAGAGCTTGCCGGCCAAGCCCCGTCTTGCGCGCGATCTCGCCCATGCCTTTCGAGCGGGCGACGTCACCCAGAGCACTAGCGATGTGTTTCGGATCATTCCCTTCCATCGCCGCTTCGAGATAATAGAGGACATGCTCCTCGGTCGTGAGGTAGCTTGCTGCGTCAAACGGTCGTAGCTTCGTCACGGCCTTCAATTTCTTCCTTCAACCGCTTGGCGCGGGCGACATCGTCATTCTGACTGCGCTTGTCGCCGCCGCATAGCAGAATGACAAGCTCCTTGCCCCGCTGGAAGAAATAGACCCGATAGCCCGGTCCGTAATCGATCCGCATTTCGAAGACGCCGCCCTTGACGGACTTATGGTCCCCAAAATTTCCGTTCGACGCGCGTTTCAAACGATCGGCGATCTTCGCGACCGCCCGAATGTCCCGCAACGAACCAAGCCAACGAGCGAATTCATTCGTTTCAGCCAGCTGGCATGCTTGTCCTTTATGCAGGACATTCCTGGAATTGTCAAGATGTTGCGTCATGATTTGAGCGCGTCCATTCGTGCCCAATCCTCTTCGAAAGGACGCCGAACATACCAAAACCGCCACCCATTGACGTTTGTCTTGGAGATTGCGCTTGCAGCATCGGATGGGCTGGTTCTTACGTTCCCATATTCGTCGATCCATTGAGATCCTTGAACATGTGCACGATAGGTTCGACCTTTGTATGTAGCGCGAAAGACAGTTCCATCAGGGAAGAATACGCCTGAGAACCAAGCGCCACTCACCGAGCTGCCGCCTGGCAACGGCAGAGTATCAGGCAACCCCGGCATATCCACTTCCCCGAAACCCGGGCTCACTTCCGTGGCAGGCAGATTTAGCAGGCGGCGAATCGCTTCGTTGTAATTGTCATGCTCGCTAAGAAGGCGAGCCGTGAGCGCTTGCCAAACCTCAAAATCGACGTTGATCTGCATGCCAGGCTCCCTAATTTCTGGCATAGTGTCTCAAATAGATAAAATAGTCAACGCCCCCACTTCGTCTTGCTCTGCTTCCCGAACCGCCCCTTGCGCGTTCCCGGCTTCCCTTCGTTCGAGCGCCCAACCCTCGGCGCCACCTGCTCGTCCGCCGGTAACCCGAGTTCGTCCGCTTCCAGCCGCCGGATCTCGTCGCGCAGGCGGCCGGCTTCCTCGAATTCCAGGTCGGCGGCGGCGTCGCGCATCTTCTTTTCGAGGTCGGCGATATAGGCGCGGAGGTTGTGGCCGACCATATGGTCGGGCTTGTCGTCGCCGAGGTCGATCGTCACCTGATCTTTCGACGCGACATGCGCGATGATGTCGCCGATGTTGCGTTTGATCGTCGTCGGAGTGATGCCATGTTCGTCGTTATACGCCTGCTGCTTTTCGCGGCGGCGGTCGGTCTCGCGCATCGCGCGTTCCATGCTGCCGGTGATGCGGTCGGCGTAGAGGATGACGCGGCCGTCGACGTTGCGCGCTGCGCGGCCGATCGTCTGCACCAGCGAGGTTTCGCTGCGCAGGAAGCCCTCCTTGTCGGCGTCGAGGATCGCGACCAGCGCGCATTCGGGAATGTCGAGGCCCTCGCGCAGAAGGTTGATGCCGATCAGGACGTCGAAGGCGCCGAGGCGGAGGTCGCGGATGATCTCGATGCGTTCCAGGGTCTCGATGTCCGAATGCATGTAGCGGACGCGGATGCCCTGCTCGTGCATGTACTCGGTCAGGTCCTCCGCCATGCGCTTGGTCAGCGTCGTGACCAGCGTGCGATAGCCGGCGCGCGTGACGCGGTGCACCTCGTCGATCAGGTCGTCCACCTGCGTGCGCGCGGGCCGCACCTCGCAAACCGGGTCGACGAGGCCGGTGGGGCGGATCACCTGCTCGATGAACGCGCCGCCGGTCTGGCCGATCTCCCAGGAGCCGGGCGTCGCCGACACGAAGACCGACTGCGGGCGCATCGCGTCCCACTCCTCGAAGCGCAGCGGCCGGTTGTCCATGCAGGACGGCAGGCGGAAGCCGTATTCGGCCAGCGTCGCCTTGCGGCGGAAGTCGCCGCGATACATGGCGCCGATCTGGGGAATGGTCACATGGCTCTCGTCGACGAAGACGAGGGCGTTGTCCGGCACGTACTCGAACAAGGTCGGCGGCGGCTCGCCGGGCTTGCGGCCGGTGAGCCAGCGGGAATAGTTCTCGATGCCGGCGCACGAGCCCGTGGCTTCCATCATCTCGAGGTCTTAGCGGGTGCGCTGCTCCAGCCGCTGCGCCTCCAGCAGGCGGCCCATCTTGTAGAGCTCCTCCAGGCGCACCTTCAGCTCTGCCTTGATGCCGGAGATGGCCTGGATCAAGGTCGGCCGCGGGGTGACGTAGTGGGAAGCGGCGTAGACGCGCACGCTCTTCATGTCGCCGCTCTTCTGGCCGGTGAGCGGATCGAACTCGGCGATGCTCTCCACCTCGTCGCCGAACAGCGAGACCCGCCACGCCCGGTCCTCGTAATGGGCGGGGAAGATCTCCACGCTGTCGCCGCGCACCCGGAAGGTGCCACGGGCGAAATCGGACTGGATGCGCTTGTATTGCAGGGCCACGAGGTCGGCGAGCAGGCCGCGCTGGTCGATGCGCTCGCCCACCTTGATGTCGAAGGTCATGGCCGAATAGGTCTCGACCGAGCCGATGCCGTAGATGCACGACACCGAGGCGACGATGATCACGTCGTCCCGCTCCAGCAAGGCGCGGGTCGCCGCATGGCGCATGCGGTCGATCTGCTCGTTGATGGAGGATTCCTTCTCGATATAGGTATCCGTTCGGGGCACATAGGCCTCGGGCTGGTAATAATCGTAGTAGGAGACGAAGTATTCCACCGCATTGTCGGGGAAAAAGCTCTTGAACTCGCCATAGAGCTGGGCGGCCAGCGTCTTGTTGGGCGCCAGCACGATGGCCGGGCGCTGCAGCTGCTCCACCACCTTGGCCATGGTGAAGGTCTTGCCCGAGCCGGTGACGCCCAGCAGCACCTGGTCGCGCTCGCCGGCCTCGGCCTGCGCGCACAGTTCGGCGATGGCCTGGGGCTGGTCGCCGGAGGGCTTGAACGCGCTCTTCATGACGAAGGAGACGCCGCCCTCGGATTTCTCCGGCCGCGGCGGGCGGTGCGGCACCCAGGCCTGCCCGTTGACCTCCGGCCGCCCCTCCTCGATCAGCCGCGTCAGCGCCTGAACGGTGGCGGAGGCGCCGGCCGATTCGAAATCGCCGGCGAGGGCGGACGGATCCAGCCCCAGCGAGGTCGCCAGCGCGGGATCGAGGGTCTGGGCGGGCGCGGGCTCGAAGGCGCGCTGCGAGCGCTCGCCGAGCTTGCCAGGACGGGATGCTTTGGCCATGCCGGCCAATATGGGCGTCGCCGCCCTGCCCCGCAACGCGCCGTCTCAGCGGGAGATGGTCTCGCCTGCGCCGACGACGATGGCGCCCATCCTGCTGAGGCGCCGGGGCGCCGTCGCAACCATCCACGCCGATGCGCCCGGCCGCGCGTGGAGGCGCGGGCCCATGCCGCGGGTCCGTTGGCGACGGCGGAGGCCGGCTTCCCCGGCACGACCGCCGCCACGATGGGCCTTGCGCGCAGGGCCGGCATTGCCCATCACCCCCGCGCCGGCGGCCGCCGGCGTCGCCCGCAAGGACCGTCCATGCCTTCCCTCACCACGCTCCTGCCGCCGCAGATCGCCCCGATCGTCCTCCTCCTCGCCTCGAACGTGTTCATGACGTTCGCGTGGTACGGGCACCTGAAGTTCAAGAGCGCGCCGCTGCTCATGGTCATCGTGGTGAGCTGGGGGATCGCCTTCTTCGAATACCTGCTGGCGGTGCCGGCGAACCGGATCGGCTCGGAGGTCTATTCGACGGCCCAGCTCAAGACCATGCAGGAGGTCATCACCCTGCTGGTGTTCTCGGTCTTCTCGGTGCTGTACCTGAAGGAGCCGTTCGGCTGGAACCACGCCGTGGGCTTCGCGCTGATCGCCGCCGGGGCGTGGTTCATCTTCCAGAAGTTCTGAGACCCGGGCCGGCAGCGGCCGAGGCCGGCCGATGGGCAGGGGGAAACGCCGCCCCCCGCCATGCAGGGAACCGGGTTTTCGAAGCGCCGGGAGGGGAAAAGACGCGGGGCCGCCCCGTCCGGTTTTCCGGACAGGCTTTCCGCCTCACCCGCCCAGGGCGCGGTCCACCAGATCCTGCACCGCGGCCACCGGGGCGGCGAGCCAGCCATAGGCGGGCGGGATCTGCGTCTGCGCCAGCTGCTCGGCATAGCGCACCACGAAGCGGCGCGGATCGGCGTGGAATTCCGGCCGCTCCATCAGGAACTGCACCACCACCGTGGAGCACGGATGCTTGGAGGCCGCCGACAGGTAGAGCGGCACCTTCTTCGGCGGCCACCAGAACTTTCGGAACCGCCGGTCGGCGTGGTAGTGCTCGAACAGCCGGCCGTAGCCGTGCCATTTCAGGGCCCGGCCGGTGACGGCGTAATTGTTGGTGTAGATCACCCGCTCCAGCGGCCGCAGCTCGATCACCGGATCGTTCAGGTAGGCGTCGAGGCCGGTGAGCTGCGGGCCCACCAGGATCGAGCCCCACCACACCCCGTTCACCGGCTTTGGCGCCTCCCGGGCCAGCACGTCGAACAGGTCCGGGGCCAGCCAGTCGTCGTCGTCGACGAAGACCACCAGGGCGTCCGGCGGCGGCGTCTCCTGCCGCAGCGCCTCGTGGGAGAGCACCCGCGCACCCGCCACGGCGGCGAAGTTGGCGCGGGAGAGGGCAGCGATCTCGTGGCGGAAGGTGCGGTAGTCCACCTTCATCATCGCGTCCCAGATGGCGATGAACTCCACCAGAAGGGTTTCGCGGATGCCGTGGCGCTTCAGGAAGCGACGGGTGTCCTCATCGGTCAGCCCCAGCCAGTCCGGGCTGTGCCGCACCGCGACGATGCGCTCCGCCATGAATCCCCCTCGCCGTATCCAGGGCCGGGACGGGCCACGCGGCCTCGTGCCTTCGGCGGCGGGTCTTATCAGGCGGGGGCCGGCGGCGGAAGGCGGGCGATCCGCGCGGCCTACCGGGCCGGGATCACCCGCAGGATCTCGCCGTCCTCGGAATCGATGGCGAGCCACAATGCCCCGTCGGGTCCCTGGCGGACGTCGCGCACTCGCTTGCCCAGCGGCAGGCGCGCCTCGCCGATCACCCGGCCGTCGGCGATCCGCACCGCCACCAGCGCCTGCCCGGCCAGGGCACCGGTGAAGAGCTGACCGCGAAAGGCCGGAAACAGCGCCCCGTCATAGAAGGCCGCGCCCGAGGGGGCGATGGAGGGGTCCCAGTAGAAGAGCGGCGGCTCCATGCCGGGCTTGGCGGTGCCCTCGCCGATGGCGCCGCCGGAATAGTGCCGGCCATAGCTGATCACCGGCCAGCCGTAATTCTTCCCCGCCTCGGGCCGGTTCACCTCGTCGCCGCCGCGGGCGCCGTGCTCCACGGTCCACAGGCGGCCAGTGGCCGGCTCGATGGCCGCCGCCTGCACGTTGCGGTGGCCGAGGCTGTAGATCTCCGGCCGCGCGCCGGGTGTGTTGCGGAACGGGTTGTCGGCCGGGATGCTGCCATCCGGATTGATCCGCACCACCTTGCCCAGCGTGGTGCCGAGATCCTGCGCGCCCTCCGACAGGTCGAACCGCTCGCCGAGGGTGATGAACAGCGTGCCGTCGCGGGCGAAGGCGAGGCGAGAACCGAAATGCAGGCCGCCGGAATAGGCCGGCTGCTGGCGGAACAGCACCTCCAGCCCGGTCAGCACCCGGTTGTTCTCGGCCAGCCGCGCCCGCGCCACCGCGGTGGCGACGCCGTCGGCCCGCGGCTCGGCATAGCTGAGATAGACGCGGCGGTTGCGGGCGAAGTCCGGATCGAGCGCGATGTCGAGCAGGCCGCCCTGCCCGCGCGCCGAGACCCGCGGCACCCCGGCGATCGGCTCGCCCACCCGGCCCTCCGGCGACACCAGACGCAGCCGCCCTGGCCGCTCGGTGACGAGGAGGCCGCCATCGGGCAGGAAGGCCATGCCCCACGGATGCTCCAGGCCGCCGGCGAACGGCACCACCCGCACCGCCTCGCCCAGCAGGCTGCCGGTCTGGGCCACGGCGGCAGGAAGGCTGGCGAAGACCGCGGCGATCATCACGCAGATCGCCAAAGCGGCGCCCCGGGCACGACCGACGCGCCCGCGCGGAGGGACGGTCAGATCGAAAAACCCACGCAAAAATCCTCCCGCCGGCGGACGATGCCTGCGGAAGGAGAGCCCTGCAGCGGTGCCGCGGGGGAAAAATCGCTGGGGGAGGCTCACCGCCCCCCGCTCAGGAGCGACGCCGGCCGCGGGCGGAGGCCCGTGCCACCTTCAAGGTTAGGCTGCGGGCCAGCAGAAGAGCGCCGCCGATGATGGCCACCGCGCTCACCGCGGCCCAGCTCCCGACGCCGCTCTGGGCGACCAGATCGGCAGCCGCCGCCCTATCGCTGCTGAGCACGAAGGCAACGGCGCCGATGGCCAGCATCAGGGCAAAGGTGATCGCAGCCTGGGCGAACGCGTCGCCGGCTTTGTGGGCGCGGACCGCGCGGGCGAGCATCTCGGGATCGGCATTGGACTTCGCCGCCCCGCGAGGGTCGAAGCCGAAGACATCGAAAGCCAGGTCGCTGTGCTTGTCCATGATCGCTCACCCGGAAACGTTGCCTGATTGCAACGCTCGATCCGGCGAATCAGTTCTGCCGGCAGGGAAGAATTTCGCCGAGGAGTGTGGCGCCCCAGCGGCTGCGACTGTGGCGAGGATGGCTAGATTATGGCGAGAGGTCACAGCCGCGCGAGACATCCCCGCTTTCCGCGTTCTCCCGACACCGGCCTCCCAGGCCGCGCCGGGCAACCGGCCCCTTGTTCACGCCGCGCCCGAGAGGCGCGGGCTCCAGGTCATGTCCACATGGCCGGGATCCTGCGCCACCCGCTCCAGCCACGCCCGCACCGCCGGGAAGCCGGCGAGGGAGAATTCGCCCTCCTCCGCCACATGGGTGTGGGCGTAGAGGGCGATGTCGGCGATGGTCAAAGTCTCGCCGACGAAGAAGCGATGCGAGACGAGCTGCCGCTCCATGCTGCGCAGGGCGGCGTAGCCTTCCTCCTGCCAGCGGTCCACGTCGTGGGTGCGCAGGTCGCGGCCGCCGCGCACCTGCTTCAGCCAGAACCGGGCGGCGGCGATGCCGGGCTCGTGGCTGTGCTGCTCGAAGAACATCCAGCGCAGCGTTTCCGCCCGCGCCAGCGGATCGGCGGGCAGCAGGCGGGTGCCGTCGGCAAGATAGAAGAGAATGGCGTTCGATTCGGCCAGGTGGGTGCCGTCCACGTCGAGCAGCGGCACCCGCCCTTCCGGATTCAGGGCGATGAATTCCGGAGTGCGGTTCTCGCCGGCGAAGATGTCGATCTCCACCAGGCGGAACGGCACCGCGAGCTTGGCCAGCGTCAGGCGCACCTTGTAGCAATTGCCCGACGTCGCCGACGAATAAAGTGTGAGCACGGCACCCCCCACGGCCTTCGCCTCGGTGTGGTCCGGAAAAGGCTGCGCCCCCGAGCCGGACCTTGTTCCGAAACTGATCTTGCCCCGACAGATGGCGGCGCACCGGCGCAAGCGCAAGGTGACGCTTGCGCCGGGTTCCACCGAAAGCCGGGCGGCGGGCAACGCCGCAAGGCCCGCGATGGACGCAATGCTCCCGCGCGAGGAGCACATGGCGGCACCGGGGAGGCCATGGCTGCGCCGGGCGTTCAAGATCTTCCGACAAGACCTCCAGGGTCGGCTGGCCGGACTTTTGACCTCCTGCGGCGTTGCCGATCCTTGCCGATGCTGCCGGCATCGACGGCGTTCAGCGCCCGGCAGGAGATCCGGAAGTCCCCGGCTATCCCCAGCCGAGTGGTTTTCTTAGAAGTTCTAAATGGCTGCGCCCGCTTGCCGCCCTCCGATGCGGCTTGTTCGGCGGCGGGGCCTGAACTAGTGTCCGCGCCGCCGGCCTGCCGGCATCCTCACCGCCCCTGTCGTCCGCCGCCGGCCTGCGAGCCCCGGCGCGTCCCGGAGCCAGCCATGAGCTTCCTGTCGTCCGCCCTCACCCGGATCAAGCCTTCGCCGACCATCGCGATCACCAACAAGGCGCGCGAGCTGAAGGCCGCGGGGCGCGACATCATCGCCCTCTCCGCCGGCGAGCCGGACTTCGACACCCCCGACAACATCAAGGAAGCGGCGATCGCCGCCATCCGCCGCGGCGAGACCAAGTACACCGCGGTGGACGGCATCCCCGAGCTGAAGGCCGCGATCTGCCGCAAGTTCAAGCGCGAGAACGGGCTCGATTACAAGCCCTCGCAGGTGACGGTCGGCACCGGCGGCAAGCAGGTGCTGTTCAACGCCCTGGTCGCCACGGTGAATGCCGGCGACGAGGTGCTGATCCCCACCCCGTTCTGGGTGAGCTATCCGGACATCGTGGAGTTCTGCGGCGGCAAGCCGGTGCCGGTGCCGACCACGCTGGAGGATAACTTCAAGCTGCGCCCCGAGGCGCTGGAAGCGGCCATCACCCCGAAGACCAAGTGGCTGATCTTCAACTCGCCCTCCAACCCGTCGGGCGCCGCCTACACCCGTGACGAGCTGAAGGCCCTGACCGACGTGCTGGTGAAGCATCCGCAGGTCTGGATCCTCTCCGACGACATGTACGAGCACCTCGTCTACGACGACTTCGAGTTCGTCACCCCGGCGCAGGTGGAGCCGGCGCTCTACGATCGCACGCTGACCATGAACGGCGTGTCGAAGGCCTATTGCATGACCGGCTGGCGCATCGGCTACGCCGCCGGGCCGGAGGCGCTCATCAAGGCCATCGGCACGCTGCAGTCGCAGTCCACCTCCAACCCCTCCTCCATCGCCCAGTGGGCGGCGCTGGAGGCGCTGGACGGGCCGCAGGACTTCATCGCCGAGAACAACAAGGTGTTCAAGGAACGCCGCGACCTGGTGGTGAGCATGCTCAACCAGACCCGCGGCCTCACCTGCCCGAAGCCGGAAGGCGCGTTCTACGTGTTCCCCTCCTGCGCCGGGCTGATCGGCAAGAAGACCCCGTCCGGCGTCACCATCACCGACGACGAGGTGTTCGCCACCGAGCTGCTGGCGGCGGAAGGGGTGGCGGTGGTGCACGGCTCGGCCTTTGGCCTGGGCCCGGCATTCCGCATCTCCTACGCCACCGCGACCTCTGCCCTTGAGGAAGCATGCCTGCGAATTCAGCGGTTCTGCGGCTCTTTGTCATGAACGCAGATCAGGGTTGAGGAAAAACGGAACCGTAGCCGCAAGGAAGCGTTGGCGCAGCAGCGACGTCTGAGCTAAGGCAGTGCCGTCGTCGCGCCGCGAGTCCCCCTCCGGCGCCATCAGGAGGAACGACATATGAAGACTGTTGTGAAGGCGGGCCTCGCGGCTGCCGCCCTTCTGGCCATCGGAGCGGCCCCGGCCTCTGCGCAGTCCAACGTCCGGGTTGGCACGCTCTCCTGCAACATCGATCCGAGCGTGAGCTTCATCATCGGTTCGGTGCGCAACATGAGCTGCACCTTCCGTCCGTCGGTGCGCGGCGCCAAGCCCGCCACCTACAGCGGCAGCGTTCGCCGCCTCGGCCTCGATGTCGGCTTCAGCGGCAAGGGCGGCATGGTGTGGGGCGTGTTCGCTCCGAGCGCCAAGGTCGGCCAGGGCGCCCTGCGCGGCACCTATGTGGGCGCCTCGGCGGGTGCCACCATCGGCGTGGGCCTCGGCGCCAACGTGCTCGTGGGCGGCAGCAACAACACCATCGCCCTCCAGCCGCTGTCCGTGGAAGGCCAGACCGGCCTGAACCTGGCGCTGGGCGTCGCCGGCCTCACCCTGCAGTGAGCCGTCGCAAGAGGTGAATAATGGCGGCGAGGGTCTCGCCCTCGCCGCCATATGACTGCCGGACCGGGTCGAAACATCGGCGCCATGTCCGGCCCTGCTGAATGACGGACCCTCCGCCCGGCCCTGTGCATCCTTGCCCCGCCCGGCCTGGGCCCCAGCGTCCGCTGCCCGGCCGCCCTGAGGACCTGAGCATCGACTTATGTCCTCGCCCGGCCCCGCCGCGGCTGCACCCGAAGCCCGATCGCGACGAACGCCCGCAGGGCGCAGCTTGCGCCGCCTGCTGCCATCTTTCCGCGATTGTGTTGAGATACCCCATCCTCAAATCTGAATCGGTGACTCCATGCTCGATGGTTCCCTGACCCGTTCCGCGCGTCGCATCCTGGGCTGCGCGTTCGTCGCCGCCGGCCTCGCCGCCGCCGCGACCACGCCTGCCGCCGCCCAGTCGGCGAAGGTGCAGGTCGGCGTCCTGGTCTGCGACGTCGCCCCCTCGATCGGCTTCGTCCTCGGCTCGGTGCGCGAGCTGAGCTGCACCCTGCAGTCGCGGGCGGCGCAGCCGTTCTCGGTCCTGGGAAGCTACAAGGGCACCATCGCCCGGTTCGGCGTCGACCTCGGCGTCACCTCCAGCGGCCAGCTCGGCTGGGCGGTGTTCGCGCCCACCACCTCGGTGGCCGCCGGCGACCTGAGCGGCACCTATGTGGGCGCCTCGGCCGACGCCGCCATCGGCATCGGCGGCGGCGCGAACGTGCTGCTCGGCGGGTCGTCGCACACCATCGCCCTGCAGCCGCTCTCGGTCTCCGGCATCACCGGCCTCTCGATCGCCGCCGGCGTCGCCGACCTGACCCTGACCGCCATCGCCCCTCCGGCCGTCCGCAAGTGAGACGGGGCGGCGGCGCGATGATCCTCGCCTTCGCCGCCGCCCGCGCCCCGGCCTCATCGGCCGGGGCGGTCGTCCTTGTCGCCATCGTGTCGGCGACACCGGCCGGCGCCCAGGGCACCCGCCGGCCCGATCCGGCGAACCCGGAAAGCCGGTTCCAGATTCAGGTCCAGGAACCGAGGACAAGCGGGCCACCGGCACCCGCCGAGCCCCGCCCCGGGGATTCGTCCCCGGGGGTCTCGTCCGGCCTGCTGGAGTGCCGGGGCGCCATGACCACGGCCTACGGCTTCGGCTCCACCCGCCCGGTGCATTGCGAGTTCCGCCCCACGGTCGGCCGCAACCACTATTATGCCGGCACCCTGGAGCGGATCGGCCTCGATTTCGGCGTGTCCGACCAGGCCAGCATGCTTTGGGCGGTGCTCGCGCCCTCGGCCCAGATCGCCCCCGGGGCGCTGACCGGCACGTATGTGGGCTTCACCTCCGGCTTCGCCCTCGGCCCCGGCTTCTCGGCCAACGTGCTGGCCGCGAAGGACGCGACGAAGCAGATCACCCTGCAGCCGGTCTCCATCTCCGCCGACAGCGGCCTCAGCATCTCGCTGGCGGGGGCGACGCTCACCCTGTGGTCGGCCGCGCCGGAGCCCCGGCGCTGACCCCATCGACCATGCCGCACCGGTCCGCCGAGGCGCCGCGCGAGGCGCCACACGACGGCAAGGCCGATGAGCCCGACAACGGCGCCCATGAGCCGCCGGGTTTCGAAGATGCCGAACGGAAGAAACTTGGCGACGACTGCGCTCAGCAGGTCGAAACCACCTCCGTACATGTAGAGGTTGACGAAGCTCAGCGCGCGCCGGTCGGTGAAGCCGGAGCCGTAGAACGCCAGCAGCAGGTCGCCGTATTCGGAGTGCGTGTAGTCGTCCCAGCCAAGGCCGTACTGGCGGAAGGGGAACGCCGCGAAGACGCCCACGACGAGCAGCACGGCAAGAGCCATGCGGTCGTACAGGGCCTCGGTGAAGCGCACGGATGTTACAGCCGGCAACGGCGAGCGCGCGGTCAGCATGTTGAGATGGATGTTTCTGGCGGCGGGACGGAGGGGTGTCTG
>CALMSN010000028.1 GCA_937872325.1 uncultured Xanthobacter sp. | reverse complement strand
CCCACTGATCCTCTACTCCTACCCCATCACCCGCGCGCTGGGCTCGGGGGGGGGGGGGCGGGGGGGAGCCGCCGCCCTCCTTTTCTCCGCCGGTATCGGCGAGAACGACGCCGCGACCCGGGCCGAGGTGCTGAAGGCGGTGGCCTGGGCCGGGTTCGTGCTCGACGAGGAGGCGAACCGCAGCGGCGCCGTCCGCATCACCCGGGGCGAGGGACCCCAGGCCTACGTCATTCCCACCGATGAAGAGTGGACCATCGTGCGCGAGATGCGCGCGCTGCTGGGCGAAGGGCGCTAGAGCATTTCCGGATTTCCCGGAAACCCGGAAATGCTCTAAAACTTTGATTATAGGGTGTTTCTTATCCGATCGGAGATGCCATCCGATGGCGAAACGCTCTAGAGTGCGCGCCGCAGCCTGCCGGCTGAGGAGGATTCCATGCACCCCTTGGACATGATGAAGGTGTACGGACGGGTGGCAGAGATCTACCGCACCCGCCTCGGCGAAGCCGCCTCCGCCTATGGCGAGGCCATGCGCGAGGCCGCCAGCGCCATGGCGGCGGCCGCCCGTCCGCAGACCCCGGAAGAGGCCTGGCGCGACGCGCTCTCCTACTGGTCGGATGCCACCCAGCGCTCGCTGATCTTCTGGGACACCATGCGCCAGCGCGGCAACAACTGGATCGCCCACGAGAAGGCCGGCAAGCCGCCGCTGCTGGCGTTCGACTACGAGACCATCGCCGACGCCCGCAGCTTCGCCCGGCCCTGCAACTATGCGCTGGTGCGGATCCTGCCGCCGGACGGCATCGCCCTCGACCCGCAGAAGCGGCCCTTCCTCATCATCGACCCGCGGGCCGGGCACGGGCCGGGGATCGGCGGCTTCAAGGCGGATTCCGAGGTCGGCTTCGCGCTGCGGGCGGGGCATGCGGTCTACATGGTCATCTTCTTCCCCGAGCCGATGCCGGGGCAGACGCTGGCCGATGTCTCCCTGGCCGAGACCGAGTTCCTGCGCATCGTCCGCGAGCGCCATCCCACCCGCGGCAAGCCGGTGGTGATGGGCAATTGCCAGGGCGGTTGGGCGGCGATGCTGGTGGCCGCCCTCGACCCGGACAATGTCGGGCCGATCGTGATCAACGGTGCGCCCATGTCCTACTGGGCCGGCAACGACGCGGAAAATCCCATGCGCTATGCCGGCGGCGTGCTTGGCGGCTCGTGGACGGCGCTGCTGGCCAGCGACCTCGGCGGCGGGGTGTTCGACGGCGCCTACCTGGTGGACAATTTCGAGTACCTGAATCCCGCCAACACCAACTTCTCCAAATACTATTCCCTCTACTCGAAGATCGACAGCGAGCCGGCGCGCTTCCTGGAGTTCGAGCGCTGGTGGGGCGGCTACTTCCTGATGAACCGGGCCGAGATCAAGTGGATCGTCGAGAACCTGTTCGTCGGCAACAGGCTGGCGGCCGGCCAGGCGGAATGGGCGCCGGGCAAGACGTTCGACCTCAAGGCGGTGCGCTCGCCGATCATCGTCTTCGCCTCGCTCGGCGACAACATCACCCCGCCGCAGCAGGCCATCAACTGGGTGGCGGACATCTACCCCACCACCCAGGCGCTGAAGGATGCCGGGCAGGTGATCGTCGGGCTGATGCACAAGAGCATCGGCCATCTCGGCATCTTCGTCTCCGGCGCCATCGCCCGGCGCGAGCACGCCCAGATCGTCGACCTGATCGAATATGTGGAGACCCTGCCGCCCGGCCTCTACGGCATGACCATCGAGGAAGACCACTCCGGGCCGGAGGTGAAGTACGACGTGACCCTCACCGAACGGCGGGTGGAGGAGCTGGCACATCTCCAGAAGTACGACCGCAAGGACGAGATCCCCTTCGAGGTGGTTGCCAACGTGTCGGAGGCGAACACGAAGGCCTATGAGAGCGTGATCCATCCCGCGCTTTCCGCGCTGGTCACGCCGCAGATGGGCGAGGCGCTGCGCGCCGCGCATCCGCTGCGGGCGGCGCGGTGGGGCCTGTCGGATCTCAACCCCTGGCTCAAGGCTATGGCACCGATGGCGGATCTGGCCCGCAGCCGGCGCACCCCGCGCGACGAGGGCAGCCCGCTAGCAGCCGCCGAGCGCTTCGGCGCTGCCGCGATCACCGCCGGCTGGGATCTCTACCGCCGGATGCGCGACGCCACCGTGGAGACCGAATTCTTCCGCCTCTACGGCACCTTCGCCATGCTCGATCCGCATCTGAGCGCGCCGGCCGCGCCCGCGGTGGCGGCGGGGCCGTCCGCCGACGTGCTGGCCGCCCTCGCCGCCGTCACCGAGGGCGGCTTCACCGATGCCGCGGTGCGCCTGTCGCTCCTCGCCCATAAGCATGGAAACGGCCAGCGCCGGCTCTCCACCCTCAAGCAGATCCGCGAGCTGGTGGGCCAGGAGGTGGGATTGCTGGCGCTGCCCGCCGATGCGGCGCAGGCGATCATCCGCCGGCAGGCGATCATCGTCAAGCATGCCCCGCAGGAGGCGCTGGCGACCCTGCCGCAGCTGCTGCGCACGCCGCAGGACCGCGCCCACCTGCTGGCCCTGCTCGACCGGCTGGAAGCCAACATCGACTTCGGCCCGGAGCTTACCGCCTTCGCCGGCGAGGTCCGGCAGGTGCTGCCGCGTCAGGACGACCGGGTCATTCCCTTCCCGCCCTACAGCGCCGGGCAGGGCAGCTGAGCGATACCGGCGCCGCCCGGGCCGGAGGCGGTCCGCGCCCCCTGCATTCGGGCGTGGATTGGGTGTAGGGTCGGCGCCGAAGTTCGGGAGAGCAGGAGCGTTGCGGATTCGGGCGCGGCAGACGGCTTGGCCGGATCGCGATCGGGCGGGCGGACGGAGGCTGCCCGTCGGGTGGATCGCGGTCCGCATGGTGATCGAGAACGTGGGCCCCGAGCCGCCGGCGATGCAGGCGGGAGGGCGCGTGCTCCCGATCCCGCGCTTCCGGTGCCACGGCCGTGGCCGCGCTTTCCCGTGGACCAGTTTCCGGGGGGATTTCGCATGTCACGTTCCGCGCTTGCCCGTGCCGCCGCTGCGCTTCTGCTGGGCCTCGTCGCCGCCTCGCCCGTCCGCGCCCAGGAAGGGATTCCGGTGGGCGTGGTCGCGGCGGAGCTGAAGCCGATCTCGGATGCCAAGGAATTCGTCGGCCGCGTGGAGGCCCCCGAGAAGGTCGAGATCCGCGCCCGGGTGAAGGGCATGCTGGAGGCGGTCCTGTTCACCGAGGGCGAGACGGTGAAGGAGGGCCAGCCCCTCTACCGGATCGAGAAGCCCCTCTTCGCCGCCGACGTACAGCAGGCGGAAGGCGAGCTCGAGCGGGCGAAGTCGGCGCTCTCCCTCGCCAAGATCCAGCGCGAGCGCGCCGAGGAGCTGGTGGCGCGCAATGCCGGCACGGTGGTCGCCCGCGACCAGGCGGTGGCGGCGGAGGAATCGGCCAAGGGCGCCCTGCTCTCCGCCGAGGCGGCGCTGTCCACCGCCCGCATCAATCTCGGCTACACCGACATCGTCTCGCCCATCGCCGGCCGCATCGGCCGCACCGCGGTCACCCGCGGCCACATCGTGGGGCCGGAGAGCGGGGTGCTCGCCACGGTGGTGAGCCAGAACCCCATGTACGTCACCTTCCCCATCAGCCAGCGCGACTACCTGCAGGCGCAGAAGGAGGAGGGCAAGGTCGACCTCTCCAACGTGGAGGTCCGCATCAAGTTCGCCGACGGCACGGTGTTCGGCGAGGTGGGCCGGATCAATTTCGTCGACGTCTCGGTCAGCCGCTCCACCGACACGGTGATCCTGCGCGCCGACGTGCCGAACCCCGCCGGCAAGCTGGTGGACGGCCAACTGGTGCGGGTGGAGCTCACGGGGCGCACCCCGGAGGAGCGCATCGTCATTCCCCAGGCGGCGCTCATCGCCGACCAGGCGGGCCTCTACGTGTTCGCGGTGGAGGACGGGAAGGCGGTGGTGCGGCGGGTGAAGGTCGGCGGCAACCAGGGCGCCAACGTGGTGGTGACCGAGGGGGTGAAGGCCGGCGAGCCGGTCATCATCTCCGGCTTCGAGAGCCTGCGCCCCGGCGTCGCCGTGCGCGCCGTGCCCGCCACCACCGGCGTCAAGGGCTGAGCCATGCTGTCCTCCGTCTTCGTCGACCGCCCGCGGCTCGCCATCGTCATCGCCGTCGTCACCGTCATCGCCGGGCTGCTGTCGCTGCTGGCGATCCCGGTGGCGCAGTATCCCGACATCATCCCGCCGCAGGTGTCGGTGACCACCTTCTATCCCGGCGCCTCCGCCGAGATCGTCGATTCCGCCGTCGCCCAGCTCAACGAGGCGCAGGTGGTGGGGGTGGACAAGCTCATCTACATGAAGAGCGTGTCCGGCGACGACGGGTCCTACACCCTGACCGGCTCGTTCGAGCTCGGCACCAATCCCGACATCAACACCGTCAACATGAACAACCGCGTCCAGGTGGCGCTGTCCAAGCTGCCCGAGGACGTGAAGCGCCAGGGCGTGACGGTGAAGAAGAAGTCGTCGGCCCTGCTCGGCGTGCTCGCGATCTACTCGCCGAAGAAGACCTGGGATCCGCTCTACATCTCCAATTATGCCACCATCAACATCCTGGACGAGCTGAAGAGCATTCCGGGCGTCGGCGACGCCGGCCTCTGGGGGCCGCAGGACTATGCCATGCGGGCCTGGGTGAAGACCGACCGCCTCACCGGCCTCGGCCTCACCACCCAGGACATCGTCGCCGCCATCAAGGCGCAGAACATCCAGGCGGCGGTGGGCCGGGTGGGCGCGCGTCCGATCTCCGACGACCAGCAGCTCCAGCTCAATTTGCGCACCAAGGGGCGGCTCTCCTCGGTCGCGGAGTTCGAGCAGATTGTGCTGCGCACCAACGAGGATGGCTCGTTGCTGCGCCTCGGCGACGTGGCCCGGCTGGAGCTGGGCGCCGCCAACCTCGACCGCGAGACCCTGTTCAACGGCGGCCCGGCCGCGGTGCTCGCGCTCTACCAGTCGCCCGGCGCCAACGCCATCACCACCGTCAACGCCATCCGCGCCCGGATGGACGAACTGGCCAAGGCCTTCCCCGAGGACCTCGCCTGGAAGGTCACCTACGACCCGACCGTATTCGTCACCGACACCATCCACGAGGTGCAGAAGACGCTGATCGAGGCCTTCATCCTCGTGGTGCTGGTGGTCTACCTCTTCCTCGGCTCGTTCCGCGCCACCCTGATCCCGACCCTGGCGGTGCCGGTGAGCCTGATCGGCACCTTCATCGTGCTCAACGCCATCGGCTATTCGGCCAACACGGTGTCGCTGCTGGCCATCGGGCTGGCCATCGGCATCGTGGTTGACGCCGGCATCGTGGTGGTGGAGAACGTCGAGCGGGGGATGGAGGGGCATCCCGAGCTCACCCCCGCCGAGGCCACCAAGAAGGCCATGGGCGAGATCACCGCGCCGATCATCGCCATCACCCTCGTGCTGCTCTCGGTGTTCGTGCCGCTGGCCTTCATTCCCGGCATTTCCGGCGAGCTGTTCCGCCAGTTCGCGGTGACGGTGGCGGTGGCCATGTTCCTGTCCGCCATCAACGCGCTCACCCTCTCGCCCGCGCTGTGCGGCATCCTGCTGAAGCCCGCCCACGGGCCGAAGAAGGGGCCCATCGGCTACGTCATGCGCGGCATCGACAGGGTGCGTGATGCCTATGGGTCGGCGGTGGCGCGGCTGGGGCGGTTCTCGCTCATCGGCCTCGTCTGCGTGTTCGTCGCCTCGGGCGGCATCTTCGCGCTGTCGAAGATGACCCCTACCGGCTTCCTGCCGGAGGACGACCAGGGCGCCTTCTTCGTGGTGGTGCAACTGCCCGGGGGCGCCTCGGTGGGCCGCACCACGGAGGTGATCCGCAAGGCCGAGGCGGTGCTCAGGCAAGAGCACAATGTCGAGGACTACACCTCGGTCGTCGGCCTCAACTTCATCGACAACTATTCCCAGCCCAACGCCGCCTTCATCGTGGTGACGCTGAAGCCGTTCGAGGAGCGCAAGGGCAAGGAGAACGGGGTCGCCGCCATCCTCGAACGGCTTGGTGGCAAGATGCGGCAGATCCCCGGCGGCACGGTGGTGCCGCTGGCGCCGCCGCCCATCGTCGGGCTCGGCACCGGCGGCGGCTTCGCCTTCGTGCTGCAGGACCTGCGGGCCGGCGATCCCAAGGTTCTGGCGCAGGTGCTGCGCGGCCTCATCGTCGCCGCCAACCAGGATCCGAGCCTGACCCGGGTGTTCTCCACCTACTCGGCGAGCAACCCCTCGATCCAGCTCGATATCGACCGCGACAAGGCGCAGGTGCTGGGGGTGCCGCTCGACAGCGTCTTCCAGGCGCTGCAGACCTCGCTGGGCGGGCTCTATGTCAACGACATGAACCTCTACGGCCGCACCTGGCAGGTGCAAGTGCAGTCGGAGGCCGAGGACCGCAAGAGCGTCGAGGACATTTTCCGGATCCATGTGCGCAACAACAAGGGCGAGATGATCCCGCTGCGCTCCATCGTCGAGGTGCGGGTGGAGATCGGCCCGCCGGCACTGATCCGCTACAACAACAAGCGGGCGGTGACGGTACAGGGCTCGCCCGCCCCCGGTGTCTCCTCCGGGCAGGCGCTGGCGGCCATGGAGCAGGTGGCGGCGAAAACCCTGCCGCAGGGCTTCGCTGGCGCCTGGACCGACACCTCGTTCCAGGAGAAGCGGGCGGAGGGCAAGACCGGCATCATCCTCGCCTTCGCGGTGCTGTTCGCCTTCCTGTTCCTGGTGGCGCTGTACGAGAGCTGGTCGATCCCGGTGCCGGTGCTGCTCTCGGTCACGGTGGGCATGCTGGGCGCGTATGCGGCGCTGCTGATAGGCCGCCTCACCCTCGACCTCTACGGGCAGATCGGCATGATCGTGTTGATCGGCCTCGCGGCGAAGAACGGCATCTTGATCGTCGAGTTCGCCAAGGAGCAGCGCGAGCGCGGCGTCGACCTACTGGAGGCGGCGACCGAAGGCTCGCGGCTGCGGTTCCGGCCGGTGATGATGACCTCGCTCGCCTTCATCCTCGGCCTCTATCCGCTGGTGGTGGCCACCGGGGCGGCGCAGATGGCGCGGCAGAACGTGGGCACACCGGTGTTCGGCGGGATGATCGCCGCCTCGGTGCTGGGCATCTTCGTGATCCCGCCGCTCTACGTGATGTTCCAGGCCATCCGCGAGAAGCTCAGGCCCGGCGCGCGGCCGAAGGTGACGGCGCCGCCGCCGGAGGCGGGGGCACCGCACTGAGGCGGCGGGGCTTGCCGGGGCACGGCGTGGGGCCGGATGTGGCCCCGTGCGTCGGGACGCATGGGCTTGGGCTTGCCGCCCGGCCGCGGTCCTGACCGTTCCGGCGGCTCCGGCCATGCCGCCCTGTGTAGGGCCGGGCATGACGATTTCGCGGCTTCGCCGGAGCTCACCGGCGAAGCGCGATTTTCCAGAGGAGCTTCTGGTTCAGGCGCCGCGTGGCGCTCGATCGCCGCGCGGCGGCATCGGTCGAAGACCGGGGCCGGCGCAGATGCAATTTGCCCCTTCCGCAGCGCCGCCGGGCGCGCTCAGGCGGCGCCCTTGTCGTCGCGGCGGGCGGTGAATTCCGCGGTCAGCGCCGCGGTGTCCTGGCCGAGCGCGGGGATCGGGCCGAAGGCGGGGAGGGTGTCGTTCACCAGCGCCCCCGGGGCGAGGCAGGTCACCGGGCCGGTGGGGGTGTCGACGGTGACGTGGCGGTTCTGCGGATGGCGGGCCACATCCTCCATGGAGCTCACGCGGCCGTAGGCGACGCGCGCCGCCTCCAGCCGCTCCACCATCGCCTCGCGCGACACGGTGGCGAAGACCTCGCGGATGATCTCGTCCAGCGCCGGGCGATGGGCCACGCGATTGGGATTGCTGTCGAAGCGCGGATCGCCGGCAAGCTCCGGCCGCCGCAGCACGTCGGCGCAGAACAGCAGCCATTCCCGCTCGTTCTGGATCGAGAACAGCACCGCCTTGCCGTCGCCGCACTCATAGGCGCCGTAGGGGGCGATGGTGGGATGGTTGAGCCCGGCCCGGTCCGGCGCCTTGCCGCCATAGACGTATTGCAGGTAGGGCACGTTCATCCAGTCGGCCAGCGCGTGGTATAGAGACACCGAGAGGTGGCGGCCGACCCCGGTGCGCTCGCGGGCGAACAGGGCCTGCAGGATGGCCTGGAAGGCGGTCATTCCGGCCGCGATGTCGCACACCGAGACCCCCACCCGCGCGAGGCCCTCGGCATTGCCGGTGATGGACGACAGCCCGCTCTCCGCCTGCACCAGGAGGTCGTAGGCCTTGAGGTCGCGATAGGGCCCCTCGTCGCCATAGCCGGAAATGGAGCAGGTGATGAGCCGCGGATTGGCCGCCCTCAGCGCCGCCGGGTCGAAGCCCAGGCGGCTGATGACGCCGGGCGCGAGGTTCTGAATGAACACGTCCGCCTTGGCGATCATGGCGCCCAGCAGGTCGGCGTCCGCCTTGGCCTTCAGGTCGAGGCAGATCGACTGCTTGCCGCGGTTCAGCCAGACGAAATAGGCGCTCTCGCCGTGGACCAGCGCGTCGTAATTGCGGGCGAAGTCACCTTCCGGCCGCTCCACCTTGATGACCCTGGCGCCGGCATCGGCCAGCCGTCCGGAGGCGTAGGGCGCGGCCACGGCCTGCTCCACCGACACGACCAGGATGCCGTCGAGATCGTGCTGCATCGCGAGCCCCTTCCATCCCCGAGTGCCGGCTGCGGTCCCATGGCGTGGCCATAGGGCGCAAGGGGCGCTCTTCACAAGCGCAGAATCGATGCCGGGATGGCCTCGCGATGCGGCGCCCCGGCATTGCCCGCCGATGCGGGAAGACGCCATACCCGGCCGGACGCCATCAGACCAACTGAGAGCTAGTTGAAGCCGGTGCATCCGTAAAACGCGAAATTGCTCTAGGCGCTATAGCTGAAAGTTATGGTGAGGCCCGGCCGGAGATCGCCCCGGGCTATGAGGGGAATCGCAAATCCCTATTGGCGTCCGGCGGCCGTTTGCCCACCATGCCCGCGGTTTTCCCTGGAGTTGCGTCTGTGCCTGCTTCCCCGTCCGATGCGCTGCGGCTCGCCCGCATGGTGGCCCTGTTCGTGCCGGCGAGCCGCCCGGACCGTTTCGGCAAGGCGCTGGCGAGCGGCGCGGACCGGGTGATCCTCGACCTGGAGGACGCCATCGGCGTGGCCGAGAAGGCATCCGCGCGTAAGGCGCTCGCCGCGGCCTGCCCGCCGGGGGTGATCGTGCGCATCAATGCCTCCGGAACCCCCTGGCACGACGAGGATGTCGCCGTGGTCCGCAGCCTGCCGGCGGCCGCGGTGATGCTGCCGAAGAGCGAGGATCCGGACACGGTCGCCGCCGTCGCGGCGGCCCTCGGAGGAGCGGTGCCGCTGGTCGCGCTCATCGAGAGCGCTGTGGGGCTGGCGGCGGCGCGGGCCATCGCCCGGGTGCCGCAGGTGGTGCGGCTCGCCTTCGGCTCCATCGACTTCTCCGCCGATCTCGGCTGCACCGAGAGCCGCGAGGCGCTGCTCTCCGCCCGCTCCGAGGTGGTGCTGGCGGCGCGCCTCGCGGGGCAGGGCGGCCCCATCGACGGAGTGACGACGCGGATCGACCACGATGACGCGATCAAGGCCGATGCCGCCCATGCTGCGGGGCTTGGGTTCGCCGGCAAGCTGTGCATCCACCCCCGCCAGGTGGCGCCGGCCTGCGCCGGCCTTGCACCGCCGGAGGAGGATGTCGCCTGGGCGCGGGGGATCTTGGCGGCGCTGGCCGCCGGCGGATCGGTGGTGAAGGTGGACGGCGCGATGGTGGATACGCCGGTGCGCTTGCGGGCCGAGCGCATCCTGGCGCGGGCCGGGATCGCGGAAGCGGTCTGACGTCATCGGCTGCGGCCTTCGAACGGCGCCAGCCGGGTTGCGTCCGATCGTGGCGCGGGGGCGATCAAAGGCCCATGAGTGACCCTAACGGGCGTTTGGCATGAACTCTCGCGGCGCCTGTGCGCCAAGTGCATTCCGGCGGCGGGCCGGGATCGCGGAAGCCGTCTGAGACCATCGGCCCCGGCTTCGAAAGGCGCCAGCCGGGTTGCGTCCGATGGTGGCGCGGGGGCGACCAAAGGCCCATGAGCCATCCCCACGGGCCTTTGGCATGAGCTCCTACTTCACCGCCGGCGCCTCGGCGAGGCCGCGGGCGATGGTGTCGGCGGTCACCTGCAGCAGGTCGATATAAGTGGGCACCGGGCCGCCGGGCTCGCTGTGCGGATCCACGTAGAGCACGCCGCCATAAGTGGCGCCGGTCTCCCGCGCCACCTGCCGGGCCGGCTTGTCGGAGACGGTGCTCTCGCTGAACACCACGGGGATCTTGTTGCGGCGCATGGCGTCGATCACCTTGCGCACCTGCTGCGGGGTGCCCTGGCTGTCGGCGTTGATGGGCCACAGATAGAGCTCCCTCAGCCCCATGTCGCGGGCGAGGTAGCTGAAGGCGCCCTCGCTGGTCACCAGCCAGCGCCGCTCGGGCGGCAGGGCGGCGAGCTTCGCCTTGGTGGGGGCGAGGGCGGCGGTGATCTTCGCCTTGTAGGCCTCGGCATTGGCGCGATAGGTCGCGGCATTGGCCGGGTCGTGCCGGACGAAGGCGTCGCGGATGTTGTCCACGTAGATCAGCGCCGCCTCGGTGGACATCCAGGCATGGGGATTGGGCTTGCCGGTATACGGCCCCTCGACGATCCCCATGGGCGTCACCCCTTCGGAGACGACGGCGCTGGGCACGCCCTTCAGGTTCTGGAAGAACTTCTCGAACCACAGCTCCAGGTTGAGCCCGTTCCACAGGACGAGGTCGGCGTCCTGGGCCTTGATGATGTCGCCGGGCGTGGGCTGGAAGTTGTGGATCTCGGCGCCGGGCCGGGTGATGGATTCGACGATGGCGGCATCGCCGGCGACGTTGCGCGCCATGTCGGCGATGACGGTGAAGGTGGTGACCGCCTTGAACTTGTCGGCCGCCGCGGCGGGGCCGGCCAGCAGGCCGAGCACCGCGAGGGAGAGGGCTGAAATCCGCGCCAGGGCACGGCGGCGCGCGGGGCGATGAACGCAAAGAGCAACAGGAAGATAGGCGGGGCTTGGCATCAGGGCTCCCTCGGCAATACCGGTATAGGATATGATATGAATATAAGCTAATGCTATAAATAATAAAGCCTGATGCCCGCGTTTGCGATTTCTGGTAAGTCCGGTCCATTGGAACCGGTCCGGTCGGGGGGTGAGGCTGCCCATCGGTGCGCCGGTTCGCGAGGCGTGAACAGGACGCGCGCCTTCGGCCGTCACACGATGGCTGATGGCGGCGCGTGCCCGGGGGAGAGAGCCGACTTGCCTGCTGTGCGCCGTTCCGCCCGCCGAGACGCCCTGCTTCCCGATGCGCAGGTGCATTCGGAAGGCTTTCGCCAGACCCGGGAGGCCCGGCGCGGGGCGCTGATCGAGGATTATGTCGAGCTGATCGCCGACCTGATCGAGGACGGCAACGAGGCGCGGCAGGTGGACATCGCGGCCCGCCTCGGGGTCGCCCAGCCCACGGTGGCCAAGATGCTGGCCCGGCTTTCGGCGGAGGGGCTTGTCTCGCGCAAGCCCTATCGGGGGGTCTTCCTCACCGAGGCCGGCCGCAAGCTGGCGGAGGAAAGCCGCGCCCGTCACCGCACCGTGGAGGCCTTCCTGCGCTCCCTCGGGGTGAGCGAGGAGACGGCGCGGGTGGACGCCGAGGGCATCGAGCATCACGTCAGCGCGGAGACCCTCGCGGCGTTTCGCAGGGCCATGAAGACGCCGTAGGCGTCTTCATCAGGTGGGGGCCAGACGCCGTAGGCGTCTTTGTCAGGGACGAGCGGGCGCCGTGGGCGTCTTCATCAAGGATACCTGAGAGCCCGTAGCGCTTTCATAATAACGGAATAGACGCCGTAAGCGTCTTCACCAGAGTTTGCAGGCGCCGCCAGCGTCGTCATCACGGACCGGCCGACGCCTTCTGCGCCGCGGATATCGCAGAGCCTGCCGGCAGGGGCGCCTGTCATTCCCCGATGGGCGTCAGGCCGGCCTTGTAGCGGCGGGAATTCTTGACATAGCCGGGCGCCGACCGCAGCAGGACCTCCGCCAGCGGGCCCTCCACCTTGCGGAGCACCTTGGCGGGCGATCCGGAGATGAGGGAATAGTCCTCGAACACCTTGCGTTCGGTCACCAGGGCATTGGCGCCCACGAGGCAGTGATTGCCGATGACCGCGCCGTTCAGCACCGTCGCGCCCATGCCGATGAGCGAATTGTTGCCGATGGTGCAGCCGTGCAGGATCGCATTGTGCCCCACTGTCACGTCGCGGCCGATGGTCAGCGGCACGCCCATGTCGGTGTGCAGCACCGAATTGTCCTGGATGTTGGAGCCCTCGCCCACCTCGATGATCTCGTTGTCGCCGCGCAGCACGGCGCCGAACCAGATATTGGCGCCCTTGCGCAGAACCACCTTGCCGATCAACACGGCGGTGGGCGCGATCCAGTAGTCGCCGTCGGCGGGCAGTTCGGGCGCATGGCCGTCAAGGGCATAGAGCGGCATGGGAAACTCCGGTGCGGGCAGGATCGGATGATGCCTATCGCGGATAGCCGCATCATTCCAGCCGTGGCCGGAAATTCCTTTACAGGAACGGACCGTGGTTTTCCGTGCCCGAACGCCGTGGCCGGGCGGAAGGCGCGGCGCGTCACGCCAGCCTAATGGCCATAAGGGTTTGATATCATAGGCGTGTCGTCTGGGTCGGGCTCCGGCGCCGCCGGGTCGAGCAAGGCCAAGGCCGGGGCGATGGCGCCCGCCAGCAGCTCGCGGTCGGGCCGCGCCCGCGCCAGCACCCGCACCCCCATCAGGACCCCGAGAAGGTGGCGGGCGAGGTCGTCCGCCGGCATCGCCGTGGTGATGGATCCATCCGCCTGTCCCCGCCGGACGCAATCGCGGAAGAAGCGCTCGATCCGGCCGAGAACCTCGGCGACGGCCTCCCCCAGCCGGGGGTCATGGGGCGCCACGTCGAGGGCCGAGTTCACCACCATGCAGCCCTTGTGCTCGGGATCGTCGAGCGAGCGGGCCAGCACTTCGTCGAAATAGGCGGCGATCCCGGCACGGGGCGCCAGCGCCTCGCAGCGCCGGATGCGCTCGGCGATCCTGCCTTCCACGTAATGCGCGAGCGCCTTCTCGAACAGCGAACGCTTGTCGCCGAAGGCGTTGTAGAGGCTCGCGGCGGTCAGCCCCGTGCGGGCGATCAGGTCGCGCATCGAGGTCGCCTCGTAGCCGCGGTTCCAGAAGCACTGGATCGCGGCATCGAGCACAGCCCCTTCGTCGAATGCGCGTGGCCTTGCCATCCGGCAGCCGTCCCCTCGCTGGTTCCCCTCGCTCGCAACCGCCGGCATCTTGCCATCGGCGGCCCGTCATTGCATTGTAGAACGGTCGAACTAAAACACAAGGCGCGGGGCCGTGCGGCTCCGTGGGAGCGCCTGAGAGGACCCCCGCCATGGCAATCCGGAAGGAACCGCTCCGGGCATCGGATGCGGCAGATGCCGTCGTCCCGGGCGATGACGGCGGCGGTCCTGCCGCCCCGTCGCAGGCCGCAGGCGGAGCGGGGGAGGGGCCCGCGCCCGTGGCCCCGCCCCGCGGCGCCCGCCACCCCGGCGGCTCGCGCGTGATGGGCTTCTTCTGGGCGCTGCTGTCGGTCACCATCTTCGCCGGCTGGTTCGTGGTGACGCGTTTCAGCGTCACCCGCCAGCTCCAGATCTGGGACATTTCGATCCTGCGGTTCGGTGTCGGCGCGGTGGTGCTGACGCCGGTCCTCATCCAGCGCTGGTCGCGCCTGCCGCCGGGCAGCTGGTGGCGGGGCCTCATCTTCTCCGGGCTGTGGGGCGTGCCGTTCGTGCTGCTGCTCGCGCTCGGGCTGAAGCTCACGTCGGCGGCGCAGGCGGCCTCGGTGGCCCCCACTTTGATGCCGGTGTTCGCCGGCGTGTTCGCCTGGGCTTTCCTGCGCGAGCGGCAGGGGCGGACCCGCTGGCTCGGCTTTGCGGCGATCATCGCCGGCGTCGCCCTGCTGGTGCTGGCGGGGGCGGTCGCCCACGGCGCGCCGAGCCTCGCGGGCCTCGCGGCGCTGGCCGGCGCCTCGGCCATGTGGGCGATCTACACGCTGTTCTTCCGGTCGAGCGGGCTGAAGGCCATCGAGGCCGCGGCGCTGATCTGCGCCTGGTCCACGGTGCTGTTCCTGCCGCCCTATCTCCTCCTGGGCCTCAGCCGGCTGAGCCTCGCGGGGCCGGAGGAGATCGCGCTGCAGGTGATTTATCAGGGCATCCTGGTCAGCTGCGTCGCGCTCATCACTTTCAACCAGGCGGTGGGGCAGCTTGGCGCCGGGGGCGCGGCCGCCACCATCGCGCTGCTGCCGGGAATCGCCACCCTGCTCGCCGTCCCGATCCTGGGGGAGAGCCCGTCGGCCACCGAGCTCGGCGCCATCGCGGTGATCGTCGGCGGGGTGCTGCTGGCGTCGCGGTCGCCGCGCGGCCGGGCGGTGCTTCAGGTGCCGAAGATCGACGGGCGCGGCCCTTGAGACCTCATCATGTCACCGCGGTTGCGGGCAGCCTCGCCGATATCCGGCCGGCGCAGGCCCGTGCCGCGGGGATCTTTCCGGAGAGCCGATCATGAGCGACCATCCCGAATATGTCCCGCCCCGGGTCTGGACCTGGGAGAAGGCCAGCGGCGGCCACTTCGCCAGCATCAACCGCCCGGTGGCGGGGCCGACCCACGAAAAGGCGCTGCCTGTGGGCCGGCATCCTCTCCAGCTCTACTCGCTCGGCACGCCGAACGGGCAGAAGGTCACTATCATGCTGGAGGAATTGCTGGCGGCCGGCCATGCTGGCGCCGAATACGATGCCTGGCTGATCCGGATCAACGAGGGCGACCAGTTCGGCTCCGGCTTCGTGGAGATCAACCCCAACTCGAAGATCCCGGCACTGGTGGACCGCAGCGGGCCGACCCCGATCCGGGTGTTCGAGTCCGGCGCGATCCTGATGCACCTGGCGGAGAAGTTCGACGCCTTCCTGCCCACCCGGCAGCCGGAGCGGGCCGAGGCGCTCTCCTGGCTGTTCTGGCAGATGGGATCGGCGCCCTTCCTCGGCGGCGGCTTCGGGCATTTCTTCGCCTATGCGCCGACGAAGCAGGAATATCCCATCAACCGCTACGCCATGGAGGTGAAGCGGCAGCTCGACGTGCTGGACCGCCGCCTCGCCGACAACGAGTTCGTCGCGGGCGACGTGTACACCATCGCCGACATGGCCATCTGGCCCTGGTATGGCGGGCTGGTGAAGGGCTGGCTCTACGATGCGGCGGAGTTTCTCTCCGCCGGGGACTATCGCAACGTGGTCCGCTGGGCCGACCAGCTCTTCGCCCGGCCCGCGGTGGCGCGCGGCCGCAAGGTCAACCGGGTGGTCGGCGATCCGGCCGGCCAACTGCACGAGCGCCACGACGCCGGCGATTTCGACACCCGCACCCAGGACAAGCTGGCCCCGTCCGGCGCCTGATCGGCCACGCCCTCAGGGTGCGATCCCACCGGCGTGCGCTGCCCGCCGGCGGGATCTTGCTTCATGACGGTGAAGGCCCAGGCGGATGGCGCCCGGGAGCTCGGCTACGTTTGCGTGTGATCCAACCGGTACCGATCAATCGATTGGGGCCGGGTGGAAGAGCCTCTGGCGAAACCTCGCGGGGCCGGGCGCCTCAGCCACCTGCGGCGTTGCCGATCCGCGCCGATGCTTGCGGCATCGGCCTTGGTCGGCCCTGGGGGCAGGCGGGGACGAAAATCCCTCGCCTCCGGCTGCCCAGCGGCTTTTATGGCCTCTGGCCAAGTCTCCCGAGGGCAGGTGCTTCGGCCACCTTCGGCGTTGCCGATCCGAGCCGATGCTCGCGCCATCGGCTGTGGTCGGCCCCTGGGGGCAGGCGGGGACGAAAATCCCCCGTCCCCTTCCGCCCAGCGGCTTTTGGAGCCTCTGGCGAAGCTCCGCGGGGCCAGGTGCTTCGGCCACCTGCGGCATTGCTGATCCGAGCCGGTGCTTGCGGCGTCGGCTTTGGTCGGCGCCTGGGGCAGGCGGGGACGAAAATCCCTCGCCCCCGCCACCCAGCGGCATTTATAGCCTCTGGCGAAACTTCTTGAGGCCGGATGCTTCGGCCGCCTTCCGCGTTTCCGACTCTCGCCGATGCATGTGGCATCGGCTTCGGTCGGCACGGGGGCAGGCGGGCCGAAATCCATCGGCCCACTTCCTCCCCAGAGGTTTTGTGAGAGGCCTTTCGTCCAAAGGCCGGCGCGCTCATGGGCCTTTGACATGCCGGCACGGCCCATGCGCCATCCTCACCCGGCGCGGCCGATGGTATAAGGTGCCGGGCGTCGATCCCGGCGCCGCGGTCGGCCCGGGGCAAAGGGGCCGAATCCTGAGGGGCATGCCGTGCTGTTCTCCGCCGCCGACATCGAAGCCGGCCTCCGCCTGCTCGCCGCGATGGCCGTGGGCATGGCCATCGGGCTCAATCGCGACCTGCACGGCAAGCCGCTGGGGATGCGCACCCTCGGGCTGGTGGCGTTGGGGGCGGCGCTGGTGGCGCTGGCCGGGCTGCGATTTCCGGTGATCGGCGGCGACACCCAGGCCACCGGACGGGTGGTGCAGGGGGTGATCCAGGGCGTGCTCACCGGCATCGGCTTCCTCGGCGCCGGAGTGGTGCTGCGCAATCCGGAGAAGCTGGAGGTCTACGGCCTCACCAGTGCCGCCACGGTCTGGGCGGCGGCGACGCTGGGGCTCACCTGCGCGCTGGCCTCCTGGCCGCTGATCCTGTTCGGGGTGGCGGGCACGCTGTTCCTGCTGGTGGCGGTGCGGCCGCTGGAGATCTGGGTCGAGCATCGCTTCGGCCACGACCGGCGCGATCAGGCGGAGCGGGCCGCGATGGGCCTCATCGTGCCGCCCCCCGACCCGCCCGGCCGGACCCCGCCGCCGGGCGCATAACGCCGCTCCTTTAAGAGCCTCTCACACAAAAGCTCCATGAGGAGGCTCATGGAGCTTTGGAGAAGCCCGCGCGGCGCCTGAGCGTACCTCATGGTGCCGGTCGAAGGCCGGGGGGGAGGGTATCCAAAACCACTTTGGGTGGGCTGGTCAGGTCCTTCGGCCCCCTGCCGCGTTGCCGATCCTCGCCGAAGCCGACCGCATCCGCTGCGGTCGGCGCCTTGGCAGGCGGACCAAGATCCCTCGGACACCTGACAACACGAGGTTTTGTGGGAGGTTTTAAGTGGGTGGGAGCGCGGTCGGTTCAGATCGCGATGCTCCGGCCCGATCGCCCCCGGCGCCGGGAGCTCGCGCAGTCCCGGCAGAGGGCTGCGGCAGGTGCCCGCGGCCGAACGCGCCCTGTCGAAGGTACGGGCCCGGCCGGGGCGGATGCGCTCGTGTGCGGCTCAGCCGGCGAGCGCCGCGTCGAGGGCCTCGAGGAGGCGCGGATCGTCGGCGGCGATGTCTGGCGAGAAGCGGGCGACGACGCTGCCGTCGCGGCCGATCACGAACTTCTCGAAGTTCCACAGCACGTCGCTCTCCGACGCCGACTGGATGCCGAAGCCGGCGAGCCGCGCCCGCCACGCCTCGGTGCCTTCCGCCTTGGGCTGGGCGGCGATGAGCGCATCGTAGAGCGGATGGCGATCCGCCCCCACCACCGAGATCTTCGAGAACAGCGGGAAGGTGACGCCGTAATTGAGTTCGCAAAAGCTGGCGATCTCGGCCTCGGTGCCGGGCTCCTGGCTGCGGAAATTGTTCGCCGGGAAGCCGAGGATTTCGAGCCCCTCGCCCTTCTTCGCGTCGTAGAGCTTCTGCAGGCCGGCATATTGCTGCGTCAGCCCGCATTTGGACGCGACGTTCACCACCAGGAGCACCTTGCCGGCATAGGCGCGCAGGCTGGCATCGCTGCCGTCGATGCGGGTGACCGGGATATCGTAGACCGAGGCAGACATGGAAGGCTCCTTGCAGCGCACCGGGATGGCGGCGGCGCCGCGAATCCCTGAGGGCGCGGCATCATGCCATGAAAGCCGGGGCCGCGAGGCCGCAGGCGCTCGGCCAAGACGCGTTTTCCCGGCACACCGCATCCCGCCGCCGGCAAAAGCCGCGACAGGGAGGGCCCGGACCGCTTCTCGCTCGCTGGGGATGACGGAAAGCGGTTCCGGCTCAAGATCTTCGGTCATTTCGCCGCGCGAGGTCGGCGCCGCCTGGATCGAAGCCGGCCGGCTCGAAAAGGCTCGCACCACCCGCCCGGCAGGGGCAAGCTTGCGGCAGGCGATGCACGCCGGGAGCTCGAAAGGCGCCGGGGGCGATCGGCTTCCGCCCCGGCGCCGCCCGGTGATCCGATGCCGGCGCATTGCCGGGATCGGGCCACCTCCCTATGCTCTGCGCCATAACCCGATCGCCCGAAAACGCATCAGCGAAGACTGCAGCGCGCCATGACAGCCCATTCCTCCTCCGCCGCGCCGGACCTTGATCCGCACCTGCATTTCAGCGCCCGCTTCCAGAGCTTCGACGACCTCGCCGACGGCCGTGCCGGGCCCCGTCGCCTCGCGGCCCTGCGCGCCGAGCTCGCCCGGCGCGGCCTCGACGGCTATATCGTGCCGCGCGCCGATGCCCACCAGAACGAATACGTCCCGCCCTGCGAGGAGCGGCTGGCCTGGCTCACCGGCTTCACCGGATCCGCCGGCCTGCTGGTAATCCTTCCGGAGACTGCGGCGCTGTTCGTGGATGGCCGCTACGCCCTCCAGGCGCCGGCGCAGGTGGACACCGCGGTGGTCACCGTGGTGCCGCTGGCCACCACCCGGCCGGAGAAGTGGATCGAGACCCACCTGCCCAAGGGAGCGAGCCTCGGCTTCGATTCCTGGCGCACCACCCTCGACGCCCGCGAGCGGTTCGCCAAGGCGGTGGCGACGGCCGGCGGCATTCTCGTCGCGGTGGAAGATGATCCCATCGATCCGCTGTGGACCGATCGCCCGGCGCCGCCCGCCGCGCCCATCCGCCTGCTCGACCTCTCGGTGGCCGGCGAGGAGGCCGGCGCCAAGCTGCGCCGGGTGCGCGAGGCGCTGGCCGAGGAGCGGCTGGACGGCGCACTGGTGAGCGATCCCCATGCCACCGCGTGGCTGCTCAACATCCGCGGCGCCGATGTCGCCCACACGCCGCTGCCGCTGACCTGGAGCATCGTGCCGGCGGACGGCCGCCCCATGCTGTTCGTCGATGCGGCCAACCTGCCGGACCATGTCCACGCGGTGCTGGAGCGGACCGCCGACGTGTGGCCCGCCACCGCCCTCGACAGCGCGCTCGCCGACTTCGCCCGGGGCCGCACCATCCGGATCGACCAGGCCACCTGCCCGGTGCGCCTCGCCAACCTCATCGATGCCGCCGGCGGCACGGTGAGCAAGGGGGCAGACCCCATCGCCCTCCTCAAGGCGCGCAAGAATGCGGCGGAGATCGCCGGCATGCGGGCGGCGCACCTGCGGGACGGCGTGGCGCTGGTGCGCTTCCTCAGCTGGTTCGAGGCCCATGCCGCCGCGGGCGGGCTGACCGAGATCCGTGCGGTGGAAGCGCTGGAGACCTTCCGTCGCGCCTCCGGCAACCTCTCCGACATCTCGTTCCCGACCATCGCCGGCGCCGGCGAGAACGGCGCCATCGTCCATTACCGGGTCTCGCACTCCACCAACCGGCCGATCCGGGCCGGCGAGCTGTTCCTGATCGATTCGGGCGCGCAGTATCCCGACGGCACCACGGACGTCACCCGCACCCTGGCGGTGGGCACCCCCACGGCGCAGATGCGCCACCACTACACGCTGGTGCTGAAGGGCCACCTGGCGGTGGCCCGGGCGGTGTTTCCCGCCGGGGTCACCGGGGCCCAGCTGGATCCGCTGGCGCGGCAGTATCTGTGGGCGGCGGGGCTCGACTTCGACCACGGCACCGGCCACGGCGTCGGGGCCGGGCTGTCGGTGCACGAAGGGCCGGCGCGGATCTCGCCGCTCGGCCATCTGGCGCTGGGGGAGGGGATGATCCTCTCCAACGAGCCCGGCTTCTACCGGGCCGGGGCCTACGGCATCCGTATCGAGAACCTGATCCTGGTGGAGCCGCGCGCCGTCGAGGGCGCCGAGAAGCCGTGCCTCGGCTTCGCCACCCTCACGCTGGCGCCCTACGATCGGCGGCTCATCGAGCTGGTGCTGCTGGACAGCATCGAGCGGGAGGCCATCGACCGCTATCATCGCTTCGTGCGGGAAGCCATCGCGCCGCTGGTGGATCCCGAGACCGCCGGCTGGCTCGCCGCCGCCACCGCGCCGCTCTGAGGCGGTCGGGCCTCTGAAGGCGGGGCAGGGGCGGACACCCGTCCGCCCGGCGGCGAAGCGGCAGCGGCACGGGAACCGCTTCCCCGCATCGGCGTTTCCTTTTGCGACAGGCACATGGAGCCTTGACCCCGGCGTCGCCCCCGTGGCGGCGGCAGGGTGCGGGCTCTCCGACCGACAGCAGGATCGTGTCCCGTCCCTCGCGCGTGAGGGGCGCGCCGTCGCATCTGACCGCAGTCGCGAAGACGGCTTCGTCGCCAGGTCCGCAAGGGCCTGTGTCGCGTCAGCCGCGGCGTGCCCGGATCACATCGTGACGGGAGGCAAGGCCATCATGTCGACGCTGCTCATCATCATTCTCGTGCTGATCCTGGTCGGCGCCCTGCCGAACTGGGGCTACAGCCGGGGCTGGGGCTACGGACCAGGCGGAATCGTCGGTGTCCTGCTCATCATCGTGATCGTCCTGGCGCTGACAGGACGGCTGTGACCGGGGGGCGGGGGCGGCCGGGCCGTCCCCGCCGCCGTCATCAGGCGGTGGCGTCGATGACGCGGCCGAGCTTCTCCACCAGCTCGCCCACCTGCGCCTCGGAGATGATGAGGGGCGGCGTGACAACCACCGTGTCGCCGGAGGTGCGCATCATCAGCCCCTCGTCGTGGAACGCGGTTTCCAGCGCCGCATAGCCGCGCTGGCCGGGCAGGCCATCGCGCCCCACGAGATCCACCGCGGCGGTGATTCCGACGGTGCGAATGTCGAGGACGCCCGGCTTGTCGCGCAGCGTCATGACCGCATCGGCCCACATGGGCTCCAGCGCCTTAGCGCGGGCGAACAGCCCCTCGTCCCGATAGAGGTCGAGGGTGGCGATCGCCGCGGCGCAGGCCAGCGGGTGAGCCGAGTAGGTATAGCCGTGGAACAGTTCGATGACATGCTCCGGCCCCTTCATGAAGGCGTCGTAGATGCCCTTGCGCACGATCACCCCGCCCATCGGCACCGCGCCGGCCGTCACCCCCTTGGCGAAGGTGATCATGTCCGGCACCACGCCGTAGCGCTCGGCGGCGAAGGCGTGGCCGAGCCGGCCGAAGCCGGTGATGACTTCGTCGAAGATCAGCAGGATGCCGTACTTGGTGCAGATCTCCCGCAGCTTCTGGAGATAGCCCTTCGGCGCCGGCAGCACGCCGGCCGAGCCGCCCATGGGCTCCACGATCACCGCCGCGATGGTGGAGGCGTCGTGCAGCGCCACCAGCCGCTCCAGCTCGTCGGCGAAATGGGCGCCGTATTCGGGCTCGCCCTTGGTGAAGGCCTGGTGCTTGCGGTCGTAGGTGGCGGGCAGGTGGTCGGTGCCGGCCAGGAGGGTGCCGAAGCTGCGCCGGTTGGCCACCATGCCGCCCACCGAGATGCCGCCGAAGCCGACCCCGTGATAGCCGCGCTCACGGCCGATCAGCCGGGTGCGGGCGCCGTTGCCGGTCACGTTCTGGTAGGCGAGGGCGATCTTCAGCGCGGTATCGCAGGCCTCCGAGCCGGAATTGCAGAAGAAGACATGGTCGAGGTCGGCCGGCGCCAAAGCGGCGATGCGGCTCGCCACCGCGAAGGCCGCCGGATGGCCGTACTGGAAGGTGGGGGCGTAGTCGAGCTCGGTGGCGGCGGCGCGGATGGCCTCGACGATGGGCGCCCGGTTGTGCCCCGGATTGGAGCACCACAGGCCGGCGCAGCCATCGAGGATCGCGCGGCCCTCGGGGGTGTAATAGTGCATGTCCCTGGCGCGGGCGACGAGGCGCGGCCGCTTCTTGAAGGCCCGGTTCGCGGTGAACGGCATCCAGAAGCTCTCGAGATCGTTGGGGACGAAATCGGTCGTCGGGATGTCGGCCGCATCCGGCCGCGCGAGATCCAATGCCATGAGGGGCCTCCTCGGCCGGCACCATCTCCCGCCTGATCGCGGGGCGAGTCCGGCCCGATGGCGGCGGAGGCTAATGGGTTTTGCCCGCGCTTTGAATCGCGAAAACGGCCCCTTCGCCCATGGCCGGGGATTTTTGGCAGCGCGGCAGGCGCTGCTTTCGGGGTGGCGCGGGCGCCATCCTTGTGCCCATCTCCCGGGCGAAAGCCGGCGGCCATCCGCGCAGACCGCTCCGCTGGCCTCTTGCATGACGCCCGCTTCTGGCAGACAAATTGAAGATGACGATGGGTAAGGACGAGCAGAGGGTGCCGACCAGCGATCCTGCGCCCGTGGACGGGGCGCCGGCGGGCGATGCCGTGGCATTGCCTCCCGCGACGGCCGCCGCCCCGTTGTCCGCCCCTTCCTTGCCCGCCACTCCCGCCCCCGGTGCCTCTTCGCCTGACCCCCTGGCGGATGCGGCGCTGGTCGGCGCGCCCCTGTCCGATGCCCAGCCGCCCGCCGGCTCCGCTGCGGACGAAGCGCCCCCGGCGCCGGAAGAGCAGCCCCCCGGGCCCGAGCGGTTGGCGCTGGCGCGGGCGATCAGCGGCAGCGAGCTCGCCTCCTCGCCACGGCTCGCGGCCTTCCTGCGATTCGTGGTGGAGGAGACCCTCGCCGGCCGGTCGGAGACCCTGAAGGGCTACACCATCGCCGTGGAGGCCCTCGGCCGCCCGCCGTCCTTCGATCCGCAGAGCGATCCCATCGTCCGGGTGGAGGCGACCCGGCTGCGGCGCGCCCTGGAGCGTTATTACGCCACCGCCGGCGCTAGCGATCCGGTGCGAATCACCATCCCCAAGGGCACCTACGTTCCCATCTTCGCCCCGGCCGAGGTGCCCGCCGCCGAGGCGGCCGCGCCCGCGGATCCCGTCGTGGCAGAGGCGGCGCCCGCCGGCTTGGTGCCGGCCGACCATGTGCCGGCGCCGGGCGCAGCGGTTGCCGCCGGCGCGGCGCCTTCCGCCGTTCCGCAGGCGTCGCGGCCGGCGATCCTGCGCCCCGCCCGGATCCGCACCGCGGTCGCCGCCACCGTGGCGCTGGCGCTGGTGGGGGGGCTCGCTCTCGCCGTCCTCCCCGGTCTTGGGACCGCCTCGCGGCCGGCCGACCGGATCCGCCTGCCGGTGATGGAGGTGCGCGGCTTCGAGAGCACCGATCCGGCCATCCCCTCCGGGGCCCTGCGGGCGATCGAGGAGCGGCTGCGCGATACCTTCGCCCGCTTCGATTTCGTGGACATCAAGATCGGCGGCCCGGAAACCCCCGAGGCCGAGGTGGCCTCCGACTGCTCGGGCCCGCGCTCGCGCAGCGTGTTCTCCCTCGCCGGCCTGGCTGAGCCGCGCGAGGACGGCACCTTCTCGCTGGTCACCCGCCTCGCCGACCGCTGCCAGGGCACCATCATCTGGTCGCATGTTCTCGACGGGCTGAAGGCCGGGGCAGACCTCGCCGCCAGCGAGGAGCGGGTGGTGCGCGAGATGGCCAGCGCCCTCATGAACGGCTCCGGCGTGGTGCTGGCCCGAGCGCGGGCGCGGGCGCAGGCCGCGACGCCCCTGTCGGGCTTCGGCTGCCTCACCAGCGTCCTCTCCACCCTGCGCGGGGAGGCGCCGGCGCCGCAGCCCGGTGCGCGGGCCTGCCTCGACCGGCTGGCCGAGCAGGAGGGCGAATCGGCCATCGTCCATGCGGTGCGCGCCGTCAGCACGCTGGACGCGACCCTGCAGGACACGAATTTCGATCCGCCTCGCGAGCGGTTGCGCGCCATTCTGGACGAAGCCGAGCTCGCCGCCGACCTGGCGCCCGCCAGCGCCTTCGTCACCCGCGCGCTGGCGCTGGTGCAGCTGCTGGCCGGGGACGCCGGGGCCGCGGCGTCGACCGCGCTGCGTGCCCTTGAGCTCAACCCGATCGACGATGACGGGCTGGCCACGGTCGGCACCGTCCTGATCGGCGCCGGGCAGGTGGAGCAGGGCGAGGCGCTGCTGCTGAAGGCCCGCGCCCGCGGCGCCGTCCATGCGCCGCTGCAGGAGGCCTATCTCGCTCTGGCGGCATTCCTGCGCAGCGAGCCGGACACCGCCAGCGCGCTGCTGCCGCAACTGACCCTCAAGCGCTCCATGGCGGCCGATGTGGCCCTGGCCCTGGTGCTGCACACCCTCGGCCGCGACACCGATGCGGATGCCGCCGTGCAGCGGCTGGTCCTGCAGGCGCCGGGCGGCCCGGAGACGGTGCGCCGGATGGTCCGCCGCCTGCTGCCGGCCCCCGCCCTCGCCGACCGCGTGCTGGCAGCGCTGGAGACGGCCGGGCTGCCGCGCGTCGCCTCCGTGCGCAAGCAGCGCGGCTAGGGCGTTTCCTGACCGGATGTGCCATCCGGCCAAAAATCGCCTTCCAAATCAGCGACTAGCGCGGGATCCGGCTTTCGGGGGCCGGAAGCGGAGCACCGCTCCATGGAGCGGTGGATCGGTGCGAGCTTGGCCGAACCCCATCTCCCGCTGGCCGGGGGGCGTGCGGCGTTCCGGAAAGGAGGGGGGCGCGGCCTCCTCCCGCCGGCGGGCCATGCGGAAAGACGCCCCCTCCCAACCCTCCCCCGCAAGCGGGAGAGGGCTCCACGGTGCCTTGAACCCCCAGATTTCATTTCACGCCGACCCGGTCCACTCCATGGCCGTGCATCCACGGCGCCCGGTTCGGGTGAAAGCGCCTCGGCGCCGGGGTGCCCTACGGCGGATCCTCCCGGGGGGGGGGCGGCCAAGGTCGCTGAGCCGTTCCCGCAGCTCGGCCCGGCCATCGCCCAGCGACGCGGCCCCGGATCCGGGAAATTTCCCGCCGGCGGCGTTGCACTGTGCGGCGCAAGGCTTAAGCTCGCGCCGCAACATCATCTTGGAGCCGGTTCATGAGCATCCGTCCGCGCCGCAGCGTCCTCTACATGCCGGGCGCCAACGCCCGCGCCCTGGAGAAGGCCCGCACCCTGCCCGCGGATGGCGTGATCCTTGACCTCGAGGATTCCGTCGCTCCGGACGGCAAGGCCGAGGCCCGCGCCCGGGTGGCGGAGACGGTGGCTGCCGGCGGCTTCGGCCCGCGCGAGGTCATCATCCGCATCAACGGCTTGGAGACCCCCTGGGGCGGGGAGGACCTCGACGCCGCCGCCGCCGCCAGGCCCGACGCCATCCTGCTGCCCAAGGTGGAGCGGGTGGAGCAGCTCGTCACCGTCGGCCGCCGGCTGGAGGCGCTGGGCGCCCCCGCCGAGACCCGGGTGTGGGCGATGATCGAGACTCCGCTCGCCATTCTCGACATCCGCGCCATCGCCGCGGCGGCGCGCGATCCCATCACCCGGCTGTCGGTGTTCGTGCTCGGCACCAACGACCTCGCCAAGGAGACCCGGGCCGCCCTGATCCCCGGCCGTGCGCCCATGGCCGGCTGGCTGACCCAGGCGGTGCTCGCCGGGCGCGCCTTCGGCATCGAGGTGATCGACGGGGTGTGGAACCAGTTCCAGGACATGGACGGCTTCAAGGCCGAATGCGCCCAGGGCGTCAGCTTCGGCATGGACGGCAAGACCCTGATCCATCCCACCCAGATCGAGCCCTGCAACGAAGCGTTCTCGCCCCCCGAGGCCGAGGTGGCGCGGGCGCGGGCGATCATCGCCGCCTTCGCGCTGCCGGAGAATGCCGGCAAGGGGGTCATCACCCTCGACGGCCGCATGGTGGAGCTGCTGCACGCCGAGATGGCCCGGCGCACCGTGGCGGTGGCCGACGCCATCGCCGCCCGCGGCTGAGGCCGGCCTTGGCCGAGGCCGGCCCCGGCAGTGGGCTGCACATCGTCATGCTCGCTTATCCGGGCATGACCCAGCTCGACCTCACCGCGCCGTTCGAGGTTCTGGCGCGCCTGCCGGGCGCCCGGGTGGAGCTGGCCTGGAAAAGCCGCCGCAAGCCGGTGGTCGACGCCTCCGGCCTGAAGATACTGCCGGATGCCGCCTTCGGCGAGATCGCCGCCTGCGACGTGCTTATGGTGCCCGGCGGCCCCGGCCAGCTCGACCTGATGGAGGATGGCGACACCCTCCACTTCATCGACCGGATGGCCGAGGACGCGCGCTACGTCACCTCGGTCTGCACCGGCTCGCTGCTGCTCGGCTCGGCCGGGCTGCTGAAGGGCTATCGCGCCACCTGCCACTGGCTGTCGCTGGACCAGCTCGCCCTGCTCGGCGCCATTCCGGTGGCCGAGCGGGTGGTCCGGGACCGCAACCGCATCACCGGGGCCGGGGTGACCTCCGGGCTCGACTTCGCCCTCGCCATGGCCGCGGCGCTGGCGGGTGCGGACCCCTACGACGCGACCACGCGGCAGTCGCCGGCGCCCGATGTCTCGGACTGGGATGCGGGCGTGCGCGGTCTGCGATTCGGCTGGCCCGCGAACCTGTGGAAGGCGGGCGTCGAGCCGGAACTCGTG
>CALMSN010000027.1 GCA_937872325.1 uncultured Xanthobacter sp. | reverse complement strand
GCGGTGGGCCGCCTCGCGTCCAGGAGCCGGAGCCCGAGGGGGGGGACATAGAGGGCCCGCCCCTCGCCGTCTCCGCCGTCCCCCCCCCCGCCATGAGCGCGGAGGAGGTGTCGTGGTTCGTCGACGATACCCTGGCGCGGGCCCTGCAGGGGGTGCGCGGGGTGGCGCAGGTGAAGCGCGAGGGCGGGCGCGAGCGGGAGATCCGCGTCGCCCTCGATCCCGACCGGCTGATGGCGCTCGGCGTCACCGCGGCCGAGGTGAGCCGCCAGCTTCGCGCCACCAATCTCGACGTTTCCGGCGGCCGCGGCGAGGTGGGGGCGCAGGAGCAGACCATCCGCACCCTGGCCGGCGCGCCCACCGTCGAGGCGCTGGGCGACACCCGGATCGCGCTCAGCAACGGCCGCTCGGTGCGGCTGAAGGATCTCGGCTCGGTCATCGACACCGCCGCCGAGCCGCGCACCTTCGCAAGGCTCGACGGCAAGAACATCGTCGCGTTCGGCATCTACCGCGCCAAGGGCCACTCGGACGTCGCGGTCTACGACCGGGTGCTGCAGGAGCTCGACCTGCTGCGCGCCGCCAATCCCGACATCACCATCACCGAGATCGACACCTCGGTGAGCTTCACCAAGGCCGACTATTCCTCGGCCATGCAGACCCTCATCGAGGGCGCGATCCTGGCCGTGATCGTGGTGTTCCTGTTCCTGCGCGACATCCGCGCCACCATCATCACCACCCTGGCGATCCCGCTCTCCATCCTGCCCACTTTCTGGGTGATGGACGCGCTGGGCTTCTCGCTCAACGCGGTGAGCCTGCTGGCGGTGACGCTGGTCACCGGCATCCTGGTGGACGACGCCATCGTCGAGATCGAGAACATCGTCCGCCACATGCGCTCGGGCAAATCGCCGTATCGCGCGGCCATGGAGGCGGCGGACGAGATCGGCCTGGCGGTGGTGGCCACCACCTTCACCATCGTCGCGGTGTTCGCGCCGGTGTCGTTCATGGGCGGCATCTCGGGGCAGTACTTCAAGCAGTTCGGCCTCACGGTGGCGGTGGCGGTGCTGTTCTCGCTGGTGGTGGCGCGGCTCATCACGCCGCTGCTGGCGGCCTATTTCCTGCGCGACCACGGCCATGGCGACACCGGCCCGGGCCGGGTGATGCGGGGCTATCTCACGGTGCTGGCATGGTCGCTGCGGCACCGCTGGACCACCATCGGCCTCGGCTTCGGCATCTTCGTCGGCACCATCTTCCTGTCGACGCTGCTGCCCGCCGGCTTCCTGCCGAGCAGCGATTCCTCCCGCTCCATCCTGTCCATCGAGCTGCCGCCGGGCACGCCGCTGGCCGAGACCCAGCGGGTGGCCGACGATATCGGCGCCCGCCTCAGGGCGCGGCCGGAGGTGACGAGCGTCTATGCCACCGCCGGCTCCGGCGGCTCGGGCGGCTTCGCCCATGCGGCCGGCGAGATCCGCAAGGCGCAGCTCGTGCTGCATCTGGTCCCGCCCGCCGGGCGCATGGACCAGAAGAGCTTCGAGGCCAGCTTCAATACAGAGCTGCGGCGCATTCCCGACATGCGCTTCACCTGGAGCCCGGACGGCCAGAACACCCAGCGCGGCTTCCAGGTCATGCTCTCGGGCGCCGATGGCCCGAAGGTGGAGGCCGCCGCGCTGAAGCTGGAGAAGGCGATCCGCGACCGGGTGCCGACGCTTGCCAACGTGGTCTCCTCGGCCGCTCTCGACCGGCCGGAAATCCGCATCGTGCCCAAGCTCGACGAGGCGGCGGAGCTGGGGGTGTCGGTGGACACCATCGCCGAGACGGTGCGCATCGCCACCATCGGCGACATCTCCGCCAACCTCGCCAAGTTCTCCGCCGGCGACCGGCAGATCGACATCCGGGTGCAGTTGGACGAGAAGGCGCGCACCAGCCTGGCCACCTTCGACGCGCTCAAGGTGCCCACCGCCACCGGCATCGCGGTGCCGCTCTCCGCGGTGGCCGAGGTGGCCTTCGGCAAGGGTCCCACCGCCCTCGACCGCTACGATCGCGCCCGCCGGATCGCGGTGGAGGCCGACCTCGTCGGCGAGACCCCGCTGGGCGCCGCGCTGGAAGCGGTCAAGGCGCTGCCCGAGGCGCGGAACCTGCCGCCGGGCGTCAGCCTCAAGGAGTCCGGCGACGCCGAGATCATGGAGGAGGTCTTCAGCGGCTTCGCCATGGCCATGGCCGCCGGCCTGATGATGGTTCTGGCGGTGCTGGTGCTGCTGTTCCACGACGTGCTCCAGCCGATCACCATCCTGATCTCGCTGCCGCTTTCGGTGGGAGGCGCCTTCATCGCGCTGCTGCTCACCGGCAATTCCATGTCGCTGCCGGTGGTCATCGGCTTCCTCATGCTGATGGGCATCGTGACCAAGAACGCTATCCTGCTGGTGGACTTCGCCATCGAGGCGCTGCACCAGGGCATGGACCGCACCACCGCCCTGATGGAGGCGGGCGCCAAGCGCGCCCAGCCGATCCTGATGACCACCATCGCCATGGTGGCGGGCATGCTGCCCTCGGCGCTGGCGCTGGGCGAAGGCGGCGCCTTCCGCGCGCCCATGGCCATCGCGGTCATCGGCGGCCTCATCACCTCCACCCTGCTGTCGCTGGTGTTCGTGCCCTCGGTGTTCTCGGTGATGGACGACCTGAGCCGGATCCTCGGCCGCATCTTCGGCCGGTTCATCGGCGGCGCCGACGACGGCCATGGCCCGGGCGCCCCGTCCGATGCCGCGGGCAAGAACGGGCCCGGAGTGGAGCGGGTGGCACGGCCGGCGGAATAGCTCCGCCGGCACTCTCCTTATTTTCGATCAATTCAGTCATATTATAATCGGCACCCTTGACTTGTTCTGTAAAAAGAACGATGATCAACGCGCCTTGCGTGCTGACATCGCGAAAATCCGCCGTCCGCTCGGAAGCGTGAAATCCGTTTTACCGAACGACGCATCCGTGCCGGAGCCGATTGTGAACGCCAGCCTGCCGATCCCGGAACGCGTAGCGGCAGATGGTGCCGCGGCAGGCGGGTACTCGGCCGCTCCGGTGATCCTCCTCGACCAGGTGGAGAAGACCTTTCCGCCCCGTCGCGGCCAGCAGGCGGTGACGGCGCTGGCCGACATCTCCCTGGCGGTGCCGGAAGGAGCCATCGTCGGCGTCATCGGCCGCTCGGGGGCGGGCAAGTCCACCCTGATCCGGCTGGTCAACGGCCTCGAGGCGGCGACCTCCGGCCGGGTGGTGGTGGACGGCACCGACATCGGCGCCCTCAATGAGAAGGCGCTGCGCCACGCGCGCCGCTCCATCGGCATGATCTTCCAGCACTTCAACCTGCTGGCCCGGCGCACCGCCTATGAGAACGTGGCCCTGCCGCTGGAGATCGCCGGCCTGCCGGCACGCGAGATCCGGGCCCGGGTGGAGCCGCTGCTGGAGCTGGTGGGCCTGGAGGGCAAGCGCGACCGCTACCCCGCCGAACTCTCCGGCGGCCAGAAGCAGCGGGTCGGCATCGCCCGGGCGCTGGCCACCCGGCCGCGGGTGCTGCTGTCCGACGAGCCCACCTCCGCCCTCGACCCGGAGACCACGGCGCAGATCCTCGCCTTGCTGCGCAAGGTGAATGCGGAGCTCAACCTCACCGTCCTGCTGATCACCCACGAGATGGCGGTGATCAAGGCGGTGGCCGACCGGGTGGCGGTGATCGACGGCGGCCGGATTGTCGAGGAGGGCACGACCTACGACGTGTTCGCCCATCCGCGCCATCCCACCACCCGCTCCTTCCTGTCCGCCCTCACCGGCACCAGCCTGCCGCCTTATGTGGCGGAGCGGCTTCGGCCGGACTTCGCCCCGGGCCGGGAGGCGGTGCTGCGCATCGTCTTCACCGGCGAGCATGCCACCGATCCGGTGCTGTCGCGGGTGTCGCGGCTGCTCGGCATCGATCTCAACATCATCCAGGCTCAGGTGGACGACATTGCCGGGGCGCCGTTCGGCGTCATCGTGGTGTCGGCGCCGGGCGATGCGGTGACGCTCGCCGCGGTGACCAGCGCGGTGACCCGGCTCGGCCTCGCCACGGAGGTGCTCGGCTATGTCTGACCCGTTCGGCCTGCTCACCCCGGCCATGGTGGACCTGCTGGTGGAATCTACCCGCCAGACCCTCTGGATGGTGCTGGTTTCGGGGCTGGTCGCCACCCTCATCGGCCTGCCGCTGGGGGTGTTCCTGGCCACCAGCCGGACGGGCGAGCTGTTTGCCGCGCCGTGGCTCAACACCGCGCTCGGGCTGGTGGTGAACGCCGCCCGCTCCACGCCCTTCATCATCCTGGTGGTGGCCATCATCCCGTTCACCCGGCTGGTCGCCGGCACCTCCATCGGCACCGGCGCGGCCATCGTGCCGCTCACCGTGGCGGCGGCGCCGTTCATCGCCCGGCTGATCGAGGCGGCGATCCGCGAGGTGGACCAGGGCCTGGTGGAGGCCGCCCGCGCCATGGGGGCGAGCCCGCTGCAGATCGTAGCCAAGGTGCTGCTGCCGGAGGCACTGCCGGCCATCACCCTCGCCCTCACCCTCGCGGTGGTGTCGCTGCTCGGCTACTCGGCCATGGTCGGCGCGGTGGGCGGCGGCGGCCTCGGCGACCTCGGCATCCGCTACGGCTACCAGCGCTTCATGCCCGAGATGATGGCGGCGGTGGTGATCGTGCTCATCCTGCTGGTGCAGGGAGTGCAAACCCTCGGTGACGGCCTCGCCCGCCGCCTCGACAAGCGCAGCCGCTAACGAGCGCTTTCAGGCGAAGCGGGCCCCGCTTCGCGTTAGAAAAGTGCCTTGCGGCAATAATTTAGAGCGTTTTCGGCGAGTCGGATCTCCCCGATGCCCCCTTAAGCGCCAGCCCGTATTTCAAAGGAGAAGCTGTCATGAAACGCGCGACCTTGGCCGTGACCCTGGCCCTGGCGGCCGCCCTTCTGCCGGCGGCCGCCGGCGCCGAGGCCATCAAGGTGGCTGTCACCCCCGGCCCTCACGCCCAGGTGCTGGAGGCGGCGAAGGCCGTGGCGGCGAAGAAGGGGCTCGACATCACCATCGTCGAATTCTCCGACTACGTGGTGCCCAACGCCGCGCTGGCGGCCGGCGAGATCGACGCCAACTCGTTCCAGCACAAGCCCTATCTCGACAACCAGATCGCCGACCGCGGCTACCAGATCAGCCCCGTCGGCTTCACGGTGAACTTCCCGATCGGGGTCTACTCGAAGAAGTACAAGAGCTTCGACGAGATCCCGGCCGGCGCCACCATCGCCATCCCCAACGACCCCACCAATGGCGGGCGGGTGCTGCTGCTGCTCCAGGACAAGGGGATCATCACCCTGCGCAACGGCACGGACGTAAAGGCCTCGGTGCTCGACATCACCGGCAACCCGAAGAAGCTGAAGTTCGTCGAGATCGACGCCGCCCAGCTGCCGCGCTCCCTGCCCGACGTGGATGCCGCCGGCATCAACACCAATTATGCCAAGCAGGCCGGCCTCGACCCGGTGAAGGATCCCATCCTGCGCGAGGATCCCAAGGGGCCGTACGTGAACCTGATCGCGGTGCGCACCGCCGACAAGGACAAGCCCTGGGTGAAGATCTTGGTGGAGAGCTACCAGTCGCCGGAGGTGAAGGCCTTCATCGAGGAGACCTTCAAGGGCGCGGTGCTGGCGGGCTGGTGAGCCGGCGGCGCCCCGCCGGAGCCCTGATGCCGCCATCGGCCCCTGTCGGCCGATGGCGCGCGGGCCCGTCGCGTCAGCGCCGGCGGCGGGCGACGATGAACAGGCGCGGGAAGGCGAGAAGCACCTTCCCGTCCACCTGCGGAGGATAGATTTCCGCCAGCCGGTTGCGGTAGGCCTCCAGGAAGTCGGCCTGCTCACCGGGATCGTCGAAGGCGTTCAGGAACGGCCTGAGGCCGGTGGAATGCATCCAGTCGACGATGGCCGCGGCCCCGTCCAGCGGGTGGTTGTAGATGACGTGCCAGACGTCCACCGTCTCGGCGAAGGGAATGAGCAGGTCGTAATAGGTGGCCGGCGGCGGCAGAACGGTGCGGGCGGCGGCAGCGTCGCGCAGCCGCTCGGCCCATGGCCCCAGGAGCGCGGTCTCGCGCATCGCGGTATGCACCGGCTCGCCCAGATTGTCCGGCATCTGCACCGCCAGCACCCCGCCGGGCGCCAGCAGCCCGAGCAGCCGATTCATCACCACGGTGTGGTCCGGCACCCATTGCAGGACCGCGTTGCAGAAGATGAGATCCGCCGGCCGCTCCGGCACGAAGTGTGCGGCATCGCCGTTGCGAAAGCTCACATTCGGGAACTCGGCGGCGGGAAGCCGCGCCTCGGCGGCGGCGATCATGTCCGGCGAGGTGTCGACGCCGACGATCTGCGCTGTGGGGAAGCGGGCCACCAGAAGCTCGGTGGAATTGCCGGGGCCGCAGCCCATGTCCAGCACGAACGGCGGCTGCTCCCCGCTCTGCGGGGTCAACCGCACCTGCGCCAGGAGGTCGTGGCCGGGCCGCGTGCGCTCGTCCTCGAACTTCAGGTAGTGCCGGGCGCTCCAGTCGGCGGGCATGGGGGGTCCTATGGCTGGTGTCAGCCCGGCATAAGATCACGCCACGCGATCGGGCTAAAGGGCGTTGGCGCAACCCTGCCCGGCTTTAGTGCATATGGTTTCGAAGCCGCGCCCCGGCGGCCCGCGACGCGAACCACCTCTCGTTACCATCACCTGCGGCCGGCACCCGATCCAGGCCCGCGGGAGCGAGACCCGCCGAGACCCGAGGCACGGATGCCCGCGCCGCGGAGCGCGGTCGGTCATCCGGCCACCCGGATAGGACCGCCCCGCGCGAACGATCCGCCCGCACGACAGGCTGAACGGGCGCCCGATCCACCGCCCGCAGCACCTGCGCTCGCGTTGGCTACTCGCCTGGATGACTCGCCTGCGATCACTTGCCGGCGAGCAGCGGGGCGAGCTCCTTGTCCCACTCGGCGATGCCGAGCGCGCCGGACACCTTCTTGCCGTTGATGAAGAAGGTGGGGGTGGCGTTGATCCCCAGCTCGGTATTTCCGTACTGGGCGCTCTCCTGCACCTTGGCGGCCAGGTCCTTGTCGTTGAGGCACTTTTCGAAATCGGCCTGGCTCATGCCCGCCTGCCGCGCCACTGCAAGCAGGCCGGCCGCCGGATCGTTGCCGTAGGCCCAGGTCTTCTGGGTCTCGAACAGGGTCGAGACCATGGGGAAATACTTGTCCGCCGGCAGGCAGCGGGCCAGCATGAAGGCGGCGGTCGCCACCGGCTCGAACGGGAACTCACGGAAGATGAAGCGCACCTTGCCGGTGTCGATGTACTTCGTCTTGAGTTCCGGGAAGGTCTTGGTGTGGAAGGTCGCGCAGTGGCTGCAGGTCATGGAGGCGTATTCCACCACGGTCACCGGCGCGGTGGGGCTGCCGATGGACTTTTCCGGCAGCGGGCTTGCGGCAGGCGCGAGCAGCTTCGCCTGGTCCACGGTCTGCGCCTGCGCCATGTCGGCGATGAACGGCAGCCCGAGGCCGGCGAGGAGCGCGGCGGCGCCAGCGGTGGCCAGGAAGCGGCGGCGGTCGAGAATCATGGAAGTCTCCGAAGGATCCGGACAGGCATGACAGCGCGCTAGCATGTCCGCCTTGTGGCGGCAAACGCCGCTGCCGCGCCGCGTGTTCACAGCTTGGTCAGCGCTCGCCGCCCCGCTCCCGCCGCACCAGGGCGCCGAGGCGGGCGAGGGAGGCGGCCAGGTCGTCGTCGGCGAAGGCGCCGGCCTCGCGCTCCATCTGCCGGCGGACGGCGCCGACCTCCGCCGCATCGGGCGGAGGCGGAATGGCCGGCGGCCCCTGGCGGGGCGGCACCGGCCCCTGCCGGAGCGCGATCCGCCCCACGCAGCGCCAGCCGAAAAAGGTGTTGATGCGCGCCATCACCACCGGCGCTGCATATTGCAGCTCTATGGCATAGGCCCCCTCCACCCGCACCACCAGCGTGGCCGGCTCCGCCTCGGCGGTGCCACGCGGCCATTGCAGCTTCACCGGCTGGCTGCGGCGGGCGAGGTCGGCGCCCACGATCTCGTCCCAATGGGTGACGATCTCCACGGCCGAGAAGCCGGCCTTGCCGCACAGGTCGGCGATGCCGGGGGCGATGAAATCGGCCAGCGGCCGGGCATCGCGCGCCCATCGCCGGGCGCGCGGATCGGACCGCGGATCGCGCGGCTTGGCCCTGGCATCGTCGTCGGCGGCCATCGGCCCTGGCTCCTGTGAACGGGCATCCCTCGGGAAGGCTTGCCCCGCGGGCGAGGCGGCGCCATGGTCCGGCCATGGCCTCTTCCCCCCGCGCTGCCCGTGCATCTTCGACCGGCGCGACGCCCCGGGCAAGCCGGCCGGCGGCGGATCCCGCGACGCTCCTCGCCTGGTACGATCGCCATCGCCGCCGCCTGCCCTGGCGGGCGGAGGCCGGACGCCGGGCGGATCCCTATCACGTCTTCCTGTCGGAGATCATGCTCCAGCAGACCACCGTGAAGGCGGTGATCCCCTATTTCGGCGCCTTCCTCGCCCGCTGGCCGAGCATCGCCCACCTCGCGGCCGCGCCGCTGGAGGAGGTGCTCTCGGCCTGGGCCGGGCTCGGCTACTACGCGCGGGCGCGCAACCTCCACGCCTGCGCCAAGGCGGTGGTGGCGCGCCACGGCGGCCGGTTCCCGGACGACGAGGCGGCGCTTCTCGACCTGCCGGGCATCGGGCCGTACACGGCGGCGGCCATCGCGGCCATCGCCTTCGACCGGCCGGCGACCCCGGTTGACGGCAATATCGAGCGGGTGGTGGCGCGCCTTCATGCGGTCAAGGCGCCGCTGCCGAGGGCGAAGGGCGAGATCCGCACCCTCGCCGCGGCCCTGACCCCGCAGCGCCGGCCCGGCGACTACGCCCAGGCCATGATGGACCTCGGCGCCACCATCTGCACCCCCCGCAGTCCCACCTGCGCCATCTGCCCGTTCCACGGCCCCTGCGTCGCCGGCGCGGCGGGGGAAGCCACCGCCTACCCGGTGAAGGCGGCGAAAGCGGAACGGCCCCAGCGCCGCGGCATCGCCTTCCTGGCGGTGCGCGCGGACGGGGCGGTGCTGCTGCGGACCCGGCCGGACAAAGGCCTCCTCGCCGCCATGACCGAAGTGCCCTCCACGCCCTGGACCCCGGGGGACCCGGCGGGCGCCCCTCCGCTCGCCGCCCGCTGGCGGACGCTGCCGGGCACGGTGCGGCACGTCTTCACCCACTTCGCCCTGGAGCTCGAGGTCCACCGGGCCGACCTGCCCGCCGGCACCGCCGCGCCCCCCGGCCATCGCTTCGTGCTGCCGGCGGACTTCAGCCGCGAGGCCCTGCCCTCGGTGATGCGCAAGGTGCTCGCCCATGGCGGCATCGAAGGCGCCTGACCGCCGGGGCGAAAGGACCGCCATTCATGGCGCACCGCCCTCTCCGACCGGCCACTGCTTCGTGCCGCCGGAGGACTTTCGCCACGAGCGCCCGCCCGCGGTGATGCCCAAGGTGCTCGCCCACGGCGGCATCGAAGGCGGCTGACCGGAGTGGCGAAGCCGGCCCTATTCAGGAAACACCTCCCACCGATCCCATCGCCTTTTGCCGCCGGAAGATTCCGGCTGCCCCCTGCCCTCGGTGATGTGCAAGCCGCTCACCCATGGCGGGATCTTGCGCACCTCACCGCCCGGGCGAAAGCCGGCCCCATTCAGGAGGCGCCCTCCTCCCCCGGCAGGGGGTGGATGTGCGGGTGGCTGTGGGTGTGCGGATGGGTGTGGATCTCGGCCGGCCGCAGCGTTCCGTCCTCGATGGCCAGCGCCCGGGTGGCGAACTCCGCCACGAAGCCGGCATCGTGCGACACCAGCAGCATCGCGCCGGGATAGGCCTGCAAGGCGGCGCGCAGGCGCCGGCCGTTCTCCGTGTCGACGCCGTTGGTGGGCTCGTCGAGCAGCAGCAGGTCCGGCTGCATCACCAGAAGCCCGGCGAGGCAGACGAGGCGTTTCTCGCCCCCGGACAGGCGATGGGTGATCCGCTGCGCCAGGTGGCCGATGCCGAGCTCGGCCAGCGTGGCATCGGCGCGCACGCAATGTTCACCGAGCGGCTGTCCGGTGTCGGCGTGCAGGCCGCTCGGCAGATCGACCGCCAGCACCGGTCGGTCGGCAGCCGCGATGAGGGCCATGGCGTCGGCGATCGGCCCAACGGGTGCGCGCGCGGCGCCCAGGCCGAGCAGGGCGTCGACGACGAGATCGACGTGCGCGTCCAGCGCATCGTCGCGCCAGGGTTCGATGACGACACCGGCCTCGCGCGCGCGCCGCACGGCCTGGCGGGCGTCGGCGGGCGCGCCCGGCTCGTCGCCGATCCAGCGCCCGCGCGGGGTGTCGTACCAGGCGTCGTAGCCGGCCGGATTCATTCCGCCGACGCCCGCCAGGCGTCGAGGTCGGGGAGCCGGCCGCAGGCGGGGCTGCGGCAACGGGCGGCGAGCGCAGAATCGGGGTGGGTCATGCCGGGCCTCCGGGTCGGGTTTCGGTCGCGGCGGACGGCCTGTTTCGCGCCGCCCGGCCGCATCTTCCTTCCGGCATGCGCTTCAGCGCTTCGACCTGCGCGGGCGCTGCCGGGGAATGGCCCGGATTGTCGCGTTGATTTCGTTCCCCATCAATGCAGGGCCATGAGACAGGCCACCCGGTCTTCCGTTTCGTCGGGCCGGAGGTCGAG
>CALMSN010000026.1 GCA_937872325.1 uncultured Xanthobacter sp. | reverse complement strand
CGAGCGTGATCACTCCCGTCTCCATCGACCATGTGGATTTCCTCGGGCCGGAGCTGGCGGGGATCGCGGCGGAGAAGGCCGGCATCATCAAGCCCGGCGTGCCGGTGGTCTCCGGCTTCCAGCCGGATGCGGCGCTGCGGGTCATCGAGCGCGCGGCGCTGCGGGCGCGGGCGCCGCTGTTCCTGCGCGGCGAGCACTGGCACCTCCAGGTGGAGGGCGGCCGGCTGGCCTATTCCGATGAGGACGGCCTGCTCGATTTGCCGCGGCCGCGGCTGCTCGGGCCGCACCAGATCGACAATGCGGGCCTCGCGGTGGCCGCGGTGCGGGCCTTCCGGCTGCCGGCGGCGGCGCACGAGGCGGGGATCCTGAAGGCCGACTGGCCCGGTCGCCTGCAGCGCCTGACCGCCGGACCGCTGGCGGCCCGAGCGCCGGAGGGGGCCGAGCTCTGGCTCGACGGCGGGCACAATGCGGCGGGCGGGATCGCCCTCGCCCATGCCATGTGCGAGCTGGAGGAGCGCTATTCGCGCCCGCTGGTGCTGGTGGCCGGCATGCTCGGCACCAAGGACGTGGCCGGCTTCCTGGCGCCGTTCGCCGGCCTCGCGCGGGCTTTGATCGCGGTGCCGGTGCCCGGCGACCATGCCGGGCAGCCGCCCCAGGCGGTGGCGGCGGCGGCAACCGCGCTCGGCATTCCCGCCCGGGTGGCGCCGGACGTGGGCACCGCGCTCGACGGCATCGCGATCAGCGCCGACGGCCCCCCGCGGGTGCTGATCGCCGGCTCGCTGCATCTGGCCGGGGCGGTGCTGGAAGCCAACGGCACGCCGGTGACATGAGGCGCTGACGAAAGCGTTGGGCGCAGCGAGATCGGCGGATTTTGCTCCGCCTTCCAGGCGTGGACCGCAGTCGTGGCGGTCCGCTTCGGCGAGGACCGGCACGCCCCCAGGCGGCCGGAAAGATCCGGCCAGCTGCGCCGACGAGGTTTTTGGGGTGCTCCCAAAGCCGATGGCGAAACCTACGAGCGCAGATCTCCGGCACGGGCCGGGCATCCTGTCGCAGGCCTCGGCGAGGCTCCGCTGAGCCGCAGCGACACCGGGGCCAGGCCGGCCCGTATCGTTCGAGACCCTTGAGCCGGGCACGCGCCTGCGGCGTCATGCCGGGGGCACGTCGGCGCGAAATCGGCACAGGATGGGGCAGATCGGCTTGGGTGCGGTCCGATGTCCGTCGGACGTGGACGCAGGCGCCGCCATCCGGCCGGCAAATCCTGGGGCGGCTCAGTGTTTCATGGCAACCCTGAAGCGATCCAGGATATTGATGATCGAGTGCTTTTTATCCGATCGGATGCGCGGCCTGATCGGACCCCGATCTTGGCAGGCAAACCGGGCGGGTTCCCATGGCGTTGCGTGGCGCCCCGTGCGTTGGAATATGCCATCGGCTCCGGCCTCCGGCCGGTCCCAGGGCCTGCTCGAGCGCCGGGCGGGCTTCACCGCCGGCCCATGCGTCAGGCTCGTGGGCTTTGGTATCGTTGGCGGCGGACGCGCGTTCCGGCGCGGGGGGACCCATGACACAGCAAGCGAGCAGCAGCCCGGCGGCGACCGAAAGCAGCCCGGCCGGCTTCCCCGACATCGCCGGCGCGGTGCGCGCCGCGGCCCCCGATTTCCGCGGCCAGGTGGAGGCCAATGCCCGGCTGGCCGAGCTCACCTGGTTTCGCGTCGGGGGCCCGGCCCAGCTTCTGGTGCAGCCGGCGGATGCGCCGGACCTCGCCTATCTGCTCCCGCGCCTGCCGGCCGGGCTGCCGCTGACGGTGCTGGGGCTGGGCTCCAACCTCATCGTCCGCGACGGCGGGGTGCCGGGGGTGGTGGTGCGGCTCGGCAAGGCCTTCGGCGCCATCGCGGTCTCCGGCCTGCGCGTCACCGCCGGGGCCGGGGCGGCGGACGTGAAGGTGGCGCGGGCGGCCGGCGAGGCGGGGATTGCCGGGATGTCCTTCCTGCGCGGGATTCCCGGCGCCGTGGGCGGCGCCCTCCGGATGAATGCCGGCGCCTATGGCGGCGAGGTCAAGGACATCCTGCTGGAGGCCGAGGCGGTGACCCGGGGCGGCGAGATCCTGCGGATCCCGGCGGCGGACCTCGGCTTCACCTATCGCCACTGCGCGGCCGCCGACGACGTCATCTTCACCCAGGCGGTGTTCGAGGGGCGCCCCGGCGACCGGGCGGTGATCGCCGCCGAGATGGACGAGATCACCCGGAGCCGCGAGGCCACCCAGCCGGTGAAGAGCCGCACCGGCGGCTCCACCTTCAAGAACCCGCCCGGCACCAGCGCCTGGAAGCTGGTGGATGCCGCCGGCTGCCGGGGCCTCACCATCGGCCGGGCGCAGGTGTCGGAGCTGCACACCAACTTCCTCCTCAACCTCGGCGGGGCCACCGCGGCCGAGATCGAGGGGCTGGGCGAGGAGGTGCGGCGCCGGGTGAAGGCCCATGCGGGCGTCACCCTGGAGTGGGAGATCAAGCGGATCGGCCTGCCTGCCGGCTAAGAGCCTCTAACAAAAACTCTGGGCGGAGGTTGCCCGAGGGATTTTGGTCCGCCTGCCAGGCGCCGACCGCAGTCGATGCGGTCAGCATCGGCGAGGATCGGAAACGCCGCAGGGGGCCGAAAGCCCGGCCAGCCGACCCCACGAGGTTTTGTTAGAGGCTCTAAACGCGGGCGCTGCCTGCGCCGGGGGGGGACAGCCGTGCCGTCCGGCCGCCCTGCCTCTTTGGCGTGCCGCCGCCGGGGGCGTTTCCCTCGCCGCCAAAACCCATTACAGCACCCCTCCATATCCGAGCCGGATCACGGTCGATGGCCCGTGGCGCCGCCGCCGGGCCCGAAATCAGGGAACGCGCCCCGCCGTCGGCTCGCAATGGCGGCCGATGGCGAGGGCCTGAAGCGCAAAGGTGCCGTGATGACCCTCGCTCCCCCGTCGCCGCCCGCGGCGCCGCCCGATCCGGTGGCGCTCGCCGCCGCTCTCATCCGCGCCCCCTCGGTGACGCCCGATGCCGGCGCCGCGCTGGAGCTGGTGGCCGGGCGCCTGGAGGCGGCGGGCTATGCGGTGGAGCGGCTCACCTTCGACACCGGCGGGGTGCCGGTGGGCAACCTCTACGCCCGGATCGGCGATGCCGGCCCGAACCTGTGCTTCGCCGGCCATGTGGACGTGGTGCCGGTGGGCCAGGAGGCGGCGTGGCGGCACGGCCCGTTTTCCGGCGCGGTGGCGGACGGGCTGCTCTACGGCCGCGGCGCGGTGGACATGAAGGGCGCGGTGGCCGCCTTCCTCGCCGCCGCGCTGGCTTATGGCCGCCCGGCGCAGGGCAGCCTCTCCTTCCTCATCACCGGCGACGAGGAGGGCCCCGCCCTCGACGGCACGGTGAAGGTGGTGGAGTGGCTGATGGCAAGGGGCGAGCGGGTCGACCACTGCATCGTCGGCGAGCCCACCAATCCGCAGGCGCTGGGCGATGCCTTCAAGATCGGCCGGCGGGGCAGCCTCTCGGGGCGGATCACGGTGGCTGGCAAGCAGGGGCATGTGGCCTATCCGCACCTGGCGGACAATCCGGTGCCGCGGCTGGTGCGCCTGCTCTCCGGCCTGATCGCAGCGCCGCTCGATGCCGGTTCGGCCTTCTTCCCGCCCTCGAACCTGGAGGTGGTCTCGGTGGACGTGGGCAACACCGCCTTCAACGTCATCCCGGCCGAGGCGCAGGCGACCTTCAACGTGCGCTTCAACGACACCTTCACCCTCGACGGCCTGAAGGCGGAGGTCATCCGCCGCCTGGATGCCGCCGGCACGCCCTATGAGCTCGCCTTCCAGCCTGGCGCCAGCGCGAGCTTTCTCACCGCGCCGGGGCGGTTCGTCGACATCGTGGCCGAGGCGGTAGCGGCGGAGACCGGGCGGCGGCCCGAGGCCTCCACCTCGGGCGGCACCTCCGATGCCCGCTTCATCAAGGACCTGTGTCCGGTGGTGGAGTTCGGCCTCGTCGGCCGCACCATGCACCAGGTGGACGAGGCGACGCCGGTGGCGGACCTCGAGGCGCTGACCCGGATCTATGCCGGCCTCATCGCCCGCTACTTCGCCGCCTTCGCGCCGGCCGGCGGTGCGGCATGAGCGCGGAGATCCTCACCCACATGGATGTCGCGGGACGCGACATCGCGGTGCGCTCCCTGCCCGGTAGCGGTCCGGGGCTGTTCTGGCTCGGCGGCTTCAAGTCCGACATGGCCGGCACCAAGGCCACCTACCTGGTGGAGTTCGCGGCGGCGCGTGGGCTCGCCAACGTGCGGTTCGACTATTCCGGCCACGGCATCTCCGGCGGGGCGTTCGAGGATGGCACCATCTCGGCGTGGCTGGAGGAATCCCTCGCCGTGTTCGACCGGATGACGCACGGCCCGCAGGTGGTCGTCGGCTCCTCCATGGGCGGCTGGCTGGCGCTGCTGCTGGCCCGGGCGCTGGCGGCCCGGGGCGAGGCCGCCCGGCTGAAGGCGCTGGTGCTGATCGCCCCGGCCCCCGACTTCACCGAGGAACTGGTGTGGGCGCGCCTGCCGCCGCCGTTCCGCGACCTGCTGCTCAACCTGGGCAAGATGGTGAAGCCCTCGCTCTACGGCCAGGACGGCTATGTCATCACCCGCGCCTTGATCGAGGACGGCCGGCGGCACCTGCTGCTGGGGGCACCGTTCGCGGTGGGCTGCCCGGTGCGGATCCTGCAGGGCGCGCACGATCCGGACGTGCCGTGGGAGCACGCCATGCGCCTCGTGAGCTGCCTGCCCGAGGACGACGTGGTGTTCTCGCTGATCAAGGACGGCGACCACCGCCTGTCCCGCCCGGAAGACCTGGAGCGGCTGACCGCGGCGCTGGAGGAGTTCGCCTGAGAGGGATCCGCCTCCCGGTGTTCAGGCAGGCGTGCTCGGGCGACGCGGATGCCCGGGGCCGGGCACGACGGGTTCGCGGCGACGTCCGCCGCAACCACGGGCGGGCGGCTTTCCGGATCGCTCAAGCCGGCCTCGGCCCCGGATCCGATCGCTGGCCGATGTCGGAGAATCAGGCGCCGCGCGGGCCTTCGGCAATCCGGACCACAAACGCAAAAAAGCCCGCCGGGCCGGCGGGCTTCGGTGTCCGAACCCAATAGGGCTCAGGCGGCGGGCGCGGCCTCGACCTTCTCGGCCTTGGCGAGCTGGCGCTTCAGCTCCAGGGCGAGGGGCGAGAGCTCGTCGGCATTGGCCTTGCGCAGGAACGCATCGAGGCCGCCGCGGTGATCCACGCTCTTCAGCGCATTGGCGCTGACGCGCATGCGCACGGTGCGCTTGAGCACCTCGCTCTGCAGGGTGACGTTGCACAGGTTCGGGAGGAACCGGCGCTTGGTCTTGCGGTTCGAGTGGCTCACGAGGTGGCCAGTCTGAACCCCCTTGCCGGTCAGATCACACCGCCGGGACATGGCGAAAGTCCTTTTTTCTTCGTAATCGCGCGGGGAACGCCATCGGGGCCATGCGACCCGCGTGCACTCACCCGCTCTATCGGGAAGCGGCTCCTATAGGGGGAGAGGGGGTATCCGTCAAGGTGCGGATGCCTTGCCCCGGGCCCGAAGCGCACGGGACTCACCCCGGCATCAGCACGCCGCGCCCCTTCTGCGCCGCCTCGGCGATGAAATCCGCCGCCACCCGGATGCGGGCGAGATCGCGGGTATCGGTGTGGGTGAGCAGCCAGAAGGTGCGCGTCAGGCCGATCTCGGCGGGCAGGATCGGCACCAGCGCGTCCGGCCCGGTGCCGGCGAAGAGGTCGGCCATGAAGCAAGGCAGCACGCACACGCCCGCCCCGGCCTGGGTCGCGGTCATCTGCGCCACCAGGCTGGAGCTCTTGAGGCGCACCCGCAGATCCTTCGCCACCAGCGGCACGTAGTCGAGCTCGGGGGCGTAGATGAGGTCGTCCACATAGCCGATGAAGCTGTGGCGCTGGAGCTGGGCCCGGCTTTCGACGGCGCCGTGCCGCTCCAGGTAGGCCCGCGCCGCATAGAGCCCCAGCCGGTAGTCGGTGAGCTTGCGCGCATGGAGCCGCCCCTCCTTCGGCCGCGACAGGGAGATGGCGATGTCGGCCTCGCGCTTCGACAGGGAGAACAGCCGCGGCATGGCCAGGAGCTGGAGGTCGAGCTGGGGATGGGTCTCGGCGAGGGCGCCGATGCGCGGGGCGAGGAAATAGGTGCCGAAGCCGTCCGGCGCGCCGATGCGCACGGTGCCGGCGACGCCGAGGTCGGCGCCGCCGATCTCGCCCTGCGCCGCCAGCGCCAGCGTCTCCATCCCCTCGGCGGCGGCCATCAGCCGCTCGCCGGCGGCGGTCAGGCCGTAGCCGTGGGGATGGCGGTCGAACAGCTTCGCGCCGAGCGCGGCCTCCAGGGCCGACAGGCGCCGGCTGACGGTGGAGTGCTCGACCCCGAGCCGGGTCGCCGCCGCGCCCAGCCGCCCGGCCCGCGCCACCGCGAGGAAGAAGCGCAGGTCCGACCAGTCGAAGTCGGCCCGGAGGTTGGAGGTCATCGCGGTGTTCCCTGACGCCTGCCCCGGATCGGATTCCAGCATGGGGCCTTGCTGATTCTCGCACATGAATGGTGCAGGAATTGCTGTGGATGTGCGCAAAAAGATAGGGCATTGTGCCGGCCAACCAAGCCCTCGTTCAAGGGCGAGCCAAGCCGCTCCGGGCCCGCCGGACCGGGGGAAGCAAAGTCTGGGGAAGGAGAAAAGAATGCGCGAGATCGGCCATTTCATCGGCGGCAAGGAAGTGCCCGGCACCTCCGGCCGCTTTGCCGATGTGTTCCAGCCCATGACCGGCGAGGTGATCGCCCACGTCGCCCTCGCCACCAAGGCGGAGCTGCACGCGGCGGTGGCCAACGCGAAGGCGGCCCAGCCGGCCTGGGCGGCGACCAATCCCCAGCGCCGCGCCCGCGTGCTGATGAAGTTCCTGGAGCTGGTGCATCGCGACTATGACGCGCTGGCCGAGCTGCTCGCCCGCGAGCACGGCAAGACCGTCCCCGACGCTCGCGGCGACATCCAGCGCGGCCTTGAGGTGATCGAGTTCGCCTGCGGCATCCCGCACCTGCTGAAGGGCGACTTCAGCGACGGCGCCGGCCCGAGCATCGACCTTTATTCCATGCGCCAGCCGCTGGGCGTGGTGGCCGGCATCACCCCGTTCAACTTCCCGGCGATGATCCCGATGTGGAAGTTCGGCCCCGCCATCGCCTGCGGCAACGCCTTCATCCTGAAGCCGTCGGAGCGTGATCCCGGGGTGCCGATGCGCCTCGCCGAGCTGATGCTCGAGGCCGGCCTGCCGGCGGGCATCCTCAACGTGGTGAACGGCGACAAGGAGGTGGTCGACGCCATCCTCGACGATCCCGACGTCCACGCCATCGGCTTCGTCGGCTCGACCTCGATCGCCCACTACATCTATTCCCGCGGCGCGGCCAACGGAAAGCGGGTGCAGGCCTTCGGCGGCGCCAAGAACCCCATGATCATCATGCCCGACGCCGACCTGGCCCAGGCGGTGGACGCGCTGATCGGCGCCGGCTACGGCTCCGCCGGCGAGCGCTGCATGGCCATCTCGGTGGCCGTGCCGGTGGGCCAGGAGACCGCCGACAGGCTCATCGACAAGCTGGTGCCGCGGGTGGAAAGCCTCAAGATCGGCCCCTCCACCGACGCCGCCGCCGATTTCGGCCCCCTCGTCACCCGCGAGGCGGTGGACCGGGTGCGGACCTATGTCGACGTCGGGGTCCAGGAGGGCGCCAAGCTGCTGGTGGACGGTCGTGGCTTCAAGATGCAGGGCTACGAGAACGGCTTCTACATGGGCGGCTGCCTGTTCGACCATGTGACGTCCGACATGCGGATCTACAAGGAGGAGATCTTCGGACCGGTCCTCTGCGTGGTGCGCGCGCCGGACTACAAGGAGGCGCTGCGCCTGCCGAACGAGCACGAATACGGCAACGGCGTCGCCATCTACACCCGCGACGGCGATGCCGCCCGCGACTTCGCCTCCAAGGTGAACGTGGGCATGGTGGGCATCAACGTGCCGATCCCGGTGCCGCTCGCCTACCACACCTTCGGCGGCTGGAAGCGCTCCGGCTTCGGCGATCTCAACCAGCACGGCCCCGACGGCGTGCGGTTCTACACCAAGACCAAGACGGTCACCGCCCGCTGGCCCTCGGGCATCAAGGACGGCGCTGACTTCGTCATCCCCACCATGGGCTGACGGGGCGGTCTGCTTGCGCCCGCCCGATGGTGCTATCATTTTGATAGTGCCATCGTTGGCGGGAGCGAGCCATGGCCCGGGTCCTGATCCGCAACATCCCCGAGGAGACGCTTGCCGTCCATCGGGAGCGGTCAAGGCGCAACGGCATCTCGCCGGAGAAGAACCGGCCCTGCACGCCGGAAGAGCGGGTGGCGATCACCCGATATCTCCATTCCAGGAGCCTGAAGGTCTCGCCCGCGCTGACCCTGGATGAGATCCGCGACGGCCTGGAATGAGCCGCCCGGTGGTGGTCGACCCCCGCGTGGCGGTGAAATGGCTGGTGAAAGAGGAGGACGTCGCCGACGCCCTCCGCCTTCTGGAAGGCGCCGAAGACATAACGGCGCCACAGAGTCTTTTCGGGGAGGTGGCCAATGCGCTGTGGAAGAAGGTCCGCAGAGGGGAAGTCTCCGCGGCCACCGGACAGGAGGCCCCCGGCGCCCTGCCGGGCTTATCGGCGCCGCCTTCGGCACCGATGACCTTCCGAGCGAGGCGTTCAGGATGGCCGTGGCGGCCGACCGCCCCCTCTGCGACTGCCTCCATGGGGACGACGCCCACCGGCTGGACGGCCCGCCGGTGACTGCCGATCTCCACCCCGCCCGCACATTTTCCGCCTCGCCCTCCGCCGCGTCCATCCTCCCCCTTTCCGACTGGCGCCCCTGACCATGTTCACGCTCAACGAGGACCAGATCGCCATCCGCGACATGGCGCGCGACTTCGCCGCCGCCGAGATCGCGCCCTTCGCGGTCGAATGGGACGAGAAGAAGCATTTCCCCGTCGCGGCCCTGCGCGCCGCCGCGGCGCTGGGCATGGGCGGCATCTATGTGCAGGAGGACGTGGGCGGCTCGGCCCTCTCCCGGCTCGATGCGGCGCTGATCTTCGAGCAGCTCGCCGGCGGGTGCCCGGGCACCTCGGCCTTCCTCTCCATCCACAACATGTCGACCTGGATGATCGACCGCTTCGGCAACGACGCCCAGCGCCGCGCCTTCGTGCCGTCCCTGTGTACGATGGAGACCATCGCCTCCTACTGCCTCACCGAGCCCGGCGCCGGCTCCGATGCCGCGGCGCTGAAGACCAAAGCGGTGCGCGAGGGCGACCACTATGTTCTCGACGGGCAGAAGCAGTTCATCTCCGGCGCCGGCGCCTCCGACGTCTACGTGGTGATGGTGCGCACCGGCGGCGAGGGACCCAAGGGCATCTCCGCCTTGGTGGTGACCAAGGACACGCCCGGCCTGTCCTTCGGCGTCAACGAGAAGAAGATGGGCTGGAACGTGCAGCCCACCCGCGCCGTCATCTTCGAGGGCGCGCGGGTGCCGGTGGAGAACCGGCTCGGCGCCGAGGGCGACGGCTTCAAGATCGCCATGGCGGGGCTCGACGGCGGCCGGCTCAATATCGGCGCCTGCTCGCTGGGCGGCGCCCAGGCGGCCCTCGACAAGGCGCTGGCCTACATGCGCGAGCGCAAGGCGTTCGGCAAACGGCTCGACGAGTTCCAGGCGCTGCAGTTCCGCCTCGCCGACATGGCCATCGAGCTGGAGGCTGCGCGCACCCTGCTGTGGCGGGCGGCGGCCGCGCTCGACGCCAAGACCCCGGAGGCCACGAAGCTCTGCGCCATGGCCAAGCGCTTCGCCACCGATGTGGGGTTCGATGTGGCGAATGGGGCCCTCCAGCTCCACGGCGGCTACGGCTACCTCGCCGATTACGGGGTGGAGAAGATCGTGCGCGACCTCAGGGTCCACCAGATCCTGGAAGGCACCAACGAGATCATGCGGCTGATCGTGTCGCGGGCGTTGATCGCGCAGGGCAATTGAGGACGCCGCCCCGGTGGCGGGGCGCTGCGGGCGCGTGGTGTCGAGGAGAAGCGCCGCGGCGCCAAGGCATTGACCAAATAACGCGTCCTCCCCATCCGATGGGGAGGGCATGACCCAGCAAGGTGCGGCGCGGACGACGTCGCCAACGGAGGAAACCGCCACATGAGCACCATCGCATTCGTCGGCCTCGGCAACATGGGCGGGCCCATGGCGGCGAACCTCGTCAAGGCCGGCCATCGCCTCATCGGCTTCGACCTTTCCCAGCCGGCCATCGCGGCGGCGCAGGCGCGCGGCATCGCGGTGGCGGTGAGCGCTGCCGAGGCGGTGCGCCGGGCGGACGCGGTCGGGCCCATGCTGCCGGCGGGCAAGCATGTGGTGGGCGCGACCACCGGCGAGGGCGGGCTGTTCGCGGCGGCGAACGCGGGCGCGCTGTTCATCGATTCGTCCACCATCGACGTGGCCTCCGCCCGCGCCTTCCATGCGGCGGCGACGGCGGCCGGATTCGCCAGCGTGGATGCGCCGGTGTCCGGCAGCGTCGGCGGGGCCGAGGCGGGCACCCTCACCTTCATGGTGGGCGGCAGCGGGGCGGCCTTCGAGGCGGCGAAGCCCTATCTCGACGCCATGGGCAAGAAGATCGTCCATTGCGGCGGCGCCGGCGCAGGCCAGGCGGCGAAGATCTGCAACAACATGATCCTCGG
>CALMSN010000025.1 GCA_937872325.1 uncultured Xanthobacter sp. | reverse complement strand
GGCGCGGCCATCGCCGCACCGTCCAGCACCAGCGTGACCGGGCCGTCGTTGAGCAGCGACACGTCCATGTGCGCGCCGAAGCGGCCGCGCGCCACCGCGACGCCGTGGGCGGCGACCGCCGCCGCGTAGGTCTCCACGAGCGGCTCGGCCTCGTCGCCGGGGGCGGCGTCCGACCACGACGGCCGGTTCCCCTTCCGCACATCACCGAGCAGGGTGAACTGGCTGACGCACAGCAGGCCGCCTCCCGGCAGCCCGGTCAGCGGCACGTCGAACGGGCGCTCCGGGCCGTCGAACAGGCGCAGCCGCACCGTCTTGGCGGCCAGGCGCTCCGCCTCCGCGGCGGTGTCGCCGCGGGCGGCGCCCACCAGGGCCAGCAGGCCGGGGCCGATGGCCCCCCCCTCCCGGCCGTCGACGTGGACGCGGGCCCACGCCCCCCGCTGAAGGACGATCCGCACCCGGGCGATCCTAGTGACGGGTCCCGGTACGATCGGCCCCGATGGACGCGGGCCCGGCGCGCAGCGCCCACTACCTCGATGGGATCGGCGCCGACGCCGAGCGCGACGGGCATCGCCGCTGGGGGGTGCGCCTGCCGTCCCAGAAGCGCGGCGCGGTGATGGTGGTTTCCCCGGCCCCGCCAGTGTTGCTTCAGGTTGCGCTGCAGATCGCCTCTTGCGCCTACCACCAGCCCGATGTGCGCCGTCTTTATCTCAGGGCCAAGGCGCTGGAGATGCTGGCGGTGGTGGTCGGCACCTTTCTCAAGGCGGACCGTGACGCGACGATGCGGGCGGAGCGCTCCCAGCGCAAGATCTTAGAGGCGCAGCGGCTGATCGAGACGCGCATGCATGAGCCCTGGACCATCGTCCGTCTCGCCCGCGCGGTCGGTCTCAACGAGAAGAGCCTGAAGGCCGGTTTCCGCACGCACGTCGGCCACTCCATCCACGTCTACCTGACGAAGGTTCGGATGGAGGCGGCCGCGAACATGCTCGCCGAGGGCCAGACGGTGACCGAAGTGGCGCTGGCCACCGGCTTTGCTAACCTCAGCCATTTCAGCAAGACGTTTCGGAAGGCGGCAGGCGTTCCGCCGAGCGCAGTCACCCGGCGCCGGTAAGGTTTCTCCAGGTTTTTGGCATCCATAGCCCTCATTCGTGAGGCCAAAAGCGACTTCAATGTTAGGTGGTCATAAAAATCATAATATTTACAGAAAAATATAATTATGAAGTAAATATTACTGTATAATTGAATATACAATAGAATTAAGTTTTATTAAATGATCTGGTAAAATATTAATGCGATTAGATTTCCGAGATCGCGGGGCGTCGCCTCTCGCGAATCCCAAGCGAGGATCTCGGCATAAGACATGCGGTCGCGGTGGATGTCGGGCGGGATCGGCTTCGGGCCGAGTCCATTCCAGTCCACCGGACAATGTCCCGCCTTGTCTCGTCCTGTCCCGGTGTCCGGCCATAGAACGAGGTCAAAGCCTGGAAGAACAACCCCTTCGGCTGGTACCGCCAGAGTGCCCGGCACATCGATGTGTATTGCGAATTGCGGGCTCTGAAGTTGGGATTGGGTTGGGTTGAGGAGGCGGTAGCTTCGCTCCTCGCACCCCTCCAGAACTCCCCTCAAATCGCCTTCAGAGCTCACTGGCGCCCATTCGATAGACGTGGTGCGGGTGCGCGGGTGCGCCGCGCCCTCAGTTTGACTTTCGGCGGTGCTCCCAGGCGATTTGAGCGCAGGCGCGATCCGCCGGACGCGCCACAGGGCTGACGCCGGGACTATCGGGCGGTGGGATGATGATCGCGGGTGGGGTGGCGCGGCTGCTTGGCGTCCAGTCGCTCAGGCGGCGGCCAAGCGCTTGCGGAGCCGGGCGGCGCCTTGGCTGCCCTCAGGACCTCGCCGCCCCCTCGACGACGCCCAGCTCGGCGGCGCGGGACAGCAGCCGCCGCGCGGCGAGATAGAAGGGCACCTCGATCAGAAGCTCCCCGTGCCGGGCGCGGTCGAGACCCGCGGCGCGGGCAGCCTCGAAGGCTTGGACAATCTCCTGCGCCTCCATGATTTCTTGCCCCGACGGCGTCATCACCGCGTTGATCACCGCCACATGGGCCGGATCCACGGCGCTCTTGGCGACGTAGCCCAGTTGGCGGCCATACCGCGCATCCGCCTCGCACCCGGCCACGTCGGCGAAGGTGTAAGGGCAGTCGATTGAGAGCACCTTGGCGGCTCTTGCCTCCAGGTGCAGGCGCTGCCGGGCATAGGCGAGCTCGGTGGCGGCCTTGCTGCGCGGGGCGCCGAGGTCCTCCGCCAGATCCTCGGTCGAGCACAGCACGGCGGTGACGCGCGGGCTGGCCGTCGCAATGGCGTAGGTCTGCATGATGCCGCGGGCGGTCTCGATGTTCGGAACGATCTCGATGGCACCCGGCGGCAGGCCGAGCCGCACCTCGTGCCGCGTGATCTCCGCATCGAGGGCGGCGATCTGGGCTGGCTCGGCGACCTTGGGCAGGTGGATTGCGCCCGGCCGGGCCTCGATCACGCCGGCAAGGTCGGCGAAGCCTTCGCCCTCCAGCGGATTGATCCTGACGCAGGCCACGATCCCGGCGGCACGCCAGGCTGCAAGGATCTCGGTGGCCATGGCCCGTGCCTGAGGCCGCAACGCCGGGGGCGTGAAGTCCTCCAGCTCCTGGATCAGCGCATCGGCACCACACTGCGTGGCGCGCAGCAGCTCCGGCCGATCCGCGCCCGGCACAAACAGCCAGGACCGACGCAGGGCCGGCGGCCGGCTGCTGCGCATCTGCGGCGCGCGTCGCGTCGCTCCCTCGTCTGCTTGCGGCATAGGTGGCTCCCGTTGGCCAATGTGGGGAAGCAAAGCCCGAGTACGGCGCGTGGCGCAAGGACGGCGCGTTCACCGGCCGATCGTGTCGACCCGTTGCACCGCCGATACCCCGATGCGGAGGGTGCGGGCGACCTTGAGCACGCCCATGCCGTCGGCGTGCAGCTGGCGGATCCGGGCTTCGATCTCCGGCCCGACGGTCGGTCGGCCGAGGCGCTTGCCCTGCGCCTTCGCCCGGGCCAGACCGGCCTTAACGCGCTCCTGGATCATGGCGCGCTCGAACTCGGCGAAGACACCGAGCATCTGGAACATCGCCTTGCCGGACGGGGTGCTGGTGTCGACCGCCTGCTGGTGGAGGTAGAGATCAGCGCCGCGGGCATGCAGCTCTGACAGGAACGACACCAGATCGGGCATCGAGCGGCCGAGCCGGTCCACCGACCATGCGGCCACCATGTCCACCTCGCGGCGGGTGACCGCCTTCAGCATGGCATCGAAGCCGGGCCGCTTGTCCCGGCCCTTGGCGCCGGAGATGCCGGCATCCTCGAAGACCGTGACCACGTTCCAGCCAGCCTTCTCGGCGACCGCCTCCAGCTCGCGGCGCTGGTTCTCGGTGGTTTGGCCATCGGTGGAGACACGCAGGTACAGGGCGACGCGACGGCGGGCTTTAGCCGTCATGGGCGGGCTCCACTGGGTGATCCGAAAGTATACCGATTATGAATGTTTGCGGTATGCTCGAAAGAGCCTTCGCAAAACCTTGCGGCGCAACGGCCCGATCACAGCAAATCGCCGGGGCTTTTCGGTATAGGGGGCGGGCCGGGCGGATGGGCCGGGGAACTGAGGGGAAGGCTGCGCACGTATCCTGGCCTGCTCCCGCCGGCAGCGGCCGGGCGGCAGCCTGTCTCACCCCCTCAGCGATTGCCCATACTGCAGATCGCGTGGGACGAACGCTCAGCGGCGCCGTAGCTCTCGGGAGTTAGAGGGAGAGGGGCGAGTGATGCGCCCGTTCGACCCTGCACGCCCCCCGGACGCGATGTGCAGCACATCCCGCAGATCGAGCGATGCCCACGAGCATCGCGCCGTGGGCGCCGCAGGCCGCAGCAAGCCTCTGGTGTGCGAGGTGGCCCGCACTGCGGCCATGACACCGGCTTTTCAGCCCCTTCACCCGGTGCCCGGCCAGGATGTACGGCATCCCCCCGTCCGCTCTGCGGCCCCGGGCGTCGCGTGACACCTACCCCACCCTCTGAAGCGGCGGGTGAACGAGTGGAGGGGGTTGGTGGGGCAGAAACCGGGCGCGCCGTCCGTGCTCCTGCCTCGCCCACGCAACTGAGCCCCAAAAGCTCCCGGGTCGGAAATTTTTCAGGCCGGAGAAATGTCCGGGACGTCGGAGTTCCCTTGTTCCCATCTCAGGGGCGGTTTGAATGGAGCGGCAGGCGGCGGTTGCTCACGCCCACCGGAGAGGCCACTCTCCCGCCCAATGATCGGCGCATCGGCCTGCGAAGGATGCCCGGTGAAATGGCTGCCATCCTGCGCGAGGCGAG
>CALMSN010000024.1 GCA_937872325.1 uncultured Xanthobacter sp. | reverse complement strand
TACGCGCCCTAAAGCGGGGGAGTCTGGGGCCCCCCCTGCCTTAAGCTTCGGAGGCCCGCTAGCCCCAGGGCGTCCCCGCCTATGCCGCCGGCGTGCCGCAGCTCCAGCAGGACTATATCGACTGCTGGGCGAGCCTGCAGAAGCACTTCGATCCCACCCGGAAAAACGCGTGGTGATGAAGCCATAGGCACGCTTGCCGCCCGGTCTTCGGCGCCGGGCGGCAAGTCCCGTCCGGCGCCAGATGAGGAGGCAGAGCATGCGGCTCTACACCTATTTCCGGTCCACATCGTCTTACCGGGTGCGCATCGCCCTCGCGCTCAAGGGCATTCCCTGCGTTCAGGTTCCGGTGCATCTCGCCCGCAATGGCGGCGAGCAGAACGCGCCTGCCTACCGGTTGCTGAACCCGCAGGGCCGGGTGCCCACCCTGGTGCTCGACGACGGAACCGCATTGCTGCAATCCCCGGCCATCATCGAGTATCTCGAAGACAGTCACCCGATGCCCGCCCTCCTGCCGCAAGCGGCGGCCGAACGAGCGAAGGTGCGCGCGGTGGCGGCGATCATCGGGTGCGATGTCCATCCGCTCAACAACATCTCGGCGCTCAACTATCTTCGCCACGTCCTGGGCACGAACGAGGATGCGGTGTCGGCGTGGATCGCCCATTGGATCAGGGCGGGTTTCGATGCGGTTGAAGACCTTATCGGCGAGGAGGGCTTCTGCTTCGGACTCACGCCCTCCATTGCCGACATCTACCTGATCCCCCAGGTCTTTTCGGCCCGCAGGTTCAATGTGCCCCTTGACGCCTACCCCCGCATCCGCCGCGTCGATGCCATGGCGGCCCGGCACCCTGCGTTTCAGTCGGCCCACCCATCACGGCAAGCCGACGCCGAGCCAGCAGGCTGAGCGAGCCGGCCAGAGGCGCGGTCACCATCCGAACATCGGTTTCGACCGCCACTCTTCGGCCGCGCGCCGGTCTGCAAGGCACGGCGCGGGCGCCCGCCCGGATCAGCCCATCACCGTGCGTCGGCCGTCCGGCGGACGCGGCTGCCGGGAGACGGCGCCTTGCGAGCAGGGCGGCGGGCCGCCTTCGGCTCCCCGGCGTCTTCGGCACGGCCGCCCTCGGCCTCCAGGAGGATGCGGGTCGTCTCATTCAGATGGGCGACGATCAGCCTGGCAGCGGCGTCCGGGTCGCGGGCCATGGCGGCCTCGAATAGGGCGCGGTGCTCCATGGCCACATCGCGGGTGAAGCGATCGATGGGCCCGGAGAGCCGCCGATAGCGCTCCGCATGTTCCGACAGCAGCCGCCGGATCCGCAGGAGCCACTGGGAATCGCTGGCCGACGCCACCGCCTCATGAAATTTCTGGTGCAGCCGTTCCCACTCGTCGCTGACCCGCTGCCCGTCCGGATCCAGAAGCGGCGTGCGATCGAGCTGGTGGAACGCCGCCGCCAGCTCGCCCTCCCATTGCAGCGAGCCGAGCGTCACCGACCGGCGCACGCACTCCTCTTCCACATGCACCCGCGCCTTGGTGAGATCGACAAGATCGTCCGCCGACACCGGCGCCACCCGAAACCCCTTCTGCGGCTCGGCCGTGACGAGCCCTTCGGCGCTCAGCCGTGACAGCGCCTCACGCACGGCCGCAAGGCCCGTGGAGAAGTGCTCGGCAAACTCCGAAATCTTCAGCTTCATGCCGGGCGACAGCCGGCAAGACAGGATGTCCGCGCGCAACGTCGCATAGACTTCTTCGGCAAGGCTCGTGGAACCCTGCTGCGCCGGCTGCGTCATCATCATCCTCTTCAACGGTGGCAACACCCCGATATAATCAATTTTATCAAAATAAATCAATACCATGTTGGCGAGTGGGCTGGCGTTGCTGGACGGCGGCACTGCCCTCTGCGGCGAGGCGGGGACAGCTCACTTCGCACCGCCCCGACGTCGCTTGTGTTATAAAATTGATTTTTTATTGACTCATTGATTTTCATGTTCAATATCGATCCGCCAGAGCGGCGAAGCGCATGCTCGCGGCGGGTGTGGCGCCGGCAGGAAGCCGGTCACGCTCACCGCTTCGCCGCCCGGGGCAAACAAAGATATAAGGGGGACGGAAAGCCATGGCCAACCCGTACCAGGGTCGGAACTATGAGTGGAAGGCAGTGGCGCTGCTTTCCCTGGGCTTCGGGATCGTCGGAGTCGATCGCTTCATGATCATGCCGATGTTTCCGGCCATGATGAAGGATCTTGATCTCACCTACCAGGATCTTGGCCACATCGCGGGCAGCCTTGCCATTGCCTGGGGCATCGCGGCGATGTTTATGGGCAACCTCGCCGATCGCATCGGTCGCCGGAAGGTCATCATCGGCTCGCTGATCCTGTTCTCGCTGCTGGCCGGCGCCAGCGGGCTTGCAAGCGGGGTGGGCGGGCTGGTCGTGTTCCGCGCGCTCATGGGGTTTTCGGAGGGCGCATTCACGCCTGCCAGCATCACCGCCACCCTGGAGGCGTCGGATCCCTCGCGCCACGGGCTGAACCTGGGAATTCAGCAGGCGACCCTGCCGCTGCTGGGCCTCGGCCTCACCCCCATTCTCGTCACCCAGCTCCTGCAGATCGTTGACTGGCGCTGGATCTTCCTGCTCGTGTCGGCGCCGGGATTGCTGGTGGCGTTCCTCGCCTACCGGGTGCTGCGGGATGTGCCGCCGAAGATTTCGGCCCTCCATACCGCCACCCACGATGCATCCGCCCACCGCTGGAGCGATGTGTTCAAGTATCGCAACGTGCCGCTGAACATGCTCGGCATGCTGTGCTGGCTCACCTGCCTCATCGTCACCAGCGCTCTGATGCCCAACTACCTCACCGACCATATCGGGCTGGATGTGCCGTCCATGGGGTTCGTGGTGTCGGGCATCGGCTTTGGCGCCGCGCTCGGCACCGTGCTCATGCCCTGGCTGTCCGACCGCCTCGGCCGCAAGCCGGTGATGATCGTATCGGCGCTGGGAAACCTCGCCTTCCTTGTCCTGCTGATGAATATTTCAGCCGCCCCGGGCTGGCTCTTCTTCGCCCTGTTCGGCACCTGCTTCTTCAACTTCGCCCTCATCTGCCTCACGGTGGGCCCGCTGACGGTGGAGGCGGTGCCGGCCACCTTGATGGCCACCGCATCGGGCATTGTGGTCGGCACCGGGGAAATCTTCGGGGGCGGCATCGCGCCCATCATTGCCGGCACGGTAGCGCATCAGTTCGGCATCGTTTCGATCCTCTATCTGGCAGCCGGCGCCGTGCTGGTGGGCCTGCTGGTCTGCCTCGCCCTGAAGGAAACCGCGCCCGGCCTCGTCGCCCGCGCAACGCCGGACGGCATGCCGACGCCGGCCGCCTGAGCCCGCTCTTCAAAAACCAAATCATAACAACGAGATCCAGGGAGATCGCAAGTCCATGTCGAGGAGGCTTCTTGGCGCCTGCGCCACCTTCGCCGCGCTGATCGCTGCCGCGCCATCGCACGCCACGGAAAACGGCGCCATCGCCTATCCCATCGGCGTCAACACCATCATGGCCGGCGCCATGCCGGACCTGGGCGAGACCTGGTA
>CALMSN010000023.1 GCA_937872325.1 uncultured Xanthobacter sp. | reverse complement strand
CGATTCGTTCCGGCTTTGGCCGGATCGTTAACGCCAGATGCGGCCATGGCGGCCCAAGGCGTTAATTCGCGTTAAGAAATAGAAGGTTTTTCAGCGGCTTGCCGCCATGTCCTACGGCAACGCCATACCTGCTTCGGCCCCGTTGCGGCAAAAGGTTAACGGCGCCTGCCGCTGCTGGTCAAAAAGCGCCGCGACGGATTCAGCATGTGGTGCGGGAGGGTGAAAAACCATCCATATCTAGCCGTGAACGAACCATGAATCGCGACGAGTCAGTGATTCGTCTCCGATTCGTTCCAGACTCGTTCCAGCCGTTAAGGGAGGCGGCGGACTTCGTGAACATTGTGCTTTCGTTCGGGCCTGCGAATGCCTATGTGTCGCGGAACGATCGAGACGATCGCCCGGACGACTGCGGGCGCGAAAGGCTTTTTCCGGCCGATGAATTTCCAGCCGAAGACGAACCAGCCGCTGATCCTGTCCGGGCGCGACGTGACGGCCGTGCTCGGTCCCACCAACACCGGCAAGACCCATCTGGCGATCGAGCGCATGGTGGCGCACGAAAGCGGGCTGATCGGCCTGCCGTTGCGCCTTTTGGCGCGCGAGGTGTACGGGCGGCTGTGCGAGAAGGTGGGCGCGGCCAAGGTGGCGCTCGTCACCGGCGAGGAGAAGATCCAGCCCGCCGGCGCGCGCTACTCGGTCTGCACCGTGGAGGCGCTGCCGCGCGAGACGGATGCCGCCTTCGTGGCCATCGACGAGGTGCAGCTTGCCGGCGACCTGGAGCGCGGCCACATCTTCACCGACCGCATCCTCCACCTGCGCGGGCGTCAGGAGACGCTGCTGCTGGGCGCCGCCACCATGCAGGGCATCCTGCAGAAGCTGCTCAAGGGCGTGTCCGTGGTGACGCGGCCGCGCCTGTCGCATCTTGCCTATGCGGGGTCCAAGAAACTCACCCGCTTGCCGCGGCGCTCGGCCATAGTCGCCTTCTCGGCCGGCGAGGTCTATGCCATCGCCGAGCTGATCCGCCGCCAGCAGGGCGGGGCGGCGGTGGTGCTGGGCGCGCTTTCCCCGCGCACGCGCAACGCCCAGGTGGCGCTCTACCAGTCCGGCGACGTCGACTATCTGGTCGCCACCGACGCCATCGGCATGGGCCTCAACCTCGATGTCGACCACGTCGCCTTCGCCTCCGACCGCAAGTTCGACGGCTGGCAGTTCCGTCGGCTGAACCCTGGCGAGATGGCGCAGATCGCCGGCCGGGCCGGGCGGGCGCTGCGCGACGGCACGTTCGGCACCACCGGGCGCTGCCCGCCGTTCGAGGGCGAGCTGGTGGAGCGGCTGGAGGCCCATGCCTTCGACACCGCCAAGGTGTTGCAATGGCGCAACGCGGTGCCCGACTTCGCCTCGCCGGCGGCGCTGCTGGCCAGCCTCGCCCTTCCCCCGCGTGAGGACGGGCTGACCCGCGCGCCCACCGCCGACGACGTGGCGGTGCTTGAAATCATGAGCCGGGACATGGCGGTGACGGGGCGCACCCCGGCCCCGGACGAGGTCGAGCGGCTGTGGGAAGTGTGCCAGGTTCCGGACTACCGCAAGGTGTCGCCGGGGGCCCATGCGGAGCTGGTGGCGACCCTTTTCGGGCACGTCGGACAGGGCGGACGGATCCCGGAAGCGTGGTTTCAACGTCAAATCGCCTTGACCGATCGCGCAGAAGGCGACATCGACACGTTGTCGAGCCGGATCGCGCAGGTGAGAACCCTCACCTACGTGGCCAACCGGCCGGATTGGCTCAGTGACCCGCGGCACTGGCAAGGCGTTGCGAGAGGCGTCGAGGACAAGCTGTCCGATGCGTTGCACGAAAGGCTGGCTCAGCGTTTCGTGGATCGGCGGACCAGCGTGCTCATACGGCGCCTGCGAGAGAACACGATGCTCGAGACTGAAATCAGCAAGACCGGCGACGTGACCGTCGAGGGCCATGTCATCGGCCACCTCCACGGGTTCCAGTTCGCGCCCGACCCCACCGCCGGCGGCGAGGAGGCAAAAGCCCTGCGCGCCGCAGCCCAGAAGGCGCTGGCCGGGGAGATCGAGCAGCGCGCCCAGCGCCTCGCGCAGGCCGTGGACGAAGCCTTCGTGCTCACCAATGACGGCACCATCCGCTGGACCGGCGAGGCGGTGGCCAAGCTCATCCCCGGCGACGAGGTGCTGAAGCCCCGCTTCAAGATCGTCGCCGACGAGCACCTGTCCGGTCCGGCCCGCGAGCAGGTGGAGGCGCGCCTCGCGCTCTGGCTCGCCGCGCACGTCGAGAAGCTGCTCGGCCCGCTGAACAAGCTGACCGCCGCCGAGGACCTCACCGGGATCGCCCGCGGCATCGCCTTCCAGATCGTCGAGGCCCTCGGCGTGCTGGACCGCGCCAAGGTGGCGGAGGAGATGAAGGCCCTCGACCAGACCGCGCGTGCCGCCATGCGCGGCCACGGGGTGCGATTCGGCGCCTACCACATCTACCTGCCCGGCCTGCTGAAGCCGGCGCCCCGCGCGCTCGCGGCCGAGCTCTACGCCCTCAAGCATGGCGGCCTCGCCCAGAAGGGCCTCGACGACCTGCCGCACCTCGCCGCCTCCGGCCGGACCTCGATCCCGGTGGATCACGAGATCCAGAAGGGGCTCTACCGGGCCGTTGGCTTCCGCGTCTGCGGCGAGCGGGCGGTGCGGGTGGACATCCTGGAGCGGCTGGCCGACCTGATCCGTCCGGCGCTGGCCTGGCGGCCCAACTCCCCCGGTCCGAAGCCGGCGGGCGCGCTGGACGGGCGCGGCTTCACCGTCACCGTCGGCATGACCTCGCTGGCCGGCTGCTCGGGGGAGGATTTCGCCTCCATCCTGAAGTCGCTCGGCTACCGCATGGAGCATCGCCCGCCGCCGCCGGAGGCCGAGGTCCCCGCCGCCGCGGTGGTAACGCCGGCCGAGGTGCCCGCCCTGGCGCCGGTGCCGGAGGGCGCCATCGAGGCCGACCTCCTGTTCGACACCCCCGTCGCCGGGGAGCCGGAGGGCGCGCCGGTGGAGAGCGATGCCGCGCCGGCCGACGCCGACGCCGTCGCCCTGCCGGTCGACGCCGTCGCGGCGCCGGAAGCGGCTGCAGCGGTCGAGGAGGCGGAAGCCGTGGCGCTGGAGCCCGCGCCCGCCGATACCGTTGCTGAGACCCATGAGCCGCCGGCGGCGGACGCTCTCCCGGAGGATGTCCGGGAGGCAGCCGCGGACGCGGCCCACGAGACTATCGAAGAGGCGCCTCACGAGACGCTCGAGGCCAGTGTCGATCCGGCGGCCGAGGACGCGTCCGACGCGGTGCCGGACGCCGCGGTTCAGGCCGCCGCCCACGCGGCACCGGAGGCGGCGCCTGGCGAGCCGGCGGCCCCGGAGCTGATCGAAGTGTGGCGTCCAGGCCGGCCGCCGGGCGCGCCGCGCCGCGAGCGTCCCTCGCAGGGCGGCCAGCATTTCGGCGATCGCAAGGACGGCCAGCGCCGCGATGGCGACCGGCGCGATGGCCGTCCCGGCCAGCAGCGTCGTCACCACGGCGGTGCGGAAGGCGGCGCGGCGGCCTCGGGGCCGCGCGAGTCGCACGGCGGGGAGGCCCAGTCCGAGGGGGCCCGCGCGCCGCGTCCCCCGCGCAGCGAGCGGCCGCAGTTCCGCATCCCCCGCGAGGGCGATGCGGCGCGGTCCCCGAAGCCGGAGCACCGCCCCGCGCACCAGGAGCGTCGGCGCGAGAAGCCGGCCGATCCCGACAGCCCCTTCGCTGCCCTCGCCGCGCTGAAGGCGCGGATGGAGTCGGAGAAGAAGGGCGGCTGAGCGGTGGCCGACGCGCCGCTCGCCCGCCAGAGGCTCGACCTCGTTTTGTGGCATGCGCGGGGGGTGCGCACGCGGCCCGACGCTGCGGCACTCATCCGCGCCGGCCATGTGCGGGTGGAGGGGGCGCGGGTGACCGCGCCGTCGCAGATGATCCGGCCGGGCCAGATGCTCACCGTGGCCCTGCCGCACCAGGTGCGGCTGCTGCGGGTGCTCGGCTTTGCCGGGCGTCGGGGCGACGCCGCCTCGGTGGCGGAGCTGGTGGCCGAGGTGGACGATTCCGGGCCCGACGCCTGACGCCAAAGGTCGCGGCCGCGACCGCGACCAATCGCGCCGCCTTGCATGGAGGGCAGCGGTGCGCTAGAGGCCATTTGCCCGGATTGGAGGCAATCCCGGCAGAAAAGCCGCTGCTGCAATGTATAAATCCGTTTCGGCCGGGTGTCGGCGGACGGATGCCGGGCAGCCGGCGAAAGGGAAGTCCATGACCTACGTCGTCACCGAGAACTGCATCCTCTGCAAGTATACGGATTGCGTGTCCGTGTGCCCGGTGGACTGTTTCTACGAGGGCGTGAACATGCTCGTCATCCATCCCGACGAGTGCATCGACTGCGGCGTCTGCGAGCCCGAGTGCCCGGCCGAGGCGATCAAACCGGATTCCGAGCCCGGCATCGAGAAATGGCTCGGCATCAACGCCGATTACGCCAAGGTGTGGCCGAACCTGACCACCCGTCGCGATCCGCCGCCGGACGCCAAGGAATGGGACGGCAAGCCCGGCAAGGAGCCGATGCTGTCCCCGGAGCCGGGCGAGGGCGACTGAGCGCGTCGGCGTCGCGGACGTCGGGACAACGGGCGATCAAGCGGCCGGTCCGGCCGTGCTTCAGCTTGCGCAGACCGTTATCCCCGCTGCTCACGCGCCTTTGATCACATGTCTCGGATGCTCGATCCGAGCCGCCGCGCGCGCCGGTCAAGGCCGGGCGCGGATGGCGTTACCGTCGCTCGGGTTGCCGTCACTGGCGTTGCCGTCTCTTGCGTTCCCAGGGCAGCCGGGGGCCGGGCACGTCGGGGCTGGCCTCCACCCGGTCGCGATGCAGGGCGGCGCGGGCCAGCAGCATCAGCGTCACCGGCGTGGTGACGGTGAGGAAGACCGCGATCAGCACCTCGTGCAGCACCGGACGGGTCTGAAGCACGCTGAAGCAGATCATCGACGCGATCAGCACGCCGCCGGTGCCCAGCGTCGCCCCGAGGGTCGGCGCGTGCACCCGGGCATAGAAGCTTTCGAGCCGCCACAGGCCCACCGAGCCGATGAAGGTGATGATCGCCCCCGCCATCAGGAAGAAGGACACCGCCAGGGCTGCCCAGCCCGGCAAATCCGGCGCATTCATCATCATTCGATGACCTCCCCGCGCATCAGGAACTTGGCGAAGGCCACCGAGCCGACGAAGCCGAGCAGCGAAATCACCAGCGCCGCCTCGAAATAGATGTCGCTGCCGGTCCTGAGCCCGAAGGTGAGCAGCAGCAGCATGGTGTTGACGTAGAAGGTGTCGAGGCCCAGCACCCGGTCCTGCGCCCGCGGCCCCTGCAGCATGCGCAGCACGGCGCAGGCCATGGCCAGCGCCAGCAGCACCTGGGCGATGGTGATGGACCAGGCCAGCACCGCCGTCGCCCACGGCACCGATGCCCCGAGCCCGGAAGCGGCGTCCGCCGGGGTCATTCGAAGATCTCCATCAGCAGGGTCTCGTAGCGATGCTTCACCAGCTCGGTCCAGTGGCTCTCGTCCACCAGGTCGAGCACGTGCAGGAGCAGGTCGCCCTTGGCCGGATCGTAGTCGATCCAAAGCGTCCCGGGGGTGGCGGCGAGGATGATGGACAGCGTCGCCAGCCCGTACTGGTCCTTCATCTCCAGGGGGATGGTCATGAAGCCCGAGGTGAAGCCCGGGTTGCGGCTGAACAGGATGATCCGCGCCACCGCATAGTTGGAGCGGAAGATGTCGGCCAGCACCCGCCAGCCCAGCTTCAGCACCGCCAACGGCCGGCGCACCCGTACCGGAGGGGGCTGGAAGGCGGCCATGGTCCAGCTCGCCACATAGGCGATGATCGCGCCGAGGATGATCTGCCCCGGCGAGGCGCTGCGGTTCAGCAGCAGCCACATCGCCAGCAGCGCCACGAACAGCCGCGGATAGGGGAAGATCCGGCCGAGGAGGCTCAATGTCCGCCCTCCCGGTTGGCGCCGGGCGCGGGCAGCCCGGCGCGGGCGACCGCCAGCACCTCCTCGATATAGGCCGAGGGGCGGTTCAGCATCCGGGCGGTGGCATCCATGTAGGCCATGGCCGGCCCGGCGAACACGGTGAGGCCGGCGCACAGCCCCAGCAGCACGGTGATGGCCGCGAACTCCACCCGCCGCACCTTCGGCAGCATGGCCTCCATGGGCACCCAGAAGGTGTTGATGCCGGTGCGGGTCATGGCGATGAGGGTGGCGAAGCCGGACAGCGACAGCAAGCCCACGAACACCCAGGTCGCCGCCGAGCGCACCCCGGCGCCGTCCATCAGCGCCGAGAGGAGGGCGAACTTGCCGATGAAGCCGGACAAGGGCGGGAGCCCGGCCAGCAGCGCGGTGCAGGCGATGAAGCCGCAGCCCAGCACCGCGATGGTGAGCGGCAGGGCGACGCCCACCTCCTCCTTCACCGGGTCGGCCTCCTCCTCCATGTCGCCGAAGAACTCCATGGACACGGCGAGCACGTCGGCGCCGGCGATGCGGCCGCGCTCGATCACCTCGATCAGCAGGAAGAAGGCGGCGACCGAAAGGGTGGAGGAGACGAGGTAGAACAGCGCCCCGGAGATGAGGCTGGGATTCTGCGTGCCCACCGCCGCCAGCAGGGTGCCGGAGGAGACCAGCACGCTGTAGCCGGCGAGCCGCGGCATGGACTGGGAGGCCAGCACCCCGGTCAGCCCCACCGCCACGGTGGCGAGCCCGCCATAGAACAGCACGTCGGTGCCGAACCCGGCCGAGGCCCCCGCCATGCCGCCGAACAGCAGCAGCGACAGGCGCAGCAGTACGTAGACCCCGACCTTGGTCATGATGGCGAACATCGCCGCCACCGGGGCGCTGGCCGCCGCATAGGTGGTGGGCAGCCAGAAGTTGAGCGGCCACATGGCGGCCTTCACCAGGAAGGCGATGCCCAGGATGCCGGCGCCGGCCTCCAGCAGGGTGCGGTCGGCGGCGCTCACCTGCGGGATCCGCTCCGCGAGGTCGGCCATGTTGAGGGTGCCGGTGACGCCGTAGATCAGGCTCACCCCCACCAGGAAGAAGGAGGAGGCGACGAGGTTGATGGGGATGTAGTGCAGCCCGGCCTTGATCCGCGCGGTGCCCGAGCCGTGCAGAACCAGGCCGTAGGAGGCGGCGAGCATCACCTCGAAGAAGACGAACAGGTTGAACAGGTCGCCGGTGAGGAAGGCGCCGTTGAGGCCCATCAGCAGGAACAGGAACAGGGTATAGTAGCGCGGCCCCGCCTTGTGCCAGCGGGCGAGCGAGAAGATGAAGCTCGCCGTGCCGAGCACCGCCGCCAGCGCCAGCATCAGGGCGGAGAGCCGGTCCACCACCAGCACGATGCCGAACGGCGCCGGCCAGTTGCCCAGGCGGTAGACGTGGATCGCCTCCCGCTGCCCCGGCTCCGGCGCCAGGGCGGAGGCGAGCAGCGCCCCGGCCACCCACAGGAGGGCGGCGAGGGTGATCAGGCTGAGCACGATCTTCAGCATCCGCCGGCGCTCGTCGAACACCAGCATCAGCGCGCCGGCGACCAGCGGCAGCAGGATGGGCAGGACCGGCAGGTGATCGCGAAGATGATCGAAGAGGGCGGCCATGCTCATTCCCCCAGGCCGTCGACATGGTCGCTGCCGGTCCGCCCGCGCGCCGCCAGGATCACCACCAGGAACAAGGCGGTCATGGCGAAGCCGATGACGATGGCGGTGAGCACCAGCGCCTGCGGCATCGGATCGGCGAACCGGGCCGGATCGCCCACTTCGCCCTTCTCCAGGATCGGGGCGGCCCCAGAGCGCAGCCGGCCCATGCCGAAGATGAACAGGTTGACCGCATAGGAGACCAGCGAGAGGCCGATGATCACCTGATAGGTCCGCGGCCGCAGCAGCAGCCACACGCCCGAGCCGGCGAACACGCCGATGCCGATGGCGAGGAGGAATTCCATCACGCCTCCTCGCTCTTGCGGGCGCCGCGCAGCGACAGGTGGCCGAGGGCGATCAGCATCAGCAGCGTCGCCCCCACCACCAGCGCGAACACGCCGAGGTCGAAGATGAGCGCGCTGGCCAGCGGCATCTCGCCGATGACAGGCAGGCTCGCATAGCGCGAATGGGTGGTGAGGAAGGGATAGCCCAGCACCAGGGCGGCGGCGCCGGTGCCGGCGGCGATAAGCAGGCCGAGGCCCATCCACACCAGCGGCAGCACCCGGATCGCCTGCTCGGTGCGGCGCACGCCCGAGCCCATGTATTGCAGCACGAAGGCGATCGACATGGCGATGCCGGCGGCGAACCCGCCGCCCGGCAGATCGTGCCCGCGCATGAAGATGTAGACCGCCAGAACCGCGATCACCGGGAACAGCCACTGGGTGACGAGACGGGGAATGAACAGGTAGCCGGCAACGGTGTCGCCGATGGTGCGGTCCGGTGTCGCCTCGTCATAGGCGTTCTGGATCTGCTGCTGCTCGGGGGCATCGACGCTTTCGGAGGCGGGACGGAAGCGGCGCAGCATGGCGAACAGGGTCAGCGCGACGATGCACAGCACGGTGATCTCGCCCAGCGTGTCGAAGCCGCGGAAATCGACCAGGATCACGTTGACGATGTTGGTGCCGCCGCCCTCCACATAGGCCCGCTCGACGAAGAAGCGGGAGACGGTGTCCGGCAGCGGCCGGGTCATCACCGCATAGGCGAAGAGCGACAGGCCGGTGCCCACCGCGATCGACAGGGCGAGGTCGCGGTAGCGCCGGAACACCGCGGCCGGCGGCGGGGGCGGGGGATCCAGCGGCTCGATCCGCTTCGGCAGCCAGCGCAGGCCGAGCAGGATCAGCACGGTGGTGACGATCTCCACCAGCAACTGGGTGAGGGCGAGGTCCGGCGCCGAGAACCACAGGAAGGTGACGCAGGTGACGAGCCCCGCCCCGCCCATCAGCACCAGCGCGGCGAGGCGGTGGAACTTGGCCTGGTGCGCCGCCCCCAGGGCGCAGGCGAGGCCGATGATCCAGATCGTGAGGAAGATAGGGTCGGCCGGCGTCACCGGCACCGGCCCGGCGCCGGCGATGCCGAGCTCCACCAGCGGGACCAGGCCGGCGAGGAAGGCGGCGAGCAGCAGAAGCCGCATCTGCGGCTGCAGCCTGCGGGTCTCGATGATCAGCTGCAGCGAGCGCGCCCATTTCCAGGACAGCGTCAGCATGACGTTCTCGAACACCCGCCGGCTGTCGACGTCGTGCATCAGCGGCGCCCCCTCGACCCCGGAGGCGAGGTGGCGGCGCAGCGCGAGGTAGAGCAGCACGCCGCCGATCAGGGCGATGAAGCTCATCACCAGCGGCGTGTTGAAGCCGTGCCAGACGGCGAGGCTGTAATAAGGCAGCTCGTGGCCGACCACGGCGCGGGCGGCATCGGCCAGGAGCCAGCCGACCGTGGGGCCCGGCACGACGCCGATGACGAGGCAGGTGACGGCGAGGATCTCCACCGGCCGCCGCATCCATTGGGGCGGCTCGTGCGGGGTGCGCGGCAGGTCGGTGGGCGGCGGGCCGAAGAAGGATCCGGCGATGAAGCGGATCGAGTAGGCCACAGAGAAGATGCCGGCGAGCGTCGCGAAATAGGGCAGCGAATCGTCCAGCAGCGAGCCGGTATGGGTGGCCACCGCCTCGGCGAAGAACATCTCCTTGGAGACGAAGCCGTTGAGCAGCGGCACCCCGGCCATGGCCGCGGCGGAGATCATGGCCAGCGAGCCGGTGATCGGCATGTAGCGGATGAGGCCGGACAGGCGCCTGAGGTCGCGGGTGCCTGTCTCGTGGTCGATGATGCCCGCCGCCATGAACAGCGAGGCCTTGAAGATGGCGTGGTTGAGGATGTGGAAGGTGGCCGCCACCGCCGCCAGCGGGCTGCCGAGCCCGAGCAAGAGCGTGGTGAGGCCGAGATTGGAGATGGTGGAATAGGCCAGCAGGCCCTTCATGTCCTGCTGGAAGATGGCGAAGAAGGCGCCCAGCACCAGGGTCGTCAGGCCCACCGGCACCATCAGGTAGAACCAGGCATCGGTGCCGGCCATCACCGGCCACAGCCGGGCGAGCAGGAACACGCCGGCCTTCACCATGGTGGTGGAGTGCAGGAAGGCGGAGACCGGGGTCGGGGCCGCCATCGCCTGCGGCAGCCAGAAGTGGAACGGGAACTGCGCGCTCTTGGTGAAGGCGCCGATGAGGATGAGGATCAGCGCCGGCAGGTAGAGCGGGCTCTGGCGGATGGCGTCGCCCGCCGCCAGCACCCGGTCCAGCTCGTAGGAGCCGACGATGCGGCCGAGCAGCAGCATGCCCGCGAACAGGCACAGCCCGCCCGCCCCGGTGACGGTGAGCGCCATGCGGGCGCCGTCTCGCGCCGGGGCGTTGTGGTGCCAGTAGCCGATCAGCAGGAACGAGAACAGGATCGTCAGCTCCCAGAAGAAGACGAGCTGGATCAGGTTCCCGGACAGGACGATGCCCAGCATCGAGCCCATGAACGCGAGCAGGAACGAAAAGAAGCGCGGAACCGGATCTTCCGCCGACATGTAGTAGCGGGCATAAAGCACGATCAGCGCGCCGATGCCGCAGATAAGCAGGCAGAACAGCCAGGCGATGCCGTCGATGCGGATGGTGAAATCGAGGCCGAGCGAGGGGATCCAGGCGAAGTTGGTGCGAGCGTAGCCGCCGTTCACCGTCGCCTTGTAGAGCAGCACGGTGAGGGCGGTGGTGGCCACCGCGATGCCGCCGGCCAGCGCCACCGCGGCATTGCGCGCGTGGGTGGGCAGGAACCCGGCGAAGACGCTGCCGGCGAACGGGAGGCTGAGCAGAAGGACAAGGAGCATCCCGTCGGACATGCCGTTCGCGTCTCGCCTCCTCTCGTGGGACGGCCGCCGGGGCTGCCGGGACCGCTTGCCTTCGATACGCCCACCCGCCGAGCGGCGGGCTTCGGGCCGGGTCCGGACGCCGGGTCCCAGGAGATCGCTTGCCGCGATCCTGTGGGCGCGATGGGTCCGGCTCCGTCCGGGATTTGGAGGGCGAACTGCTGCCCGCACGCAACCGCCGCGCGGTTTCCCGCCGGCGCATCGCACGCTCCATTGCCATAATGGAAACTGGAGGCGGTCCGATCAAGGCACCGTCGTCACTTTGTTTCCCCGCTCCGCCGGTTTCCGTGCGGCGGCGTGCATCCGCGGCGGCTTAGGCCGGCGCGGCGGATCGTCGCCGAGCGGCGCGGCTGCTGCCGCGGACGGGTGAGCGCACCTCGTGGGTTTTCGCTCGAGCCGCCGCCGCGCACCGGCTGGCGGCTGATGGTGGGAAGCCAATGGCAGGCGCGCGATTCACCGGTGTCGCGCCAGCCGGCGCGGCTACGACCGTAGGCCGGGGCGGATGGAGTGAAACCAAAAGTCCGCGAGCGGGGCTTGTGGATTTTTTCCTCAAGCTGGCATTGTGATGGAGCGTGACCCGGGCCGCACTATTCGCAGGTCGAGGCCGATGGCATGAACCAAAGGCAAGCGCGCGCGATTCACGGGTTCCCGCCAAGCCCCGCAGCCATGGAGCGCAGTCGCGTTGGGCCGTCCGCAGGCCGGGGCGGATGGACTGAAGCCAAAGGTCCGCGAACGGGGCTCGCCGCTTTTCCCAAAGCCCGCGCGGCGATAGAGCGGGACCCGTGCCTCATCCTCTGCAGGCCGGGACCCATGGCATGAAGCCAGGGCCTGCGAGCGGAACTCGCGGGTTTCGGGTCAAGCCGGCAGGGCGATGAAGCATGACCCAAGCGGCACCGGTGGAAGACCGGGATGATGGTATCAGCCGGTGGCGGCGCGGATCAGTTCGGCTTCTGCCTCCGCCAGCAGGCTTTCGCTGGCCTCGCCGCCGACGCTCTCCTTGCCGATCTCCAGAAGCACCGGCACCGCCAGCGGCGACACCCGGTCGAGGGGCTGGTGGACGATGCGGCCCTTGATGCGGGCCAGCATGTCGGCGAGCCGCTTCACGTCGAGAAGGCCGGTGGCGGCATCGGCGCGGGCCGCCCGCAGCAGCAGGTGATCCGGCTGGTGGCGGCGCAACACGTCGTAGATAAGGTCGGTGGAGACGGTGACCTGCCGCGAGGTCTTCTCCTTGCCGGGGAAGCGGCGCTCGATCAGCCCGGCGATCACCGCGCAGGTGCGGAAGGTGCGCTTCATCAGCGCGCTCTCGTCGAGCCAGGCCTCGAGGTCGTCGCCCAGCATGTCCTCGTCGAACAGGTCGGCGAGCGAGAGCCGGCGCTGCTTGATGGCAAGGCTCATGTCGCCGAGGCCGTAGATGGCGAGGGCATAGTCGTTGGCGACGAAGCCGAGCGGCCGCAGCCGCGCCCGCTCCAGCCGGCGGGTCAGCAGCATGCCGAGGGTCTGGTGGGCGAGCCGGCCCTCGAACGGGTAGGTGACGAGGTAGTTGCGCGCGCCCTGGGCGAAGGTTTCCACCAGCAGGTCGTCGCGGCCGGGCAGGCGGGAGGCGCGGCGCTGCAGTTCCAGCCACTCGCGCACCTGCCCGGGCAGCAGCGCCCAGCGCTCGGGCGCGGCGAGCAGCGCCCGCACCCCGGCGGCGAGGAAGGTGGAGAGCGGGAACTTGCCGCCCGCATAGGCCGGGACCTTGGGTTCGGCGGCGGTGGCGCGGGAGACGTAGACCTCCTCCTCCACCAGCGCCTCGTAGCGCAGCACCTCGCCGGCGAACACGAAGGTGTCGCCCGGCACCAGGGTCTCGATGAAGTATTCCTCCACCTCGCCGAGGATGCGGCCTCCGAAGCGCACCCGCCCCGCCACCCCGCCCTTGGCGGCGCCGCGGGCCGAGACGAGGCGCACTTTCAGCAGCGTCGCCTCGACGATGGTGCCGATGTTCAGCCGGTAGGCCTGGGCCACCATGGGGTTGGCCACCCGCCACAGGCCGTCCTTGGTGCGGCGGATCTTGGCGTAGCGCTCATACGCCCGCAGCGCGTAGCCGCCGGTGGCCACGAAATCGAGGGCGGCGTCGAAATCGGCCCGGCTCAGCGCCCGGTAGGGGGCGGCGGCGCGCACCTCGGCATAAAGGGCATCGGCGTCGAACGGGGCGGCGCAGGCCATGCCGAGGATGTGCTGGGCCAGCACGTCCAGCGCCCCGGTGCGCTCGGGCGGGGTATCCTGGGCGCCGGCGGCCACCGCCTCCAGCGCCGCCCGGCATTCCAGCACCTCGAACCGGTTGGCCGGCACCAGGACGGCGCGGGAGGGCTCGTCGAGCCGGTGGTTGGCCCGGCCGATGCGCTGCATCAGCCGAGACGATCCCTTGGGCGCGCCCACATTGATGACGAGGTCCACGTCGCCCCAGTCGATGCCGAGGTCAAGGGAGGAGGTGGCGACCACCGCCTTCAGCCGTCCCGCCGCCATGGCCGCCTCCACCCGCCGGCGCTGGTCCACCGCCAGCGAGCCGTGGTGCAGGGCGATGGGCAGGTCGGCATCGTTGATGCGCCACAATTCCTGGAACAGCAGCTCCGCCTGCCGCCTTGTGTTGACGAAGACGAGGCTCATCCGGTTGGCCGCGAGGCGGGCATAGATGTCGGGGATGGCATGGACCGCCATGTGGCTCGCCCACGGCATGTCGGCCCCGGTCTCCAGCATCCGCACGTCGGGGGCGGCGCCGCCGGCGGCCACCACCAGATCGGCGAGCGGGGCCTCGCCGCCCTGCGGCACCAGCCAGCGGCGCAGGTCGTCGGGCTCGGCCACGGTGGCGGACAGGCCCACCGCCTGGAGGCCGGGGGCGATGGTCCTGAGCCGCGCCAGAGCGAGGGCCAGCAGGTCGCCGCGCTTGGAGGTGACGAGGGCGTGCAACTCGTCCAGCACAACGCGCCTGAGGCCGCTGAAGAGATATTCGGCATCCTTGGAGGCAAGCAGCAGCGAGAGCTGCTCGGGGGTGGTGAGCAGGATGTGGGGCGGATCACGCCGCTGCCTCTGCCGGCGGGAGGCCGGGGTGTCGCCGG
>CALMSN010000022.1 GCA_937872325.1 uncultured Xanthobacter sp. | reverse complement strand
ATTCCCTGCGTCGCGCTCACCGCGCGCGCGCCGACGGCGCTGTTCGGCAGCGGAACTCCGGCAGCAACGCGCGCCACGGTGGCCATGCTCGCGCTCTCTGCGTCCGCGATGCTGACATTGACGCCCAGCTTGGCCTGTTCATCGCGGTACTTGTTGGCCGCCGAAGCCAGAGCGACCGAGTCGCTCAGATCGACCTGGTCTTCGGCCTTGATGTTCTTCGGCGGCGTGGTTGGCAGATGCGCGCCGGGCTTCAGCAGCAGGGCGCAGAGCGCGCGCAGGGAGATGCTCCCGCGCTGGGGGTTGCCGCCCACGGGCGCGCCCATGGGGAGCGTCGACGCGCGCATCGGCGTGGTCGGGTCGCGCAGGATCTCCGCGACGAGGCCCGCGAGCTCGGCCGGCGTGGCGGGGGGGGCCAGCCCCCCCCCGCGGGGTCCGCGCCAAGAGGCACAAGCACCGCCGAGATCGGCCGGGTGAGGAAGACGGACGGGTCGCCGCGCGAGATCAGCATCGCCCGCCGCAGGTGCTCCTCCAGCATCGGGCCGATCACGAAGCCCAGCAGCAGCGGCGCCGGCTCGCAATCGAGCTTCACCAGCACGTAGCCGAGGATGCCGAAGAAGGCCATGGCGTAGACGTCGAAGTTGTTGTTGTTCACGCTGTACACGCCGATGCAGCAGAACGCGACGATGGCCGGAAACAGGACGTGGTACGGCACCGTCAGCAGCCGAACCCAGATGCCGATCAGCGGCAGGTTCAGCAGCACCAGCATGAAGTTGCCGATCCACATGGAGGCGATGACGCCCCAGAACAGGTCTGGCTTGTCGGTGACCACGTTGGGGCCGGGGGTGATGCCCTGGATGATCAGGGCGCCGATCATCAGCGCCATCACGGGGTTGGAGGGGATGCCGAGGGTCAGCATCGGGATGAAGGAGGTCTGGGCGCCGGCATTGTTGGCGCTCTCCGGCCCGGCCACCCCCTCGATGGCGCCGCGGCCGAACCGCTGCGGCGTGCGGGAAATCTTCTTCTCGATGGAATAGGCCGCGAACGAGGACAGCATGGCCCCGCCGCCCGGCAGGATGCCGAGGATGGAGCCGATGCCCGTCCCGCGCAGAACCGGGCCGATGATGCTGCGGAAGTCTTCCTTGGTCAGCATCAGCCCCTTCACCTTCGCCGCGACGAGCAAGCGCTGGTGCTCGTCCTCGAGGTTGCGGATGATCTCGCTGATGCCGAACATGCCCATGGCCAGGGCGACGAAGTCGAGGCCGTCCGCCAGTTCCGGCAGATCGAAGGTGAAGCGCGGCACCCCGGTATAGATGTCCTGCCCGGACAGGCCGAGCATCAGGCCGAGCACGATCATCGCCAGCGCCTTCACCACCGAGCCGGAGGCCAGCGTCACCGAGGCGATGAGGCCCAGCACCATCAGCGAGAAGTATTCCGCCGGCCCGAACTGCAGGGCGAGCTCGGCCAGCGGCGGCGAGAACACCGCCAGCAGGAACGTCGCGACCGTGCCGGCGAAGAAGGAGCCGAGCGCCGCGGTGGCCAACGCCGCCCCGGCGCGGCCCTGCTTGGCCATCTGGTGGCCGTCGATGGCGGTCACCACGGATGAGGATTCACCCGGCAGGTTGATGAGGATGGCCGTGGTGGAGCCGCCATACTGGGCGCCGTAATAGATGCCGGCCAGCATGATCAGCGCCGACACCGGCGGCAGGCCGAAGGTGATCGGCAGCAGCATGGCGATGGTGGCGATGGGGCCGAGGCCCGGCAGCACGCCGATCAGGGTGCCGAGCAGCACCCCCGCGAAGCAGTAGAAGATGTTCTGGAAGCTGAGCGCGACCGAGAAGCCGAGGGCGAGGTTGTCGAGAAGTTCCATGCGCCCGCCCCCTCAATAGCCGCCGAGCCAGGGACCCAGGAGCGGCAGCGGCAGCCCCAGCCCCTTGATGAAGACCACCCAGGCGAACACCACCATGGCGATGGTGATGAGCAGCGCGGTCAACGGCCGGAACAGCCGGCTGCCGGCCGCCGAGACGAAGACGGTGATGCCGAGAGCGGGCAGGAAGCCGAGCGGCCGCACCGCGAAGCCGAAGAACACCACCACGCCCACCAGGACGAACAAGGCCCGCCAGGCGATGCCGCTAGGCATCTCGCCCGGAAAGCGCAGGCCATTCACCAGCACGATGATGCCAAGAAGGCCCAGAAGCCCCGAAAGGAGCATCGGGAAATAGCCCGGCCCCATTCGCACCGCGGTGCCCATGGACAGGTCCTGCGCCTGCCAGGCGAAGATCCCGGCGATGACCAGGAACAGGAGACCGGACAGAACGTCCTTCGGATTGCGGATAAGTCCCATGATGCCCCCTCCCCGCCCCCGGGCCTCCCCGGCGCCTGGGACTTTCGCCGGACCCCGGGCCGCTGCGCCCCGCCGGCTTTATTTGGGCGGCGGCGCGAGCGCCTGCCGCCCGAAACCGCCCGCCTCGGCGCCGCCCGACAGGCCCGGAACGCCGGCCGGCGCCCGGGGCCTGGCGGGCACGATCGTTCAGTCGGCGAACACGCCGGCCTTTTGGATCACCGGCTTCCACTTGGCGATCTCGGCGCTCAGGAACTGCTTGTGGAAGGCCGGGCTGCGGCGCTCCTTGGGCTCCGGCTCGGTGCCGAGATCGGCAAACCGCTCGACCACCTTGGGGTCGTCCAGCGCCTTGTCGAGGGCGGCGTTGAGCTTGTCGACGATCTCCTTCGGGGTACCCTTCGGCGCATAGAGGCCGTGCCAGATGGCGACCTCGAAGTCCTTCAGGCCGGCCGCCTGGAGCGTGGGCAGATCAGGCATGGCCTTGATCGGCTTGGCGGTGGTCGCCGCATAGGCACGGATCTTGCCGCCACGGATCTGGCCGGTGGTGTTGGTGGTCTGGTCGCACATCAGGTCGATCTGACCGCCGACGAGGTCATTCATCGCCGGCCCCGTGCCCTGGTAGGGAATGGTGGTCATGGGCGCATCCAGCTCGGCCATGAACAGCATGCCGCACAGATGCGAGGCGGATCCCACGCCGGCATTGCCGTAGGTCACCTTCTCCTTGTTGGCCTTGACGTAGGCGATCACCTCCTGGATGTCCTTGGGGGCGAACTTGGAGCTGCCCACGAGGGTCATCGGCACCGGGGTGACCAGGCCGGCCTCCTCGAAGTCGGTGGCGGGATTGTAGGGCAGCTTGCGATAGAGGCTCGGCGCGGTGGCCTGGCCGATATGGTGCAGCAGCAGGGTGTAGCCGTCGGGGGCGGCCTTCGCCACCTGCCCGGCGCCGCGGGTGCCGCCGGCGCCGCCCACATTCTCGATGAGCACCTGCTGGCCCAGGGTCCGGGTCATGGACTCGCCGACGAGGCGCGCCACCGTGTCGGTGGGGCCGCCGGCGGCGAAGGGAACCACCACGGTGATCGGTCGCGACGGGTAGGTCTGCGCCACGGCCGCACCCGCGAAACCCAGCGCCACGGCGAATGCAATTGCCGCAGTCTTGATGCCCATGGACTCCTCCTTATTCTTTTTGAATCACTCAGCCTCATACCGTTGGCTTGTTATCGTGGGCTGGTTCCTCGAACGTCAAGTGAGGAATCGGGCCGCCCCCTCACAATCCGATTTGTTGCGCTGCGGTATTATGGGCACGGCCTGTGCCTGCGTGGGCCATAACTATATTCTGTGACGACTGAACATCGTCTCCGCAATGCAATAAAGCCGCAAGGCAGAATCCGGTGCTCGACGACAGCGGTCGCCCCCGCCGCAGGCCGCAAGGCTGGGACAGCGACGCCCCGGACGCAGAAAAGCCGGCCGGGGCCCTACGGCCCGGCCGGCTTTTTTTCTGCACGTGCTGACATCGAACCGCACCGCCCGGGGCCGCGATGGCCCCCGGCGGCCGGCGTCAGCCGACCGCGCTCTGCGGATTGACGCTCTGGCGCTTCATCTGCAGCTTGTTGAGCGCGGTGATGTAGGCCTGCGCCGAGGCCACCAGCGTGTCCGGATCGGCGGAGCGGGCGGTGACGACCTTGCCGTTCTCCTCCAGCCGCACCGAGACCTCGGCCTGGGCATCGGTGCCCTCGGTCACGGCGTGCACCTGGTAGAGCTCCAGCTTCGCGGTGTGCGGCACCAGCGCCTTGATGGCGTTGAAGGTGGCGTCCACCGGGCCGTTGCCCTCGGCCTCCTCGGTGCTGACCCGGCCGTCCACCTCCACCCGCATGGTGGCGCGCTGCGGCCCGCGGGTGCCGGCGATCACCGACAGGGAGATCAGCCGGATCCGGTCATGGGCGGCGGCGATCTCCTGGTCCACCAGCGCCTCGATGTCCTCGTCGTAGACCATCTTCTTGCGGTCGGCGAGGTCCTTGAAGCGGGTGAAGGCATCGTTGAGCGCGTTCTCGCCCAGCTCGTAGCCCATGGTCCTCAGCTTGTCGCGGAAGGCGGCGCGGCCGGAATGCTTGCCCATCACCAGCGAGGTCTTGGAAACGCCGACGCTCTCCGGGGTCATGATCTCGTAGGTCTGGGTATGCTTCAGCATGCCGTCCTGGTGGATGCCGCTCTCGTGGGCGAAGGCGTTCCGGCCGACGATCGCCTTGTTGTACTGCACCGGGAACGAGGTCACCGCCGACACCAGCTTGGAGGCGCGGGTGAGCATGCGGGTGTTGATCCCGGTCTGGTAGGGGAAGGCGTCCGGGCGGGTGTCGATGGCCATCACGATCTCTTCGAGCGGGGCATTGCCCGCCCGCTCGCCGATGCCGTTGACCGTGCACTCGATCTGCCGCGCGCCGCCGGCGAGGCCGGCCAGCGAGTTGGCCACCGCCATGCCCAGGTCGTTGTGGCAGTGCACCGAGAAGATGGCCTTGTCGGAATTGGGCACCCGCTCGCGCACGGTGCGGAACAGGGCCTGATACTCGGCCGGGGAGGTGTAGCCCACGGTATCGGGAATGTTGATGGTGGTGGCGCCGGCCTTGATCGCCGCCTCCACGCAGCGGCAGAGGAAGTCGATCTCGGTGCGGGTGCCGTCCTCGGACGACCATTCCACGTCGTCCACATGGTTGCGCGCCCGGGTGACCGAGGCGATGACCATCTCCAGCACCTGCTCGGGCTCCTTCTGGAGCTTGTACTTCATGTGGACCGGCGAGGTGGACAGGAAGGTGTGGATGCGCGGGCGCGGGCCGTGCTTCACCGCCTCGGCGCAGCGGTCGATGTCGGAGAGGGCGGCCCGCGACAGGCCGGCGATCACCGCGCGCTTGGAGCGGCGGGCGATCTCGGCCACCGATTCGAAATCCCCCTGCGAGGCCACCGGGAAGCCGGCCTCGATCACGTCCACCCCCATGTCGTCCAGGAGGGAGGCGACCTCCAGCTTCTCCTCCAAGGTCATGGAGGCGCCGGGGCACTGCTCGCCGTCGCGCAGGGTGGTGTCGAAGATGATGACGCGGTCACGCCCGGACGCTGCGGGGGTGGAAGAGGCGGTCATGGAAGCGGTCCTTCTCGCGGGTCCGGCGCGGCGGCCCGTTCAGGGCATGCGCATATCTGGCCGGATGATAAGCCGAAACGAGCGCCGGGTCTGCCGGCGTGCGAAGGGTCCCCTGAGCGCCCAGGCATAGCCCGGCCGGCCCTCAGGGGCGGCTAAGGAGAAGAAGCGCGCGCAGAATCAGGGCGTTGCCCGGGAACCTGATGGTCCGGGGTGCGGAGGCGGCAGTCTGGGTCGTGCGGGACGACACGGGGCTCTGGCTCTCGGCAGTTTCGCTCTGGGAGCGCGTTCATAGCCGGGACCGCAGCCCGGCGCAAGGGGTATCGGACGGCAGGCGGTCGTTCTCCCGCCTGCGGGGGCGGGGGCAAGGCCGCGTCCTCTTTGCAACAGATCGGGCAAACGGAAGAGGGCTTCCTCCTCCCTGCCCTCCCCCGCAAGCGGGAGAGGGTTGCACGCTGGCTTCAAGCCGAACCTTGTTTTCACGCTGACTTACGACCCGGACGGCAGGTGGCCCTTCTCGCCGACCCGCCCCTCTCGCGCCTGCCGGGAAGGGGTGGGGCGGGGGCAAGGCCGCGCCGTTTTTCCAACCGGTCGGGCGGCCGGAAAGGGTTGCCCTCCCCCGCAGGCGGGAGAGGTTCCAACGCCACTCAGGCGATGAGGTCGCGCTTCTCCACCACGGTGGAATCCGGTCCGAGCCGGTAGAAGATGGGGGCGCCGGTGGCCAGCTCCCGCTTCATGATGCTCTCCGGCGTGTGCTTCTCCAGCACCATCACCAGCGCGCGCAGGGAGTTGCCGTGCGCGGCCACCAGCGTGCGCTCGCCGCGCAGCACCGACGGCAGGATCTCCTTCACGTAATAGGGCAGCGTGCGGGCGACGGTGTCGCGCAGGCTTTCGCCGGCGGGGGGCGGCACGTCGTAGGAGCGGCGCCACACATGCACCTGCTCCTCGCCCCACTTGGCGCGGGCGTCGTCCTTGTTGAGGCCGGAGAGGTCGCCGTAGTCGCGCTCGTTGAGCGCCTCGTCGCGCAGGGTGTTGAGGCCGGTCTGGCCCATCTCCTCAAGAATCAGCCCGCAGGTCTTCTGCGCCCGCGTGAGGGCGGAGGTGTAGGCGATGTCGAAGGAGAGGCCCTCGGCCTTCAGCAGCGTGCCGGCCCGGCGCGCCTCGGTGACGCCCTGCGCGGTGAGGTCGGGATCGCGCCAGCCGGTGAACAGGTTCTTGAGGTTCCACTCGCTCTGGCCGTGGCGGACGAGGACGAGGATGCGGTCGGACATGAAGCGGCTCCAGAGCGGTCAGAAATCGGCGAGGCCCAGCACGTCGGCCATGGAATAGAGGCCGGGCGGGCGGGCGCGGGTCCAGCGGGCGGCCGCCAGCGCGCCGCGGGCGAAGATGCCGCGGTCCTCCGCCTTGTGGGTGAGGGCGATGCGCTCGTGCGGTCCGGCGAAGATCACCTCGTGCTCGCCCACCACGGTGCCGCCGCGCAGCACCGCGAAGCCGATGGCGCCCGGCTTGCGGGCGCCGGTATGGCCGTCGCGGCCGCGCTCGGAGCTCTCGGCCAGCGCCACTCCGCGGCCGGCGGCGGCCGCCTCGCCCAGCAGCAAGGCGGTGCCGGAGGGCGCATCCACCTTGCGGTTGTGATGCATCTCCAGGATCTCGATGTCGAAGCTCTCGTCGAGGGTCGCCGCCACCCGGCGGGTCAAGGCGGCGAGCAGGTTGACCCCGAGGCTCATGTTGCCGGACTTGACGATGGCGGTGGTCTCCGCCGCCGCGGCCAGCGCGGCATCGTCGGCCGCGGAAAAGCCCGTAGTACCGATGACTTGGGCGATAGGCTGGGCGACGCCGCGCGACGCCAGCCGCCGGGCCAGCGCCACCGAGAAGGCCGGAGCGGTGAAGTCGATGACCACGTCGGCGTCGAGGGGGGCGGCGTCCGCATCCTCCACCAAGATGCCCGCCGGGGCATTGCCGGCGAGAAGGCCGGCATCGGTGCCGAGGAGCGGGCTGCCGGCGCGCTCCAGCGCCCCGGCGAGGGCGAGGCCCTCGGCCTCGAGCACCGCGGCCACCAGGGTGCGGCCCATGCGGCCGCCGGCCCCGGCGATGATCACGCGCAGATCGGACATGTCTCTTCCCCCAACGCTTTCCGCGCCGCCGGCTCAGCCCGCCAGCTCGGCCAGGATGGCCGCCGCGGCGGCGGCAGGATCGGCGGCGGCGACGATGGGGCGGCCCACCACCACCATGTTGGCGCCGGCGCGGATCGCCGCCCCCGGCGTCGCGATCCGCTTCTGGTCGCCCACGTCCGACCCCGCCGGGCGCACGCCCGGGGTCACCACCAGCCCGTCCGGGCCGAGGATGCCGCGCACCATGGCGGCGTCGGTGGGGGCGCAGATGACGCCGGCGATGCCCGCCGCCTGGGCCGCGGCGGCACGGGCGGCCACCATATCTGTGACCCCGGCGGCGTAGCCGGCGGCCTTCAGGTCGGCATCGTCATAGGAGGTCAGAACGGTGACGCCCAGCACCTTGAGGTCGCTGCCCGCCGCGCCGCGGGCGGCGGCGGCCAGCGTCTGGGGATAGGCGTGGACCGTGAGCAGGCTGATGCCGCGCTCGGCCGCCGCGGCGGTGGCCCGCTGGACGGTATTGCCGATGTCGTGCAGCTTGAGGTCGAGGAAGACCTTCTTGCCGGCGCCGATCAGGTCGACGGCGAGGTCGAGCCCGCCGGCGACGGTCAGCTCCAGGCCGATCTTGTAGATGCTCACCGCATCGCCGAGCTGCCACACCAGGGCCTCGGCGGCGGAAACCTGGGGGAAGTCCAAGGCCACGATGAGCCGGTCGCGGCCCGGATGGGTCGCCGCCTGCGGGCTGACAAGGGTCATGCAGCGCCTCCGCGCAAAGAGCCGGCGGCCACGGTCCACCGGACGGCAATCAGGGCCGGCGGTAGGCCCACACCCGCGCGGGGGGCAGGTTGCGCCACACCCGCGGCGAGCGCTCGCCATGGATCCGGCCCGGCACCAGCGGCACCGGCGACACCACCGCATAGGTGAACTGGACGAAGGGCGCGCCCGGGATGGAGAGGTCGAAGGCCTCGTCCACCATCCGGTGGCGCTCCGGCTGGGGCATGGTGAAGAGCGGCAGCGACGAGATCGTGCCCACCGCCTTGGCCGGCAGCTTGCCAGCCAGGGTTTTGCCCAGGGCATAAGCATCGCCCTGGATCACCGTGACCCCGGGATAGCGCAGCCGCAGCAGGGCGCAGAATTCGGGATTATATTCGATGAGGAAGAGCCGCTCGGGGGCGAAGCCGCGATTGAGCAGCGCCTTGGTCACCGGACCGGTGCCGGGGCCCAGCTCGATCACCGGCCCCTGCAGGCGGGGATCGAGATAGCTCGCCATCATCTTCGCCAGAGCCGGGCCGGACGGCGACACGGCGCCCGTCTTCAAAGGGTTCTGGAACCACGACTGCAGGAAGCGAACCTCGTCGGGCAGCTTGGCCTTGCGACGCGGACTGCGGTGTTCCTGGGAATGAAGCATCAGCGAGGGCCTCGAACGCCCGACGGCAACGGACGGGACGCGATTAGACGGGAACGCAATCCGGGTCAAGGTTGCAGCCAACCGCGGGGCGCATGGCTGGCGTCGACAGGCGGCATCCGCTTCGCTAAAAGCGCCCCTGGCTCACCCCGGGCGGGCGCAGGCTCATCACCTGGCGCGACCGCCGGCTCACCTCTCGCGACTGTACGCCATCCATGACCATCCGCCTGCACCGGGGCGACCTGCCCGACGATTTCATCGCCGCCCCGATCGTGGCCATCGACACCGAGACCATGGGGCTCAACCCCTTCCGCGACCGGCTCTGCCTGGTCCAGCTTTCCAACGGCGACGGCTCGGCTGACCTGGTGCAGATCCCCCAGGGCGCCGGCCCCGACAGCGCGCCGAACCTCGTGCGCCTGCTCTCCGACCCGGCGGTGACCAAGCTGTTCCACTTCGGCCGCTTCGACATCGCGGTTCTGCAGCACACCTTCCGCATCATGCCACAGCCGGTGTGGTGCACCAAGATCGCCTCGCGGCTGGTGCGCACCTACACCGACCGGCACGGGCTGAAGGAGCTGCTGCGCGAGCTGCTCAACGTCGACATCTCCAAGCAGCAGCAGTCGTCCGACTGGGGCGCCGCCGATCTCTCCGACGCCCAGCTCGCCTATGCCGCCTCCGACGTGCTGTACCTGCACGCGCTCAAGGCGAAGCTGGAGGAGATGCTGGCACGCGAGGGCCGCACCGGCCTCGCCGCCGCCTGCTTCGCCTTCCTGCCGGCCCGCGCCGCGCTCGATCTCTCCGGCTGGGCGGAAGCGGATATTTTTGCGCATACGTGAGGGAGGCCGGGGCCTCGTCGCCTTTCTCGGAGTATGACGGCTAGGCCACCTCCACCGTCAGGTGCCGGATCTCGTCCACCGGGGCGAGGCGCGCCCGGATCGCATCGGCATCCAGCCCCGGCGCCACCACGCTGACGATGGCGGCCCGCGCATCGGGCCCCACCTGCCAGACGTGCAGGTCGGTGATTTTGGCATCGCCCGGGCCTTCCACCGCCTCGCGCACCTCCTGCGCCACATGGTCGTCGCGGCGGTCGAGCAGCACGGCGGCGGTGTCGCGCAGCAGGCCGATCGCCCAGCTGCCCACCAGCACCCCGCCGACGATGCCCATCAAGGGATCGCACCACCACCAGCCCAGCGCCCAGCCGGCCGCCAGCGCAACGATGGCCAGGGCCGAGGTCGCCGCATCGGCGATGACGTGGAGATAGGCCGCCCTCAAATTGTTGTCGGCCCCGCCCACCTCGTCCCCATGCAGGTGATGCCCGTGGGAATGGGAATGGCCGTGGGCGTGCCCGTGGGAATGCCCGTGGGAGTGCCCCGGCCCGCCTGCCAGCAGCAGGGCGCTGGCGATGTTCACCGCAAGCCCCAGCACCGCCACCACCATCGCCTCGCCGAACGCCACCGTGCCGGGATCCATCAGGCGGGCGACGGATTCCACTCCCATGCCCAGCGCCACCAGCGCCAGCACCAGCGCCGAGGCGAAGCCGGCGAGGTCGCCCACCTTGCCGGTGCCGAACGAGAAGCGCGGATCCTCCGCATGGCGGCGGGCGAAGAGATAGGCCAGCGCCGCCACCCCGAGCGCGCCGGCATGGGTCGCCATGTGGAAGCCGTCGGCCAGCAGCGCCATGGAGCCGGTGAGGAAGCCCGCCACCACCTCCACCACCATCATCGCCGCCGTGAGCCCGACCACCCAGAGGGTGCGGCGGGTGTTGGCGGCATGCCCGGCGCCCAGGAAGCTGTGGCTGTGCGGCGCCGGGGCACCCCCGGCGTCCGTCGCCATCAGCAGATCGAAGGCGGGGCGCTCGGATTCGGGAAGGTCGGCGGGGGAACGCCCGGGTTCGTAGAAATGGGCCATGCCCGCTCCTATTTCGCGTAGCGGCGGATGACGGCGACCAGCTCGGCGGCCCCCTTCTCCCGCGCGGCGTCGGGAAGGCCGGGGGCGGCGACGTGATGGCGCAGATGGTCCTCGAAGATCTCGTCCATGAGGCCGATGACGGCGCCGCGCACTCCGGCCACCTGGTGCAGCACGTCGGCGCAGTCCACGCCTTCGGAGAGGGCGCGCTCGATGGTCTGCATCTGACCGATGATGCGCTTCACCCGCATCAGCAGGGCGGCATTGTTTTCCGGATGGGAGGTATGAGCCATGGGATAGGGGGGTACCCTATAATCCTGAGTGGCGCAAGCAGCCGGTCGCCGCAGCCGCAGCCTGCCTTGACTCGCCCACATTCCCGGTGTCTTTGCGCTCCCCAATTTCAACACCGGAGGGCACGTCATGAGCGGCGCCACGCCACAGGGCTCGCATACCGCCTTTATCTTCCCCGGCCAGGGCAGCCAGGCGGTGGGCATGGGCAAGGCCCTGGCCGACCGCTTTCCGGTCGCCAAGGCGGTGTTCGACGAGGTGGACGCCGCGCTCAACGACAAGCTCTCGGCCATCATGTGGGACGGCCCGGCCGACACCCTCACCCTCACCGCCAACGCCCAGCCGGCGCTGATGGCGGTCTCGCTGGCCACCCTCAGGGTGCTGGAGAGCGAGGCCGGCCTCGACCTCGCCCGCGACGCCGCCTTCGTGGCCGGCCATTCGCTGGGTGAGTATTCCGCCCTCGCCGCTGCCGGCGCCCTCACCATCACCGAGGCGGCGCGGCTCCTGCGCATCCGCGGCCGCGCCATGCAGGAGGCGGTGCCGGTTGGCGAAGGCGCCATGGCCGCCCTGCTGGGGCTCGACTACGACCAGGCGGTGGCGGTGGCCGCGGAGGCGGCCGGCGACGAGGTCTGCGAGGCCGCCAACGACAACGCCCCCGGCCAGGTGGTGGTCTCCGGATCGAAGGCGGCGGTGGAGCGCGCCTGCATCATCGCCAAGGAGAAGGGGGCCATGAAGGCCATGCTTCTCCCGGTGTCCGCCCCCTTCCATTGCCGGCTCATGGGCCCGGCCGCCGAGGCCATGGAGATGGCGCTCGCCGGCTCCACCGTGATGACCCCGCGACTGCCGGTGGTGGCCAATGTGCGGGCCTCCCCGGTGACCGACCCGCAGGAGATCATCCGCCTGCTGGTGGAGCAGGTGACCGGCACCGTGCGCTGGCGCGAGAGCGTGATCTACATGGCCGGCGCCGGCATCAACCGGGTGGTGGAAGTGGGCGCCGGCAAGGTGCTGTGCGGCCTCGTCAAGCGGATCGACAAGGCGATCGCCGCCACCAATGTCGGCACCCCGGACGAGGTTGCGGCCTTCATCGCCGCCCGCAACCCCTCCGCCGCCTGATCCGGACCATCGGCCCCCGACGGGAGCGCAAGGACACCGGACCTCGGCCACGCGGCCGGGGACCCGCCGCGCTGATCCCGGGCTGCAGAACGGCAACCTGACGGCGACGACCGGATCGGCCTACCAGTCCCCTGCCCGGCCGGCGGACCGCCACCATGCCCGGAGCAGCCTGCCGCTTGCGGGACAGGGGTGTGACGGGGCATTAAGATCCTCTGACAAAACCTCCGGGTGGAGGATGGTTCGGGATTGGCCCGCCTGCCAGGCGCCGACCGCAGCCGATGCCGCGCGCATCGGCGTGGATCGGTTGCGCCGCAGGCAGCTGAAAGACCCGGCCAACCGCCCCCGGAGGGTGTGGCAAAGGCTCTAGGCCGGCGGCATGCCGAGTCCGGCGGCGCGGGGCGTCATCGGGCGGCGATCTCCCATCCAGGGGGTACCGTCTGGCCGCCCGGCCATCGACCTTCAAGCCGGCCCGCGCGCCGGTCTCCAAACCAACCAGGGGCACCCATGTTCGACCTTTCCGGCAAGACTGCACTCGTGACCGGCGCCACCGGCGGCATCGGCGGCGCCATCGCCAAGGCGCTCCACGCCCAGGGCGCCACCGTCGCCATCTCCGGGACCCGGCGTGAGGCGCTGGAGGAACTGGCCGGCAGCCTCGGCGAGCGGATCCACGTGGTGCCCTGCAACCTCGGCGACAAGGACGAGGTGGAAAAGCTCTTCCCGGCCGCCGAGGCGGCGCTGGGCGGCAAGCTGGACATCCTGGTCAACAATGCCGGCATCACCCGCGACAACATCTTCGTGCGACTCTCCGACGAGGCCTGGGACCAGGTGATCGCGGTGAACCTCACCGCCGCCTTCCGCCTCGCCCGCGCCGCGGCGATGCCCATGATGCGCCGTCGCCACGGCCGCATCATCTCCATCACCTCCATCGTCGGGGTCACCGGCAATGCCGGCCAGGGCAACTATGCGGCGGCGAAGGCGGGCCTCATCGGCATGTCCAAGTCGCTGGCGCAGGAGATCGCCTCGCGCGGGGTGACGGTGAACTGCATCGCCCCCGGCTTCATCAAGACCCCGATGACCGACGCCCTCAACGACAAGCAGCGCGAGACGATCCTGAAGGCGGTGCCGGCGGCCAAGCTCGGCACCCCGGAGGACATCGCCTCCGCCACCGTCTACCTCGCGTCCGACGAGGCGGGCTACGTCACCGGGCAAACCCTGCACGTCAACGGCGGAATGGCAATGATTTGACCAAAATCGACCCGCCTGCGTCGAACTGGCCTGTGTGGAAGTTCAAAGCGGCATGTCACGGGCTTTTACAGTCCGAAATTTTCGTGTAATCGGCGTGGCAAGAAAAATGCGCGGGCTGGTTTTCGCCGGTCCGAAAGTCAAAAATGTTAGCGCTTGATTAGCGGCAACAGGGCCGCTAACGAAGTACAAGCAACACCACTGGAATAAGGATTGCCCACATGAGCGATACCGCAGAACGCGTCAAGAAGATCGTAGTAGAGCATCTTGGCGTCGATGCCGACAAGGTCACCGAAGGCGCGAGCTTCATCGACGATCTGGGCGCGGACAGCCTCGATACGGTTGAGCTCGTGATGGCGTTCGAAGAAGAATTCGGCGTCGAGATTCCGGACGACGCCGCCGAGACGATCCTCACCGTGGGCGATGCGGTGAAATTCATCGACAAGGCATCCGCCTGATTCAGGCGCTCCGGCTGGCGCTGCATGAGACGTGTCGTCGTTACCGGCATG
>CALMSN010000021.1 GCA_937872325.1 uncultured Xanthobacter sp. | reverse complement strand
ACATCACCTACATGCTGGTGTGGGGCCTCGCGCTCGCGAACCTCATCGGCGCGGCGATCTGCCTCTTCTTCACCCCGCAGCTCGCGCGCTTCCTCGACATCCCCGCCCGCTACCTCGTTTCCGGCATGCTGGTGCTGGTGCTGATGGGTGCCTTCCAGGCGACGCTCAGCCTCGGCGACCTCTGGATGGTGCTGATCGTCGGCGCGATCGCCTTCGTCATGAAGGCGCTCGACTGGCCCCGCCCGCCGCTCCTCCAGCGCCGCCCGCACCGCGCTCGTGGCGGCGGTGCGGCCGTGTCGGGTCACAGCGGCCGCCGCAGCTGGGCATTTCAACACCGCATCCACCGATGGGAAATGCCGGAGATCGGCGCCGGGCGAGGGCAGGGCGGTCATGGCGCCGCCCTCAATAGCCGAGGAGGAACGGATTGAAGGCGGCGCGGTGATAGGGCCCCTCGCGCATCAAAAGGTCGAGGCCGAGGCTGGCCACGTCGTCGGCCACCGGCTCCATGTCGTGGGCGACGGGGAGGTAGAGCACCTTGCAATAGGCGTTGCAGGTGTCGCAGGTCTCCGCCTTAATGGCGCCCTGGCCGCCTTCCGGCTCCTGGTAGCCGATGCCCTTGGTGCTGCCGCAGGCGGTACAGCGCACCCGCACATAGTTCCACCAGGTGCCGCACAGGGCGCAGGTGCAGTAGCGGGCGCCGTGGCTCTTGGGCCAGTTGACGACGATGCTGGTGGCCGGCCGGCCGCCGCAGGCCGGGCAGAGCGCATCGCCCACCGGCACCAAAGCGGCGGCGTCGAGGCGCGCGGCGAGCCGGGTGAAATGCACCTGCAGCGCCGCCGCGGCATAGACATGCTCGCCCACGGCATCGACCGGAATGGTCTCCGCCAGCAGGTTGCGGGTGAGGCCGTCGCGCTCGGCCGGAGAGGCGCTTGCCACCCGGGCAAGGGCGGCCTGCGCCGCCTCCGGCTTGGCGACCGGCTCGGCCGCAGCCAGGAACCGGTCGAAGGTGGTCTCGAAGGCGGCGTCCGCGGTGAAGCGATTGCGATCGAGGGCCGGCATGGCGTGCTCGCGGGCCAGCGAGAGGGCCGCAGGGTCCGGCAGCTCGGGCTCGGGAAGTTCGGGCAGGATCGCTTCCTGCACCCGGACGATGTCGCGCAGGAAGCCGAGATAGGGCGCAAGGTCCGATCCCTGGCTCAGCCGGTCGAGCCGCGCGGCGCGGGTCGCGAACAGGCTCGCGGGATCGGGCAGGCGGACGAACGGCGCCGGGGTGACGCCCTCGAGGATGGACGGATCGGGCAGGGGGCCTGTGGTTCCGGAAGAGCTTGCCATCATTACCTCACGAACCGCACGGGTCACGTGGTGCCCGCCGCCCCGACCGGGCGCCGTGTGCCTCAGGAACCGGACCCGCAGGCGGGAACGGCCCAGCGCTCCACTATGTGCGGCAAATCCGTCTTTGTTCAACAGTTTAAAGGGCGCCTCGGAGCACCATCACATGCGCATCGCCGGCCACCTGGAGAGGGGCCGGCGCGCGGCCCGCACGTGACCGTCGGGTTTCCGTAACGTTGGTTGGGGGCACCGGCAAGAGGCACGGCGGGTGGGGCGCGAGAAATCCACCACCGCGGCGTGCCCGCGCGTGCCGGGCGCGGGGAGGCGTTCGCCTCCGAAAGGTGCGCCGCGGCCGGTTGGCCGCGGCGCACCTTTGAGCTTATGGGTGGCCGGCTATTCGGCCGGCGCCTTCTCGGGCGGGCCGGAGCGGCGCACCAGGGCGCGGAGCCACTTGCGGTGATGCCGCCAGGCCCAGCCGCCGGAGACCTGGCCAGAGGTCATGGCGCTCATGGTGCCCTTCACCCAGATCGCCGCGTAGACGTGGACGATCCAGACGCAGATGATCGCCACCGCCGCGCTTGCATGCACGAGAAGAGCGATCCGCTGCTGCGGAATGGAGGTGAGGGCGCCGAAATACTGCTCCCAGATCACCACCCCGGAGCCGATGAGCACCAGGATCAGCAGGGACATGCCCCAGAAGACCATCTTCTGGCCGGCATTGTACTTGCCGAGCTCGGGCAGCTTCTCCTCGTTGCCGGAGAGGACGTCGCCGGGCCGGGCGACCCAGGCGCTGTCCTCGCGGCGCCAGAGGTTGGCCTTCCAGAACCGCAGGAACAGGCCGGCGAAGGAGAAGAACAGCACCACGCCGATCCAGGGATGGATGGTGCGCGTCCACTGCCCGCCGCCGAACAGGCCGGTGAGGAAGAACAGGCTGGGATGGAACAGCGCCATCCCCGAGATCGCCAGCAGGATCAGGCTGATGGCCGTGACCCAGTGGTTGATGCGGGCGCCCACCGTGTAGCGGTTGACATGCACCGGCCGACCCAGCTCGACGGCATCGCCGGGCTGGATGGAATAGGCGGCGTCGTCCGCATCCGATGGGGCGGCGGGGCGCCGGGTCAGTTCGTCCATATGCGCCTCCTCACGCGCCGTGATGCCCGACCGGCTTGCCCTCGGCGAGCTTCTCGGCGTTCTCTTCATCCTCCGGCGTGACCCGGTTGGCGCCGCTGACCATGTAATGGAGCGCACCCGCCAGGGCGGCGAAGCCCATCACGCCGAGGCCGACATACTTGGTGACGCCCTTCCAGGCCTCCACGATGGGGCTGATGCGCGGATTGTCCGGCAGGCCCGCATAGATGGAGGGCTGGTCGGCGTGCTGCAGCACGTACATCACGTGCGTGCCGCCGACGCCGGGCGGGTCGTAAAGGCCGGCATTGCTGTAGCCGCGGGACTTGAGGTCCTTGATGCGGCCTTCGGCCCAGTCCTTCATCTCCGCCTTGGTGCCGAAGACGATGGCCTGGGTCGGGCAGGCCTTCTGGCAGGCCGGGCCCTGGCCCACCGCGACGCGGTCCGAGCACAAGGTGCACTTGTAGGCCTTGTGATCGACCTTGGAGACGCGCGGGATGTTGAACGGGCAGCCCTTGATGCAGTAGCCGCAGCCGATGCACTTGTCGTGGTCGAAGTCCACGATGCCGTTGGTGTACTGCACGATCGCGCCCGGCGCCGGGCACGACTTCAGGCAGCCCGGATCGGCGCAGTGCATGCAGCCGTCCTTGCGGATGAGCCATTCCAGATTGTCGGTCTGCGGGTTCACCCACTCGGTGAAGCGCATCAGCGTGAACGAGTTCTCGGTCAGGTCCGGCGGGTTGGTGTAGCTGCCGTTGAAGGTGCCCACCTCCTCATGGAGCTGGTTCCATTCGAGGCACGCCGCCTGGCAGGCCTTGCAGCCGATGCACTTCGACACGTCGATGAGCTTGGCCACCTCGTTCTCGAGCGGCAGCGGCGCCTTGAGCGTCGATGCCGAGCGGCGATGCAGGTCGGCATCGCCGAACCGGGCCGGCTGCGGGGCGGCGGTGGAGGGATTGGGAATCGGAGGAAACATGGCTTTCTCCTATCCTCACGCCACTGCCGGCCCGGAGGAGGGCTCGATGTTGACCTGGAACGCCTTGAACTCCGGCGTCTCGATGTTGGCGTCGCCCACGAACGGGGTCAGCACGTTGGCCGGGAAGCCCTTCTTGGCCGCGCCCACGAAGCCCCAGTGGATCGGGATGCCGATGATGTGCACGGGCTTGCCGTCCACCAGCATCGGCCGGATCCGCTTGGTCACGTAGGCCTTGGCGAAGACCGAGCCGCGCTTCGACCACACCCGCACCCAGCCGGCATTCTTGATGCCCTTCTCCTTGGCGAGCTCTTCCGAGATCTCCACGAAGAATTCCGGCTGCAGGACCGCGTTCACATGGTTGTTCTTGGTCCAGTAGTGGAAGTGCTCGGTGAGGCGGTAGGAGGTTGCCGCATAGGGGAACTCCTTGGACGCCACGTCGGCGAACTGGGCGAAGTCGTCCTTGAACACCCGGGCCACCGGATTGCCCCGCACCTTGGGGGCGACGAGGTTGGCGACCGGGCTCTCGAACGGCTCGTAGTGCACCGGGAACGGCCCGTCGCGCATCATCCCCCGGGTGAACAGGCGCGAGACGCCTTCCGGGTTCATGATGAACGGTCCGACATCCTGCGGCTTGGCGGTCGGCGCGATGTCCGGAACGTCGAAGCCGGCCCACTTGGCGCCGTCCCACTCGATGAGCTTGCGGGACGGATCCCACGGCTTGCCGTCGCGGTCGCAGGAGGCGCGGTTGTAGATGATCCGGCGGTTGGCCGGCCACGCGAACGACCACTTGAGGAACATGCCGGCGTCGCCGGGATCGGAATTGTCCCGCCGGGCCATCATGTTGCCGGCCTCGGTGTAGCTGCCGGAATAGATCCAGCAGCCCGCCGCCGTGGAGCCGTCGTCGCGCAGCACGCCGAACGTCGCCACCTGCTTGCCGGCCTCAAGGACCTTCTTGGGGGGATCGTTCGGGTCGAGCACGTCCTTGAGCACCAAGCCGTTCAGCTCCTTGGTGAGCTCGACGGCGGTGGGCTCGTGCGGGTCCTTGTAGTTCCACGTCAGGTTGAGGATCGGATCGGGGAAGGCGCCGCCTTCCTTGCGATACAGCTCCTTCATCCGCAGGTGGATGCCGGACATGATGGCGGCGTCCGTCCGCGCCTCGCCCGGAGGCGAGCCGGCCGGCCAGTGCCATTGGATCCACCGCCCGGAATTGACCAGGGAGCCCTCGTCCTCTGCGAAGCAGGTGGTGGGCAGCTGGATCACTTCGGTCTGGATCTTGGCCGTGTCCGCCGGATTGTAGACGC
>CALMSN010000020.1 GCA_937872325.1 uncultured Xanthobacter sp. | reverse complement strand
AAAGACCTGGACCTGGAGGTTGTCCAGAACATCGCCGTACAGCTCGCGCGCGCCGGTGTTCGGGTTGCGGGTGAAGGCGACGCCGGTGGCCGAGGTCTCGCCCATGTTGCCGAACACCATGGACTGCACGTTCACCGCGGTGCCCCAGCTCTCGGGGATGCCGTGCAGGCGGCGGTAGGTGATGGCGCGGGCGTTCATCCACGAGCCGAAGACGGCGCCGATGGCGCCCCAGAGCTGGGCGTGGGGATCCTGCGGGAAGGGCTTGCCCAGCTCCTCCTCCACCTTGGCCTTGTACTTCACCACCAGGCCCGCCCAGTCGTCGGCGGAGAGCTCGGTGTCGAGGTTGAAGCCCTTCTGCAGCTTGTAGTGCTCCAGGATCTCCTCGAAATGGTGGTGGGGCAGGCCGAGCACCACGTCGGAATACATGGTGATGAAGCGGCGGTAGCTGTCATAGGCGAAGCGCCGGTCGGCGAGCTTGGCCACGGCTTCCACCGTATCGTCGTTGAGGCCGAGGTTGAGCACCGTGTCCATCATGCCCGGCATGGAGGCGCGGGCGCCGGAGCGCACGGAAACGAGCAGCGGGTTGGCGGCATCGCCGAAGGTCTTGCCGGCGAGCGCGCCGATATCGGCCAGCGCCTTCTCCACGTCGCCCTTCAGCTCCGGCGGGTAGGTTTCGCCGTGGGCGTAATAGTAGGTGCAGACCTCGGTCGGGATGGTGAAGCCGGGGGGCACCGGAAGGCCGAGATTGGACATCTCCGCGAGGTTCGCGCCCTTGCCTCCCAGGAGGTTCTTCATGTCGGCTTTGCCTTCGGCCTTGCCGTCGCCGAAGGTGTAGACCCATTTCGTCATCGCGAAGATCCTCAAAAAGCTCGCCGGTCAAAGCTGCGGAACGCTTTAGCGTGCAGGGCACCCGGCATCAACAGGACGTGAGCGCTTCGTCGTCCGGCGGCCTCGCGCGACCCCTATCAAGATACCATATAACTGGTTTCTTTCGCGCTGCAACGCAACATAAGTCAACGCGTTTTCAGGGAAAAGTGCAAGGTGGCGTGGCGCGATCTCGCAGGTGCACATAAGCCGATACCTACGCCCGCTACCCCCGGCTTCACGGCTGCGTGAGTGCAATTGCGCCCATGCCGGCCGCCCATGACAATGGCCACGCTCCCATTTGCCGGTATCCGAATGCGAGGACATGGCCATGCCTGCCGCCGTCCCCCTCGATGGTCGCGCCCCCTGGCGGTCCGCTCCCGCCGTCCCGCGGGGGCGGGGAGCCGGCTGGCGCAAAGGCCTGGGCCGCATCGGCCGGGGGATCGTGGCGGCGCTGCTCGGGCTTGGCGCCGGGCTCGCCGCGCTGCCGGCCGCGGCGGCGCCGGAAAAGTGCCCACGGATGGTGGCCGGGGGTGGGCCCGCCCGTCCGGCGTTCGGGTTGTCCCCCGGAGGCCGAGCCGGCGGGGGCTTCGTGCCCGCCGGCTCGGCCTCCGGCGGGCTGGTCCCGACCGCACTGCTTCCGGCTTCCTTGGATTCGGCTTTCATGCCCCGGGAAGCGCCCGGGGGCGGGACGCGGCCTCGGGTCACGGCGGCATTGGCGGCGCTTGCGGCGCCGGCCCTCGCCTCCGGCGCCGGGAGTGTGAGGGCGGTGGCGGCCGAGGAGGGGGCGGTGCGGCTCAGCTTCATCGGCCATGCCACCTTCCTCATCGAGAGCCCGGACGGCGTGCGCATCGTCACCGACTACAACGACTATGTCCGCCCGGAGCTGGTGCCGGACGTCATCACCATGAACCGGGCCCACGACACCCACTTCACCCCCTATCCGGACCCGGCCATCGCCCATGTGCTGCGCGGCTGGAATCCGGAAGGCGGCCCGGCGCGCCATGAGCTGACCCTGCGCGATGTCTGGATCCGCAACGTGCCCACCAACATCCGCGCCGGCGCCGGCACCGAATATGATGGCAATTCCATCTTCGTGTTCGAGGTGGCGGGGCTGTGCATCGCCCATCTCGGCCACCTGCACCACCTGCTCACCCCCGCGCACCTGGAGGCGCTGGGGCGGATCGACGTGGTGCTGGCGCCGGTGGACGGCTCCTACACCCTCGACCTCGAAGGCATGGTGGAGACCCTGAGGGCGATCCATGCGCCGCTCGTCATTCCCATGCACTATTTCAGCAGCTGGGGGCTGGAGCGCTTCCTGCAGCGGCTCGGCCGCGAGCGCGAGGTGGAGTATGCGCCCTCGGCCTCGGTGATGCTGGCGCGCGATACCCTGCCGCGCAGTCCGAAGGTGCTGGTGCTCCAGGCCCGCTGAGGTGCGCAGCGGAAGGCCGGGATTCCGGTTGTCGGCCGCCGCGGCGCGGGCATAATCGCGCCGGGATGGTCTGGGGGGCGGCAGGTGATCCGGGCGACACGCATTCTCTTGTCGGTGGCGGGGCTCGTCCTGTCCGCCGCGACGGCCGGCGCGCAGCCGGCATCGGTTCCGCCAGCCGCTGCCCCTGCGGCCCCGGTGGCGGAGAGCAACCTGCTCTCCATCGGCGCGGGCGCCTCCATCGTGCGGGCGACTTCCAGCTATGACAGCTCCTGGCAGGCGGTGTGGCTGCTCGACGAGGACCGCGCCATCGGCTGGGCGAGTGCGGAGGCCGCGCCCTTCCCGCAGGAGATCGTGATCGCCTTGCCGGAGCGCTCGGAGCTGCGCCGCTTCGTGTTCGACAGTGCCGGCGCGGAGGGCGAGCCCCAAAGCGCCCGCGACGTGGAGGTGCTGGTCTCTGACCAGGGGCCGGAGAGCGGCTACCAGCCGGTGGCGCGCGTCGCCCTGCTGCCGCTCGCCGACGGCCAGAGGGTGGTGCCCGCGAAGCCGGCGGTCGGCCGCTGGGTGAAGCTGGTCATCCGCTCCAACCACGGCCACGAGAAATACGTGGAGCTGATGAATTTCGCCGGCTACGGCGTGCCGCTCACCTCGACCCCGCTCACCAACGTCTCCGGCACCTATGAATCCACGGGCTACGGCAAGTTCCACCTGAAGCAGGACGGCGCCCAGCTGACCGGCTGCTACGAGCACGACGAGGGCCTCATCGCCGGCGGGCTGGAGGCCCACCTGATGCGCCTCACCTGGTACGAGGAGGGCGGCCAGCAGGGGCCGGCCCTAATGGTGGCGCGGCCGGACGGTACCGGCTTCGACGGCTACTGGCGCGAGGGCGGCACCTCCGGCTGGAACAACAACTGGGGCCTGCGCAAGATCTCCGCCGACATCGGCTCCTGCCCGCACTGGTCGCCCAAGGGGGCGAGCGGCAACGTCATCGCCGCCAGCCTCGCGGGGGCCAAAAGGGTGCGCCTCTACGGGATCAATTTCGACACCGACAGCGACGTCATCCGGGCCGACGCCCGGCCGAGCCTGGACCAGCTCGTCGCCGCGCTGAAGGCCAATCCGGCCTGGGCGCTGACCATCGAGGGCCACACCGACAACACCGGCACCGCCACCCGCAACCGCGACCTCGGCGCCCGCCGGGCGGCGGCGGTCAAGGCGGCGCTGGTGGCCGCTGGCATTCCCGCCGGCCGGCTCAAGGCGGCCGGCTTCGGCCCCGACCAGCCGGTGGCCTCCAACGACACCGTCGACGGCCGGGCCCAGAACCGCCGGGTGGAGGCGGTGCGCGACTGAGGCGGGGCGCCGGGGCATGGGATCACGGCCTGTCGGCCCGGCCCGGGGCCCGATGGGCACGTCCGCTCGGCGGTCGCAAACCGGAGGCAGATGTTCGGAGTCCTTTTGGCTCGGCCCGGTTGGTCCGGCGTAGCGTGTCCCGGGCGGCCGGCGCGCGGTCCCGGGCGACCAGTTCCCGAGCGGGGGGCTTCGAATGACCGGGTTTGAGGGCACGACGTTCCCGGTCCGATTCGGCAGGCGCGGCGTGGTCGGCGCGGACGCTGTCGGTTCCGACCTGGGGCGACTCCTCCCCGCGGGACGGGGTCGCCCGGGCGGGTTCGGGCGGCCGGGCTTCACGCCCGGGCTCGCCAGCGTGCCGGGCGGACTTGTGCCGGTGGGGGCGGGGAGCTATCGCCAGCGCGGATCCGGGCGTGCCGCCGGCCGAGGGGGCCGGCGCGCGACGATCCCGCGAAGGACAAACGGCGATGGACCTTCCCCGCAATGCGTTCAAGCACGCCTTGGCTGCCGGCGAGACGCAAATCGGCTTCTGGTGCAGCCTGTGCAGCACCATCGCCGTCGATGCGCTCGGCGATGCCGGCTTCGACTGGCTGCTGATCGACACCGAGCACGCCCCCAACGTGCTGCCCGACGTGCTCGGCCAGCTCCAGGCGGCGCGCGGCGGCACGGCGACCGCCATCGTCCGCCCCGCCACCAACGATCCGGTCGAGATCAAGCGCCTGCTCGACATCGGCGCCCAGGGGCTGCTGATCCCCTATGTGCAGAACGAGGCGGAGGCGCGTCGCGCCGTCGCCGCCACCCGCTATCCGCCCGCCGGCATGCGCGGGGTGATGGGATCGAGCCGCGCCAGCCGCTACGGCCGGGTGCCGGACTATCTGCGCATCGCCGAGCGCGAGATCAGCCTGCTGCTGCAGGTGGAGAGCCGCGAGGCGCTGGAGAACCTGGAGGCCATCGCCGCGGTGGATGGGGTGGACGGCATCTTCATCGGCCCGGCGGATCTGTCCACCTCGTTCGGCCTTTACGGCGACTGGAGCGGGGCGCAGATGCAGGACGTGCTGCGCGACGCCGCCCGCCGTCTCAAGTCCATGGGCCGGCCGGCGGGCATCCTCACCTCGGACGAGGCCGAGGCGCGGCGCTTCATCGAATGGGGCTACAGCTTCGTGGCGGTGGGCTCGGACCTCGGCCTGCTGCGCCGGAATGCCGACGCCCTGGCCCGGCGCTTCAAGGCCAGCTGAAGGCGGGCGCTGCCACGCGCCGGGCCCAGGCCCACCGCCGCCGCCCTTTTGGCGCCGATTATGCAGGGGCCCCGGAGGCTCCGGCGTCGTGAACCCTTTCCGACATGGAACGGGGGCCGTGCGCCGGGGCATGGCGCGCCGGCCTCAGGCAAGGCCGGCGCTGGACCGGGGCGGCCCGCCGGCATCGCCCGGCGGTCGTGGCATGGGCGGGCGGGATGGCGGACGACGAGGAATGGGTCATCTGGAACGGCACGCTGGGCGTGCTGGACATGGTGCGCATCGCCCGGATCGAGGCCGGCCCCGAAGGCCGCCGCGCCTGGCTGGCGGCGCCCTATGCCAGCATCGGCCCGTTCAGCCTCGATGAGCTGGAGACGCAGGGCCGCATCGCCTTCGACGCCTGCCGCGTCATGTCGCGGGCGCGCTGGCAGCTGGACCAGGTGGAACTGCGCCGCGCGGCGCGGACGCAGCGCCAGGCGCTCGCAGCTCCCGCCCGCCCCGCGGACGACCGGCCCCACCGCGAGGCGCTGGACCTGCCCATGGATGGCGCCCTGGCGCCGGCCGCCATCAAGGCCGCCTTCCGCCGCCTCGCCAGGACCGCGCATCCCGATGCCGGCGGCAGCAGCGCGCATTACCGCCGCATCACCGAGGCTCGCGACGCGCTGATGGAGCCATTCGCCGGGGCGTCGTAGAGCGTCGCGGCAGGACGGCGCGGCGTGGAATCCTCTCACGCCACCGCTCCGGACGCGCGATGGCGCGCCTCGTCCGATCCCATCAGCCCCGGCCTTCGACCCGCGCCGCGCGGGCTTCACCACAGCTCCATGAGCTACCCTCAGGGGGCCGTGGCGGAACGCAAGCTCGGGACGCGCGGCGATGGCCGTCGCAGCTCGCTATCCTGTCCCGGCCCGCTCACACCGCCCGCAGATGGCGCACCGGGCGGCCCGGCGAGACCGCCTGCGCCGCGGCGACGATGGCGGCGGTGTCGATGCCGTTATGGGCATAGAGATCGTGCAGCGTGCCGGTCTGGCCGAACCGCTCCACCCCCAGCGCCCGCCCGCGGTGGCCCGACACCGCGCCGAGCCAGCTCAGGGTCGCCGGGTGGCCGTCCAGCACGGTGACGAGGCCGCAATGGCGCGGCAGGGGCTGCAGCAGCCGCTCGACGTGGCTCATCGCCTCGCCGTGGCCGTCCTCGCGGGCCCGGGCGGCGGCGAGCCAGCCGGCATGCAGCCGGTCGGCGGAGGTCACCGCCAGCAGGCCCACGTCGCGCCGGCCCTCGGCGATGGGGGCGATGGCGGCGATCGCCTCCGGGGTCACCGCGCCCTGAACCGCCACCACCACCTCGCAATTGGGGCCGGGCGGGCGCAGCCAGTAGGCGCCGTCGATGATATCGCGCCGCTGCGCCGCGGTGAGCTGGCGCTTGGGCTGCTCCAGCGCCCGGGTGGAGAGGCGGAAATAGGCGGAGCCGCCGCTGGAATCGGGCAGCAGGTTGCCGGCATCCGGCGTGCCGTCGCCCTCGCGCTGGACGTGGCCGAGGGCGTATTCCAGCAGCACCGCCAGCTCGTCGACGAAGGCCGGCTCGAAGCTGGCGAGGCCGTCCTGGGCCATGCCGATGAGCGGGGTGGCGATGGACTGGTGCGCCCCGCCCTCGGGCGCCAGGGTGATGCCGGAGGGCGTCGCCACCAGGATGAAGCGGGCATCCTGGTAGCAGGCATAGTTCAGCGCATCGAGGCCGCGGCAGATGAAGGGATCGTAGAGCGTGCCCATCGGGATCAGCCGCGCCCCGAACAGGGAATGGCTGAGGCCGAAGGCTGACAGGGTGAGGAACAGGTTCATCTCGGCGATGCCCAGCTCCACATGCTGGCCGGAGGGGGAAAACTCCCAGGCATAGGTGGAGGGGATGCGCTCGCGCCGAAAAACGTCGGCCAGCCGCTCGCGGGCGAACAGGCCGCGCCGGTTCACCCACGGCCCCAGATTGGTGGAGACCGTGACATCCGGCGAGGTGGTGACCATGCGCCCCGCCAGCGCGCTGTCGCCCTTGGCGAGCTCCTGCAGGATGAGGCCGAAGCCCTGCTGGGTGGAGACCACCGGATTGGGCGGCACAGCCAGCGCCGGCACCGCCAGCGCCGGGGCGGCGTGGCGCCGCGGCCCGCTTTGGGCGAACGGCACCCGCTTGAGGAACGCCGCCAGCTCCGCCGCCGGGCGCGCGAGGCCCTCGAAGGGCTCCCACTCGCGCCCCGCGCCCACCTTCATGATGGCGCGCAGCGCCTCCATCTGGGCCGGGGTCATGAGGCCGGCATGGTTGTCCTTGTGGCCGGCGAGCGGCAGGCCGTAGCCCTTCACCGTGTAGCAGAGGAAAGCCACCGGCCGGTCGTGGTCGATGGACTGGAAGGCCTCGATCAGGCTGGCGACGTCGTGGCCGCCGAGATTGGTCATCAGCGCCGACAGCTCGGCGTCCGAGCGGCGGGCGATGAGGGCGCAGACGTCGCCCTGGTCGCCGAGGTCGTCCATCAGCCGCTTGCGCCAGGCGGCGCCGCCCTGGAAGACGAGGGCGGAATAATCGGGGTTGGGGCAGGTGTCGATCCAGCGCTTCAGCGCCGCCCCGCCGGGCTCGGCGAAGGCGGCCGCCTGCAGCTTGCCGTACTTCACGACCACCACCTGCCAGCCCATGGCCTCGAAGATGCCGGTGAAGCGCTCGTAGAGGCCTTCGCGCACCACGCCGTCGAGGCTCTGGCGGTTGTAGTCGATCACCCACCAGGTGTTGCGCGCCTCGTGCTTCCAGCCTTCCAGCAGGGCCTCGAAGACGTTGCCCTCGTCGAGCTCGGCATCGCCCACCAGCGCGATCATCCGCCCCTTGGGCCGGTCGCCGGCGAGGCCGTGGGCGTGCACGTAGTCCTGCGCCAGCGCCGCGAACAGGGTCTGCGCCACGCCGAGGCCCACCGAGCCGGTGGAGAAGTCCACGTCGTCGGCATCCTTGGTGCGCGAGGGATAGGACTGGGCGCCCTTGAAGCCGCGGAAATTCTCCAGCCGCTCCAGGGTCTGCCGGCCGAACAGGTACTGGATGGCGTGGAACACCGGGCTGGCATGGGGCTTCACCGCCACCCGGTCCTGCGGCCGCAGGACGTGGAAGTAGAGCGCGCACATGATGGCGGCGAGCGAGGCGCACGAGGCCTGGTGGCCGCCCACCTTCAACCCGTCGGTGCTGGGGCGGACATGGTTGGCGTTGTGGATGGTCCAGCTGGCGAGCCACAGCACCTTGCGCTCCAGCTCGGCGAGGATGGCGAGGTCATCCGCGCCGGGCGGCGTGGGGGCGACGGGACGGGGCATGGCGTTTCCTCGGGCGGCGGTGCTGCCGCATGGCTGGCTGAGGAAGATGATAGCGCGCCGGTGCCGGCGGTTTCGGTCGAATCCGCCTTAACGCCCATTCGTTGGGGGCGTAGTCTGCCGCCAAATGCGGGGATTGGAGCAGGAACGTGCGCCTCGACGCCATCGACCGGAAGATCCTTGCCGCCCTGCAGCGCGACGGCCGGCTCTCCATCGCCGACCTGTCCGGCGAGGTGGGGCTCTCCGCCTCGCCCTGCCACCGGCGGGTGCGGGCGCTGGAGGAGAGCGGCCTGATCTCCCGCTACGTGGCGGTGCTGGACCAGCGGGCCGCGGGGCTGCCGGTGAGCGTGTTCGTCTCCATCAAGCTGGAGCGCCAGCAGGAAGAGGCGCTGGACGCCTTCTCCGAGGCCATCCGCACCTGGCCGGAAGTGCTGGAATGCTACCTGATGACCGGCCCGCGGGATTACCTGTTGCGGGTGGTGACCGCCGACCTCGACGCCTATGAGCGCTTCCTGAAGCAGAAGTTGACGCGGCTGGACGGCATCGCCTCCATCGAGAGTTCCTTCGCCCTGGAGCAGGTGAAGTATTCCCACGTTTTGCCGCTGCCCTGAGGCCCGGGCGGGAAGGGCGCTGCGGCGGATCGCCCGGCCGGCGAAGAGGCGCGGTCGGGCGGCGTTGCCGAGCCGGGTCGTGCCATGCGTCCTGGCGCCGGCGGTCCGGCTCATGCCCTGCGCCGCTGGAGCCGGCGGGATGGCGATGGCCGGCCCTTTCGGCCTGCCGCTCCGGTTCATCCCGTCCGCGCACGCCGGAGCGCATGAGGTTTCGATGAAACCGTCGAAGCGCTTCGATTGCAGCGCCATCCGATGGAGAGCGCTTCAGGCGCGGCCTGCCCGGGATGGCCGGTCACGCCGCCGGGGGCTGATCCGGTGCCGCGCGAGCAGGTCCGCACCGCCTCGCGGGTGGCGGCGCCGCGGCCCGATCACCCCGTGCCGGCATAAGCCGGGCAAGCCGGTGGCGGGCTCGGTGGCGGTGCGGGGAGCCTTTCAGGCCGTGCCGGCATAAGCCGGGCAAGGCAAGCCCGGGGCGCCGGCCACGGTCCTGCGATCGGCCGGCCTGCGCGCCCCGGAACGATCGCCTACTGGGCGCGCAGCACCACCGTCTCGGAGGCCTTCACCGGCACCTTCACTTCGCCGCCGGGGGTCTGCACCACATAGTCGCCGGGCGGCACCACGATGGCGGGGGTGGTGGCGTGGAAATCGTCCACCTTCCGGCCGTCTGCGGTCACCAGCGGCCAGAAGCCGGAGATCGGCCCGTCGATCTGGATCGCCCCGGCCTGGAACACCGTCACCGCATCGGGCTTCACCTCGATGGTGGCGGTGACCACGTCGCCCTTGCCGAAGCTGATGGCGTAGACGCCGGGAATGAGCACCGCCTCGCGGTCGGCGCGCTGGGGCAGGTATTCCAGTTCCTCGCCGGTCTCGGCGTCGCGCACCCGGTGGCCGTTGAGGGGCGGGGTCAGCTTCAGCACGCCGGGGGCGATGGTGGTGGTCTCGCCCGCCTTCACCTGGATGCCGCGCCACAGGGCGCCGTGGAGGAAGCGGACATTGTAGATGCCCGCCGGCACCTCGACGAAATTGTCGCCGCCGGACGAGACGTAGCCGACCTCCTTGCCGGTCTCGGCATCGAGCACCTTGTGCCCGCCGGACCGCTTCACCAGCACCCGGCCGGGGCGGGGCAGGGCGACCGCGGTCACGGCGGGGACGACCACCGGGGCGGTCTGCGCCGCCCGCGCCAGGGCCGCGCTCAGCTCGCGGGCGCTGTTGGCGTCAAAATAGCGGCCGCGGCCCTGGTCGGCGATGCATTGCAGCTGGCCGCGGGTGGCCCCGTCGACGCCGAGGCCGACGGTGTGCACCACCAGCTTCGCATCGGCCCGCGCCAAGGCGGCGACGGCGGCGCAGGGATCGCCCTTGCAGGTTTCCTTGCCGTCGCTCACCAGCACCACGACGTGGCCGCCCTCGTCGGCGGCCATCGCCTGCGCGGCCATGGTGACGGCATCGGTGATCGGGGTGTAGCCGCGCGGCACCAGCGCGCGGATCGCCGGCTCGGCGGCGGCGCGGGTGGTCTCCACCGGGCCCGAGGGCACGATCTGCGCGATGTCGGCGCAATCGCGCTGGTCGGTGCCGGAGCGGTGCCCGTAGGCCCAGAGCCACAGGCGGGTGCCCGGCTGGAGACCGGCGACGAACTCGCTAGCCGCCGCCTTGGCCCCGTCCATGCGGGTCTGGCCGGGCGCCAGCTCGGCCTTCATGGAGCCGGAGGCGTCGATGATGAGGGCGACGTCGCGCTGCTCCTGAGCCGCGGCCGGACCGGCGGCGGCAAGGCAGAACAGCAGGCCGCAGGCGAGCGCCCGGGCGCGGCCGGGACCAGCGGGGGAAGGCGTCATATCTGCTCCTCAGATTTTCGCCATCGCCTGGGGACATCGGGGGACGCGCGCTGGCAACCGCATGATACCAGAAGTCGCGGCGCCCCGCGCATGGGTCTTTCGTCAGGAAGCGGTTTCGCCGGAACGATTTGCGGCGTCCGCGGGGTGTCCCAAGGTCAGGCGTCGTGCTCCGAGACGAACAGGTCCATGCCCAGCCTTCGAGAGAGGTAGCGGGCCGCCAGCTGGCCCTTGACGCTGTTGCCGGCGGCATCGAGCGGCGGGGCGAAGGTGCCCAGCCCCCCCTTGCCCGGCGACACTGTGACGAGGCCGCCGCCGATGCCGCTCTTGCCGGGCAGGCCGACCTCGTAGAGCCAGTCGCCGGAGGTCTCGTAGAGGCCGGCGGTGGCCATGACGGCGAGGGTGTAGTGGCAGACGTGGGGATCGACGATGCGCTCGCGGGTGACGGGATTGACGCCGCCGGCGGCCAGCGTCGCCCCCATCACCGCGAGGTCGCGCGCGGTCACGTTCGGCGCGCACGGGGGGGTGTAGAGCCCCACCGCCTCTCCGGGCTCGCAATAGATCCGGCCGAGGCTGTGCAGCATGCGGGCGATGGCCCGGTTGCGCAGGTTGGTGTCCATGGCGCAGGCATAGACCTCGGCGTCGAGGGTGAGGGCGCGCCCCGCGAAGCGCGACAGGACTTCCTGGATGAAGGCCCATTTCTCCGCTTTGCCGGCGCCGGGCACCAGGCTGGTGGCGGCGATGGCGCCGGAATTCACCATCGGGTTGGTGAGCCCGCCCGGCATCTCCTCCAGCGCCGCGATGGAGTTGAAGGCCCGCCCGGTGGCGTTGGCGCCCAGCTTGGCCCGCGCCTCGGCGGCGCCGATGAGCTGGCAGACCAGGGCGAACACGAACGGCTTCGACACGCTCATGATGGTGAAGTCGACGGCCGTGTCGCCGGCCGCGTAGACCCGGCCGCTGGTGCCGACCACGCAGACCCCGAACAGGTGGCGCGGCGCCCCGGCGAGGCTGGGATAGACCTGCGCGTTCTCGCCCTCGTCATGGTCCTTGAAGCGGGCATGGGCCTGCTGCACGAGCTGGTCCACCAGGTCCGCGTCGGGCAGGCGGCCGGTGGAGACGTAGCCCGGCAGATGCGGGTCGTCGTCCTGCGGGTGTCGGGTCATCAGGCCTCCGGAGGCCGGCGCGGCACGGCCGGCGAAACGGGGCGAGGATACGCGAAAACCGGCGCCGGCGCGGGGCCATGCCGCCGGCCTTCAAGGACCGCCGCCGAAGCCGGCGTGTCGCCGCGCCGCGGCCCCGAAGCCGCTGCGAGGGCCGGAACCCGGCGCCGCGCTGGTGTTGCCCACCGCCCGCCCCGGCGCGCGGCCGGCCTCAATCGCCGGCGATGAGCACTTCCGGCATCTCGTTGGGGTCCTCGACGTCGAGGCCGTCCTCCTCCGCCAGGGCGATGTCGACGACGCAGACATCGCCGTCGTCGATCACCAGCCGGATCGGGGTCAGCGCCTTGCCCTGGCAGGGGCCGATGAAGCAGTAGCCGGTGTCGAGGTCGAACTGGGCATTGTGCCGGGCGCAGGTCAGGAAGTTGCCGGCCGCGTCCATGAACTCGCCGGTATGGCCGTCCAGCCGGGTGCCCTGGTGCGGGCAGGCATTCTCGAACCCATGGAACGTCCTGCCCTTGCGGGTGACGAGGATCGGCCAGCGCTGGCGCTGGCCGGCCGCGTCGAGCCGGACGAGGACGAAGCCGCGCGCGTCTCCATCCTCGACCTCATGGGTGGCGCAGATGGCGAAAAGTTCACTCATGGCAACCTCATGGATCCCGCATCCCGGCTCAGCGCCGCCGGCTGTCGGGCCGGCTGCGCGCAGGGGCTGCATCCAGCAAGATCCGCGCCATGACCCGGCCGGCCGCGCCAGCTGGTGCCGAAAAGGGCCCCGGCAGCGTCGTCTCAGCGCAGCCATGATCGTGGCGAGCCGGCCAGCCGGCGGCCGGTGGTGTCAGCCTGGTGGCGCGGCGGTGCCGGCGTCCATCCGGTCGAGCCAGCGGATGCTCATGGCAAAGCTCTGCGCCCCGCCCGGGGGGATGTGGGCGAGGCCCGGCTTCTCCGCGAAGGCCGGGGGGTGGCCTTGCGGCGTCGCATGGCCGTGCCAGGGCTCGATGCACAGGAACGGCGCCCCCGGCTTCGACCACAGGCCGAGCTGCGGCATGCCGGTGAAGCCGATCTCCAGCCCCGGGTGGCCCGGCACGCCATAGCGCACCCGGCGCGAGCGGACCTGCGGCAGGATCAGGGCGTCGCGGGCGAACAAAGCGTCATCCGGCGCCAGGATGCCGCTCGCCGCCGGGTTGGGCTCGGTCGCCGGCGAGAGCAGCCCGTCGGCCAGCCGCTGCGCCGGCCCGGTCTCCGGCTGCTCGAACACCAGCCGGTGATCGGCGCGCGCGCCGCCATAGGGCAGGGGCCACAGGAAGGCCGGGTGGAAGCCGAAGCTCGCCGGCAGGCTGGCATCGCCGGGATTGTGCACCCGCGCGGTGATGTCCAGGGTGGCGTCGGTCAGAGCATAGGTCACGTCCAGCGCGAAGCCGAAGGGATACTGGGCGCGGGTTTCCTCGTTCGGGAGCAGCCGGAACACCGCCTGCCGGGCCGTTTGCTCGATCACCTCGAACCGGCTGCGGCGGGCAAAGCCGTGCTGCTTCATGGGGTAGGCCCGCCCCTCATGGACCAGCTCATCCTGCGGCAGCCGGCCGACGATGGGGAACAGCAGCGGCGCCCGCCCGGCCCAGAAGGCCGCGTCGCCGTGCCAGAGCAGGTCGCGGCCCTCGCGATCGCGCAGCCGGACGAGCTCGGCGCCCAGCGGGGCCACCTCCGCCGAGAGCAGCGGCGAATGCAGGGACACGGTCTCATCCGCCATGGGGCTCACCGGTTGGGATTGGCTGACATCGCCCATCTAGAGCACGCCGCGCCCGCCCTGCAACGCAGGCCGATCGGGGCCTGTCTCTTCAGCGGGGTGGAATGCGGGGCGGCAAGGTGTGTGGGATTGTCGGCAATATTTCCTGTCGGAAAGCGACCGCGATGGCGTTCACCCTGCATCTGCAACGCCGATGCCTTCAGCGAAGGGGGCAGGGGCCTCTTCCAGCCCGGCCAGAAGAGCGCACTCCCGGTCGGCCCGGGGGCGGCGTGCCGAAGGCTTGTCGAGGCCGCCGCCCGCGTGACGCTGGCCGAGGCCACCTTCAACGGCAAGGCCCTCATGGGCCCGCACATCTGGGGCTTCGATGCCGCCGACGGAACGTGTGTCATCATCTCGTCGGCAACGTCATCGATCCCTATCAGCTCAAGGTGGATGCCGGCCCCCGCCAGGGCACCCCGAATGACGGCCTGACCCGGCGGTCGCATCGTCACCGCCCCGCGTGCCAGCGACGGGCGAGGAGGGCGTCCAGCGAGACCACGCCCGGCCCGCGGGCGATGAGCAGCAGGAACAAGGTGGCCCAGACGCCGTGGGTCGGCCACGCATCGGGATAGACGAAGATCTCGATCACCGCCGTCATGCCGAGCAGCGCCGCCGCCGACAGCCGGGTGGCAAGGCCCAGCACCAGCAGCACCGGGAAGGCATGCTCGGCGAAAGCCGCGAGGTGCGCCGCCAGCCAGGGATCGACCAGGGGCAGGCGGTATTCCTCCTGGAACAGGGCGACCGCGCTGTCGGTGACCTGCCAGCCGGCGACCTTGGTCTCCCCCGATTGCCAGAACACCGCCGCCGGAAAGATGCGGGCGCAGAGCAGGATCAGGGAAAGCGGGATCGCCTCCAGCAGGTCGCGCAGGCGCGCCAGCGACGGGATGAGGCCGGAGGTGCCCCCCGGCAGCGGGCGGGATGCGGCATCGGTGATCATGACACTTCTCCAGGGCTGAGATGGATGGCGGCCGCCAGCCGGCTGCCGATCAGCTCGGCGAGGGCGGCCGGAAGATCGAGGCCGGGAACTTCGTCCAGCGCCGTCGCGGCGGCAGCGCCCAAGGTCGCGCCGGCGGCGAGGCCGGCCAGCACTGCGGCGGTGCCCGGCGGCAAAGGCCGCACCAGGGCGTCCAGGCCGGGGCGGTCGATGAGCACCGCCTCGGCGGTCCAGTCGGCGATGGGGGCCGGCGCCGCGTCGCCCCGCGCCATGGCCAAGATGGTCGCCGCCGGATGCGTCGAGCGAAGGATGAATACTGCCGGATGAAGGCGGATCCGCACCGCCCCGAGCTTTTCGGGCGGCACGGCGGCGAAAGCTTCCGGCCCGAGGCGGGGCAGGTCCGCGGCATGGTAGGCGCGGGTGCGTGCGACCTCGATGCGGGCGATGTCGGCGAGATAGGTCAGCTCTGCCGCCGCCGGATGGGCGGCGATGAAATCCGGCATGCCATCGCCGAAGTCCATCAGCAGCGGCGATGCGGGGGGATGGCGGCGGGCGAAATCCAGCGCCAGGGCGCGGAAGAACGCCGCCCCCACCAGCCCCGCCACGGCCGGAAACCGCGTCTCCAGTGCCTTCACCAGCCCTACCGTGACGTTGTTGCGGTAGACCGCGAAGCGGCGCCCGGCCGCGCCGGCAAGGCCAGGGGGCAGCGCCCTGTGCGGGTCGAGGAGAGCGGCGGCGAAGGGGGTGAATCCGATGTCGGCCATGGCTTATCCCCCTCACGCCGCCTTGCGGGCGTGGAAGGCCAGCACCGCGGCGGCGCGCTCCGCCTCGGCGCGCAGGAGTGGCCAGGCGGGCACGTCATTGTCCCATTCGATCAGGCTCGGCAGCGGCCCGGGGCGGGCGATCACGGCCTCGTAGAGCGCCCACACCGGGCCCGCGACGGCGCTGCCGTGAGCGTCGATGAGGAGCGGCGCACCGGTCTCGTCGACATCCGCGTCGTGGCCGCCGAGATGGATCTCGCCCACCGCCTCCAGCGGGAAGTCGGCGAGGTAGAGCTGCGGGTCGGTGCGGTGATTGACGGCGCTGACGAACACGTTGTTGACGTCCAGCAGCAGCCCGCAGCCGGTGCGCGCCACCAGCCGGGCGAGGAAATCCACCTCGGCGATGCTGCTCTCGGCGAAGCGCACATAGGTGGAGGGATTCTCCAGCAGCATGCGGCGGCCGAGCGCGTCCTGCACCTGCGCCACGTGGTCGGCGACCCGGGCGAGGGTGGCCGGGGTGTAGGGCAGGGGTAGCAGGTCGTTGAAGTACGCTCCGCCGTGCGACGACCAGGCGAGATGCTCGGAAAAGCTCTCCGGCCGGTAGCGATCGACGAGGGCGCGCAGGCGGCCGAGATGGGCGGCATCGAGCGGCCCCTCGCCGCCGATGGAGAGGCCGACGCCGTGGATCGACAGCGCAAGCCGTTCGCGCAGCGCCGCGAGCTGGGCATGGGGCCGGCCGCCGGCGCCCATGTAGTTCTCCGCATGCACCTCGATGAAGGCGAGGGGGCGATCGTCGGCGACGATGGCGTCGAAATGCTCCGGCTTGAAGCCGACGCCGGCGCCGGCGGGAAGAAGGCTGGGCATGTCGGGGCTCACAGGGCTCGGGGAAATAGAGGCGCCGGCCACGGCACGCGGCCGGGCCGCGCGGTCCCCGACCGGATGGCGCATCCGATCGGGGGCGTTCCGGCGTCGCCGGGCGCGGCTCACATGGGCTTGAGCATGCCCATGCCCTTGGGCGTCTTGATCGTCTCGCAGGTGCCCTTGGCGACGAACTTCCAGGCCTTGGCGTCGTAATCGACCTTGGAGGTTCCGGCGCAGGTGGTGCCGGCGCCGGCGGCGCAGTCGTTCTGGCCGGCGAGGGAGACGCCGTAGCACTTGTCCATGCCCGGCTGCGCGGCGACGGGACCGGCCGAGGCGCTGGCCACCATGCCGAGGGCGGCGACGAGCGAGCCGGCGAGGGTGGCGGCCACGCGATTGGGGGCCACGCGATTGGTCTTGGAGGTCATGGGGAAAATCCTCTTGAAGGAACGGGTTCTGCGCTCTGGAGCGACAGGGTCACTCCGGCGCCATCCCCGACTTCGCAGGCTCGCGGCGTTCCGTTACACGCCGCCCCCGAGAAAAATGCGTCCGCAAAAATATCGCGCCAGCGGGTGCCCGAGGGTGTAACGCTCGCCCTGCCGGGTGCGAAGGAAGCGGCGGGAACGTCTCGATGAACGATCGCGAGCAGCGGTGGACGCAGTTGATGCTGGCTGCGCGCGCGGGCGATCGGGGCGCCTACGAGCGGCTGCTGCGCGAGCTCGCCCCGGTGCTGCGGGACGTGGTCCGCCGGCGCCTTGCGAATTTCGGCGCGCCCACCGGCGAGGCGGAGGACGTGGTGCAGGAGGTGCTCCTCGCGCTCCATCTCAAGCGCCAGACCTGGCGGGCGGAGGATCCGCTGGGGCCGTGGCTGTGGACGATCGTCCGCAACAAGCTGGTGGATCACCTGCGCCGCCGCGGCCGCCGCGTCGAGGTGCCGGTGGAAGATCTGGCGGAAATCCTGCCGGCGCCGGAGGAGCGCCCCGGCACCGAGGCGCGGGACGTGGAGCGGCACCTGGCCCTGTTGCCGGAAAAGCAGCAGGCGGTGCTGCGGTCGATCGCGGTGGACGGCAGCTCGGTGGGCGACACGGCGCAGCGCATGCAGATGACACCGGGCGCCGTGCGGGTGGCCCTGCACCGGGCCTTCGCCAGCCTTTCGGCGCGCCTGAGGTCGGACCAAGACGAATGAGGTGGGCCCGTGAAAACCGATGAACTCATACGCGCCCTGGCGGCCGACGAGCGCTCCGGCCCGGGCCTCGGCACCAGCCTTGCGATGGCGGTGCTCGCCGGCGGCGCCGGCGCCGCGGCGCTGTTCGCGCTCATCCTCGCGCCGCGGCCGGGGCTTGCGGGGCTGCTCGCCGATCCGCGGGTGCTGCTGAAATTCGCCGTCGCCCTCTCGCTGGCCGTGGCTTCGGCGGCGCTGGCGGTGCGGATGGTGCGGCCGGCCGCCGCCCGGACAGCGGCCGCCTGGGCCCTGCTGGTGCCGGCGGCGCTGCTGGCGGCAGGCGTCGCCGGCGAGCTGATGACCACGCCGGGCAGCAGCTGGCGCGGCCGCCTCTTCGGTCACTATGCCCTCTATTGCGTGTCGCTGATCCCGCTGATCTCGGCGCCGGTGCTGGCCGCCGTGCTCCTGGCGCTGCGGCGCGGCGCGCCCGACAGCCCGACCCTTGCCGGTGCCGCCGCCGGCCTGCTGGCGGGGGGCGTGGGCGCGGCGCTGTACGCCCTGCATTGCATCGACGATTCCCCGTTCTTCGTCCTCGCCTGGTACGGCGCGGCGGTGGCCCTCGTCACCGCCGCCGGCGCCTTCATCGGCCGCCGCGTGCTGGCCTGGTGAGGGGGTGCCGCCGGGCGGGTTTGAGGCCGGGTTCAACCGAAGCCGGGAGGAAGTCCCTTTCGCGGTTGCAGTTCGGTTGCGTGGCGCGGCGGCGGCGCCCGTAACGGCCGCCGGCGCCCTCGCGTTGTGAGGGGGCGGAGCGGGTTGGCTTGGAGGCCGGCGTCAACCGTATCAGGGAGGAACTCCCTCTCCCGCTTGCGGGGGAGGGCCGGGGTGGGGGCGAGCGGAGGTTGGGGAAGGGGCGGGATCGCGTCTTCTTCCAGACGCCGGGGCCGTGGGGAGACGATTTCCTCCTCCCAGCCCTCCCCCCGCAAGCGGGAGAGGGTTCAACGCCGGCGTCAGCCCGAAACCCGGGTCCAACCCGCCCCCGGCCGCTCCCGCGTCGCCTTGACGTGGATCATCGCCCTATTGCGACACCGCCATAGGCTGTAGAAGAACCGGATCGTCCGAAGCCTTGCGGGCGCATCGACCGGCTTCCGGCACGACAGGGGCGCGTCCGCCGGACCGGTATCTGCCCGCGCAACAAGGGGCCCGCCCATGAAGCGCCCGCTGATCCTCGTCCTCGTCCTCGCCGCCTTGATCGCGGCGGCCGGCGCGGCGGCTTATTATTACGTCGGCCGCGGCCGCACGCTGCCGCCGGGCTTCGCCTTCGGCAACGGTCGCATCGAGGCGACCCAGGTGGATGTCGCCACCAAGGCCGCCGGCCGGGTGCTCGACGTGCTGGCGGAGGAGGGCGACTTCGTCAATCGCGGCCAGGTGGTCGCGCACATGGACGTGCAGGAGACCGAGGCCGCCCTGCGCACCGCCGAGGCCCAAGCCAGCCAGGCCCGCCAGTCGCGCGATACCGCGACCCACGTGGTGGAGCAGCGCAAGGGCGAGCTGGAGCTCGCGGCCAAGGAGCTGGAGCGGCAGGAAACCCTGCTGGCCAGGGGCTTCGCCACCGAGCAGAAGGTCGACCAGTATCGCACCACGCGGCTGACCGCCGCCGCCGCTCTGGCCGCGGCGCAGAGCAGCCTTGCGGCCAGCGAATCCGCCATCCGCGCGGCCGAGGCGGAGGTGGACCGGCTGACCCGGATGGTGGCTGACGGCACCCTGGTGGCGCCCAAGTCCGGCCGCGTCATCTACCGCCTCGCCGAGCCCGGCGAGGTGCTGGGCTCGGGCGGCAAGGTGCTGACCCTCATCGACCTCTCCGACGTCTACATGACCATCTTCCTGCCGGCGGTGGAGGCCGGGGCGCTCGCCCTCGGCGCCGAGGCGCGGCTTCTGCTGGAGCCGCTGCCGGACCGGGCGGTGCCGGCCAACGTGTCGTTCGTCTCGGCCCGCGCCCAGTTCACCCCCAAGCAGGTGGAGACCCAGCGCGAGCGCGACCGCATGATGTTCCGCGTCAAGCTCAAGGTGCCGCAGGCGCTGGTGGAGAAGTATCTCGACCATGTGAAGACCGGGGTGACCGGCATCGGCTATGTGCGCCTCGATCCGAAGGCGGCCTGGCCCGACTGGTTGCAATCCGACCTCGTGCGCGAGGCCGCGCAATGAGCGGCGCGGCGGCGGATCCCCTCCCGGAACCCCCGCCCGCAGCCGCCATCCGCCTCTCGGGGATCCGCCACGCCTATGGCGACGCCCGCGCCGTGGAGGGGGTAGACCTCGCGGTGGCGCAGGGCGCCTCGGTGGCGCTGGTGGGGCCGGACGGGGTGGGCAAGTCCACCCTGCTGGGCCTGATCTCGGGCGCGAAGCGGATCCAAGAGGGTCGGGTGGAGGTGCTCGGCGCTGATTTCGCCGACCGCGCCGCCCGCACCCTCACCCAGCCGCGCATCGCCTTCATGCCGCAGGGTCTGGGCCGCAATCTCTATCCCAACCTCACGGTGGCGGAGAACATCGCCTTCTTCGCCCGCCTGTTCGGCGAGGACGCGACGGAGAAGGGCGCGCGGGTGGCGCCGCTGCTGGCGGCCACGGGGCTGGAGCCGTTCGCCGACCGGCTGATGCGCAAGCTCTCCGGCGGCATGAAGCAGAAGCTGGGCCTGTGCTGCGCCCTGGTGCACGACCCCGATCTGCTGCTGCTCGACGAGCCCACCACCGGCGTCGATCCGCTCTCGCGCCGGCAGTTCTGGGAGTTCGTCGAGACCATCCGGGCGGCCCGGCCGGGGCTCACCCTCCTCGTCGCCACCGCCGACATGGAGGAGGCCGCGCGCTTCCAGCGGGTGGTGATGATGGATGGCGGGCGCATCCTCGCCGACGGCGCTCCCGCCGACCTTCTCGCTCGCACCGGGCAGGCGGACCTGGAACGGGCCTTCATCTCACTTTTGCCGGAAGGCCGGCGCGGCGGTGCCGACGGCGCGCTCGAGGTGACCGCGCTCGACCCCGATGCGCCCATCGCCATCGAATCGCGCGACCTCACCCGGCGGTTCGGCGATTTCGTCGCCGTGGACCATGTGAGCTTCCAGATCCGGCGCGGCGAGATCTTCGGCTTCCTCGGCTCCAACGGCTGCGGCAAGTCCACCACCATGAAGATGCTCACCGGCCTGTTGCCGGCCAGCTCCGGCGAGGCCCGGCTGTTCGGGGTGCCGGTGGATCCCGCCGACATCGAGACCCGCCGGCGCGTCGGCTACATGAGCCAGGCCTTCTCGCTCTATGGCGAACTGACCGTCCGGCAGAACCTTGCCCTGCACACCCGCCTGTTCTCCCTGCCGGAGGCCGAGGCGACGGCGCGGATCGCCGAGCTGGTGGCGGCGTTCGATCTTGCCGACCATCTCGACGCGCTCTCCGACAGCCTGCCGCTGGGGGTGCGCCAGCGCCTGTCGCTGGCGGTGGCGGTGCTGCACCGGCCGGAAGTGCTCATCCTCGACGAGCCCACTTCGGGCGTCGATCCGGTGGCCCGCGACGGCTTCTGGGATCATCTCCAGCGCCTGTCGCGGGAGGAGGGGGTGACGATCTTCGTCTCCACCCACTTCATGGGCGAGGCGGAGCGCTGCGACCGCATCTCCTTCATGCATGCCGGACGGGTGATCGCCACCGGCACCCCGGCGGCGCTGAAGCAGGAGAAGGGCGCGGCGACGCTGGAGGAAGCCTTCGTCGCCTATATGGAGATGGGCGGGCGCACGGTGCAGAGCGAGGCCCGCCTGCCGCCGCCCCAGCCCAAGACCCAGGCGCGGCCGGCGGCCTTCTCGCCGCGACGGTTCGGCGCCTATGCGTGGCGGGAGACGCTGGAGCTGCGGCGCGATCCGGTGCGCCTCGCCTTCGCTTTGTTCGGCACCGTGCTGCTGATGATCATCTTCGGCTACGGCATCACCCTCGACGTGGACAGCCTGCGCTTCGCCGTGCTCGACCGCGACCAGACGCCGGAGAGCCGGGCCTATGTGGACGGCTTCGCCCATTCCACCTATTTCCGAGCCGCCGCGCCCATCACCGATCCGGCGGACCTGGAGCGGCGGCTGAAATCCAACGCCATCGCCTTCGCCATCGAGATCCCGCCCGGCTTCGGCGCCGACCTGCGCTCGGGCCGGCCCACCGAGGTGCTGGCGACCATCGATGGCGCCATGCCCTTCCGCGCCGAGACCATCCAGGGCTACGTGCAGGCGGTGCATGCGCTGTTCCTGGCCGATGCGGCGCAGATGGCGGGTAAGAGCGTCACCGCGCTGGCCAGCCTGGAGATGCGCTACCGCTACAACCAGTCGTTCCGCAGCCTCGATGCCATGGTGCCGGCCAACATCCCGCTGATGCTGATCTTCATCCCGGCCATCCTCACCGCGCTGGGGGTGGTGACGGAGAAGGAGCTGGGCTCCATCACCAACCTCTACGTCACGCCGGTGACCAAGCTGGAATTCCTGCTGGGCAAGCAGGCGCCCTATGTGATGGTGGCGCTGTTCAACTTCCTGGTCATGGTGCTGATGGCACTGTTCCTGTTCGGGGTGCCGCTCAAGGGCTCGTTCCTCGGGCTGGCGCTGGGCGCGTTCGCCTATGTGCTGGCCTCCACCGCGGTGGGGCTGGTCTCCTCCACCCTCACCAACACCCAGGTGGCAGCGCTGTTCGGCACCGCGATCGGCACCATGATGCCGGCCACCCAGTTCTCCGGCCTGATGCAGCCGGTGGCGACGCTGGAGGGCGGCGCCTGGGTCATCGGCACCTTCTTTCCCACCACCTATTTCATGCGCGTCAGCGTCGGGGCGTTCACCAAGGGGCTGGGCTTCGGCGAGCTTCTGCCCTTCATCGCCGCCACCGCCGCCTTCTGGCCGGCGCTTCTGGGGCTGGCCTGGCTCATCCTGCGCAAACAGGAGGCGTGAGATGGCGATGCCCCTTCCGAGCCCGACGCCCCGTCCCGCCCGCTGGCGGGCCTTCGCCGAGAATGTCGGCGAGCTGGTGGTGAAGGAGCTTTTGAGCCTGTGGCGCGACCGGGCGCTGCTGGTGCTGGTGGTCTATGCCTTCAGCGCCGCCATCGTGATCCAGGCCAACGGCATGAAGCACGACCTCAGCCGCGCCACCATGGGGGTGGTGGACGAGGACAATTCCCCGCTCACCACCGCCATCCTCGATGCGCTGCTGCCGCCGCGCTTCCAGCCGCCGGTGGCGCTGGCGCCGCAGGAGGTGGACCGGGCCATGGATGCGGCCCGCTTCACCTTCGTCCTGAACTTCCCGCCCAACTTCCAGTCCGACGTGCTGGCCGGGCGGGCGCCGTCGGCGCAGCTCCTCATCGACGCCACCGCGCTGATGCAGGCGGGGCTGGGGGCCAACGACATCTCGGCCATCTTCCAGCAGGAGGTGAGCCGCTTCGTGCTGCGCCATGGCGAGGCCAGCGCCAGCCCGGTGGAGCTGCAGGTCCGCACCGCCTTCAACCAGGGGCTGGAATCCTCCTGGTTCACCGGCACCATGGGGCTCATCACCAACATCACCATGCTGTCGGTGCTGCTCGCCGGGGCGGCGCTGATCCGCGAGCGCGAGCACGGCACGCTGGAGCACCTGCTGGTGCTGCCGGTGCGCCCGTCCGAGATCATGCTGGCGAAGATCATCGCCAACGGGGCGGTGATCCTGTTCGGGGCGGCGTTCAGCATCGTGGTGGTGCTGCAATGGGGGCTGGGCATGGGGATCGCCGGCTCGATCCCGCTGTTTCTGGCGGGGACGGCGCTCTACCTGTTCTTCACCGCCTCGCTGGGCATCTTCCTCGGCACCCTGGCCGGAACCATGCCGCAGTTCGGGCTGCTGTTCTTCCTCGTGGTGCTGCCCATGAACATGCTGTCCGGCGGCTTCACCCCGCTGGAGAGCATGCCGCCCTGGATGCAGGCGCTGATGCAGGTGTCGCCCTCGACCCAGTTCGTGGCGCTGGCGCAGGCCATCCTCTATCGCGGCGCCGGGATCGAGACCGTATGGCCGCGCTTCGCCGCGACGTTGGGCATGGGGGTGCTGTTCTTCGCGGTGGCGCTGGGGCGGTTCCGCAGCTTCCTCGCCGCCCAGCAGTGAGGCGGGTCGCGCGCTACCGCAGCTCGGGCGGCCAGGAGAGGCCGGAGCGGTCGTTGGGATCCACCGGATCCACCGCCGCCGCGATCTCGGCCTCGCTCAGGCCGAGCTCCGCCAGCACCGCCCGGCTGTGATCGGCGGTGTCCAGCGGCCGCGCCGTCGCCGGGGTGCGCGAGAGCCGGGGCACAGCCGGAACCGCGTGCGGTCCGCAGTCGGGATGGCGGGCGGCATTGTGCGGCTCGTCCCACACCTCGCCGGGCTCCAGCACCGGGGCGACGCAGGCGTCGGTGCCGGCGAAATGCTGCGTCCAGGCATCGCGGGGGCGGGTGAGGAAGGTCGCGGCCAGCCGGCGCTCGATCTCCGGCCATTCGGCCTCAGCCATGTGGTCGGGCACCGCGCCGAGGTCGAGGGCCTGCCACAGCCGGGCGAAGAAATGGCCCTCCAGCGCGCCCACCGCGACGAACCGGCCGTCGGCGCACGGATAGGTGCGGTAGAACGGGGCATCGCCCACCAGCAGCCCGGCGCCGCGGGCCGGGAAGAGCGGCGTCTTCCACAGCGGCAGGTGCATGGCCATGAGCGAGAGCGCCCCGTCCAGCATGGCGGCGTCGATATACTGGCCCTTGCCGGACGTCTTCGCCTCGATCACCGCGGCCAGGATGCCGATGGCCCCCATCAGGCTGCCGCCGGCGAAATCGGCGACCAGGTTGAGCGGCAGGGCGGGCGGGCGGTCCTTCGGCCCCATCGCCCCGAGCACGCCGGACAGCGCGAGGTAGGTGATGTCGTGCCCGGCCTCCAGGGCCCGCGGGCCATCCTGCCCGAAACCGGTGATGGAGCAGTAGACCAGCCGCGGATTGAGCGCCGCAAGCTCCGCATAGCCGGCCCCGAGCCGGGCGGCGACGCCGGGCCGGAAGCCTTCCACCAGCACGTCGGCGGTCTTCACCAGCGCGTGCAGCGCGGCCCGGCCCTCGGGGGCCTTGAGGTTCAGGGCGATGAGGCGCTTGCCGCGGGACAGCTCGGGGATCGGCACCCCGGCCCGGCCGCCGCCCACCACGATCACCTCGGCCCCGAGATCGGCCAGCAGCATGGTGCAGTAAGGCCCCGGGGCGAGCCGGGAGAGGTCCACCACCCGGATGTCCGCGAGCGGGCCCCGGGGCGCGGTGCCGGCGGTGTTCGGATCAGTCATCGCAGAGGTTCCATGGGGCCGGTGGGGCCAGGGCCGCGGTGGCCCGGCGCGCGCCGGGCGTAGCGGGTTTCGCGGCGGCGGGGAAGGCGATGCCGCCCGGGTCCCGGAGCCCGGGCAGCGCGGGCGTCACAGGCTGCGGGCGATGACGAGGCGCTGGACCTCGCTGGTACCCTCGTAGATCTGGCACACCCGCACGTCGCGATAGATCCGCTCCACCGGGAAGTCGTTCAGGTAGCCGTAGCCGCCATGGATCTGGATGGCGGCGGAGCACACCTTCTCCGCCATCTCGGTGGCGAACAGCTTGGCCATGGAGGCCTCGGTGAGGCACGGTTGCCCGGCCTCGCGCAACGCGGCGGCGTGGAGCACCATCTGCCGGGCGACGCTGACCTGCGTCGCCATGTCGGCGAGGCGGAAGGCCACCGCCTGGTGCTCGATGATCGGCTTGCCGAAGGCGACGCGCTCGCCGGCATAGGCGCGGGCGGCTTCGAACGCGGCGCGGGCCATGCCCACCGCCTGCATGGCGATGCCGATGCGCCCGCCCTCGAGGTTGGCGAGGGCGATCTTCAGCCCCTCGCCCTCGGCGCCGAGGCGCAGGTCCGCCGGCAGGCGCATGTCGTTGAAGGCGAGGGCGCAGGTGTCGGAGGAATGCTGGCCCAGCTTCTCCTCCACCCGCACCACCTCGTAGCCGGGGGTATCGGTGGGGACGACGAAGGCGGAGATGCCCTTCTTGCCCGCCGCCGGATCGGTCACCGCGAACACGATGATGACATCGCCGTTCTTGCCCGAGGTGATGAACTGCTTGGCGCCGGAGAGGATGTAGCCATCGCCGTCGCGCCGGGCCCGGGTGCGGATGGCGCCGGCATCGGAGCCGGTGTGCGGCTCGGTGAGGGCGAAGCCGCCGATCCATTCCCCAGCCGCCAGCTTCGGCAGGAAGCGCTGCTTCTGCTCTTCGGTGCCGAACTTCACGATCGGCATGCAGCCGACCGAGGAATGCACCGAGACGATGGTGGAGAGCGCGCCGTCGGCGGCGGCGATCTCCTCCAGCGCCAGCGCATAGGCGACCATGCCGGTGTCGGAGCCGCCATGGGCCTCCGGCACCAGCATGCCGAGGAAGCCGAGGGCGCCCATCTCGGCCAGTTCCTGGCGCGGGAAGGCGTGAGCCCGGTCGCGGTCGGCGGCGCCGGGGGCGATGCGCTCCTGGGCGAAGGCGCGCACCGCGTCGCGGATCTCGATCTGGGTGTCGGTGAGGATCATGGGGCGTTTCCGGTGGTTCTTGTTGGTTCGAGCGGGTCTTCAGAGGCCGCTCCGCTTCCAGTCCTTCGCCCGGAGCCCCCTCCCGACCCTCCCCCGCAGGCGGGAGAGGGCTTTGGCGCCGGTTCAGCCCCCACCGTCTGCCCCCTCTCCCGTTTGCGGGGTAGGGCCGGGGAGGGGGCCGCGGGGGGTGGGTTCGGGCAGCGGGTTCGGGCGTTGCTGCCTCAGTTCAGCCGTTCGATGGCGACCGCGGTCGCCTCGCCGCCGCCGATGCACAGCGAGGCGACGCCCCGCTTCAGCCCGTATTTCTCCAGCGCCGCCAGCAGCGTCACCATGATCCGCGCGCCCGAGGCGCCGATGGGATGGCCGAGCGCGCAGGCGCCGCCATGCACGTTCACCTTGTCGTCCGGCAGGTTCAGGTCGCGGATGGCCGCCATGGCCACCACCGCGAAGGCCTCGTTGATTTCGAACAGGTCCACCTGGTCGAGCGACCAGCCGGTCTTCTCGGCCAGCCTGCGCATGGCGCCGATGGGGGCGGTGGGAAACAGGTTCGGCGCGGCGGCGTGCGTGGCGTGTCCGGCGATCACCGCCAGCGGGGTGAGGCCGCGCTTCTCCGCCTGCGAGCGGCGCATCAGCACCAGGGCCGCGGCGCCGTCGGAGATGGAGGAGGAATTGGCCGCCGTCACCGTGCCGCCGTCGCGGAAGGCGGGCTTGAGGGTGGGGATCTTGTCGAGCTTCGCCTTGGGCGGCTGCTCGTCGCTGGTGACGAGGCGCTCGGCCTTGCCGGCCTTCACGCCCACCGGCACCACCTCGGCGGCGAAGGAGCCGTCGTCGATGGCCTTCTGCGCCTTGCGCAGCGAGGCGATGGCGTAGGCATCCTGCGCCTCGCGGGTGAACTGGTAGTCCTGCGCGCAATCCTCGGCGAAGGTGCCCATCAGCCGGCCGCGGTCGTAGGCGTCCTCCAGGCCGTCCATGAACATGTGGTCGATCACCCGGCCGTGGCCCATGCGGTAGCCGCCGCGGGCGCGATCGAGCAGGTAGGGGGCGTTGCTCATGCTCTCCATGCCGCCGGCCACCGCCACCTGCGCCGAGCCGGCCAGCAGGAGGTCGTGGGCGAACATGGCCGCCTTCATGCCCGAGCCGCACATCTTGTTGATGGTGGTGGCGCCGGTGGAAAGCGGCAGGCCGGCGCCCAGCGTCGCCTGCCGGGCCGGGGCCTGGCCCTGGCCGGCCGCGAGCACGCCGCCGAACACCACCTCCTCCACCTGCTCGCGGCCAACCTGCGCCCGCTCTATGGCGGCGGCGATGGCGGCGGCGCCCAGGCTGGCGGCAGTGACATCCTTGAAGTCGCCCTGGAACCCGCCCATGGGGGTGCGGGCCGAGCCGACGATGACGATGGGATCTGAACTGGCGGTCATGGTTTCCTCCGATCGTTCTTGGTTCAGCGCCATCCGCTCATGTGGAACCGCGTCGCGGCGCCATGTGAGCGGGCAATCGCCCTCTAAGGTCTTGATTAGAGACGGATTCGATGCGCTCGGATCCGGCTCTAGCGCGGCGGCATGCGCAGCGCGCCGTCGAGGCGGATCACCTCGCCGTTGAGCATGGTGTTGCCGATGATGTGCAGGGCCAGCGCCGCATATTCCGGCGGCCGGCCGAGGCGGGGCGGGAAGGGCACGGTCTTGCCCAGGGAATCCTGCACCTCCTGCGGCAGGCCGGCCATCATCGGGGTCTCGAAGATGCCCGGCGCGATGGTCACCACCCGAACCCCCGAGCGCGCCAGCTCGCGCGCCGCCGGCAGGGTCAGCGACGCCACCCCGCCCTTGGAGGCGGCGTAGGCGCACTGGCCGATCTGGCCGTCATAGGCGGCGATGGAGGCGGTGTTGATGATGACGCCGCGCTCGCCCTCGGCGTTCGGCTCCTCCTCAACGATGGCGTCGGCGGCGAGCCGCAGCATGTTGAAGGTGCCGATGAGGTTGATGGCCACCGCCCGGGCGAAGCTGTCGAGCCGGTGCGGGCCGTCGCGACCGACGATCTTCTCGCCCGGCGCCACCCCGGCGCAGTTGACGAGGCCGTGGACATGGCCGAACGCCGACTTCGCCAGCGCCACCGCCGCCGCGCCGTCGGCCTCGGAGGTCACGTCGGCCTTCTGGAAGCGGAAGGCGTCGCCCAGCTCGGCCGCCACGGCCTCGCCGGCGGCGGCATTGATGTCGAGGCCGACCACCTTGGCCCCGGCCGCGGTGAGCGCCCGCGACACCGCCGCCCCAAGGCCGGAGCCGGCGCCGGTGACGAGAAAGACCCGATCTGCAATCTGCATGTGTGTCCCCGAGGTTTCCGTCCCGCCCGGTGATGCCGGGCTGTCTTTCGCCGGTTTTCAAGGCCGCCGGGCGTTTGCCCGGAGCCCGGCCGCCCGGCGTCGGCCGATCGTGCCGCGGCACGTCCTGGATGCGGCGCGGCGCGAGAACGGCGCCCGCGCTTGGTCTCCGACAACGCCGCCGCGCCCGTTGGCCGGTGGTGCCGGAGCCGAAATCTAGAGCCGGATCGGCGCCCGTTGAAGCGCCTCGACAGATCCATCGGCGCGGGGACACAGGTTTTGCGCCCCCGCCCTGCGGCCGGCCTTCTCGCAGGCAGGCTGCGGGCCCGGCCCTCGCGTCCGCATTCGACTTTCATACCGCTTTCGGATGCCGATTTAGCGATGAAGCCGCATGGCGTACGATGACGAAAGCTGTCTTATTTTCTGATCGGTTTTGCAACTCACCCGGAGGGCGCGGTGACCGAGCGGCGGATGATCTCGCCCGGCTTCGTGGACGACGCGCTCGCCTGCCTGCGCGAGCGCGGCATCGATCCGGCGCCGCTGCTCGCCGGCTGCGGCCTGCCGCCGGCCGTGACGCAACCGGTTTCGGCCGAACAGTATGGCGCGCTGTGGCTCGCCATCGCCGCGGCCATCGACGACGAGTTCTTCGGCGAGGGCGCCCGGCCCATGCGCGCGGGCAGCTTCACCCTGCTGTGCCATGCCATCCTCTCCGCGGCGACGCTGGAGCAGGCGCTGAAGCGGGCGCTGCGCTTCCTGCGGCTGGTGCTGGAGGAGCCCCACGGCACGCTGGTGGTGGAGGACGGGCTCGCCCGGATCGTGCTGGAGGATGCCGGGGCGCCGCGCTCGGCCTTCGCCTATCGCACCTTCTGGATCATCCTGCACGGCATCACCTGCTGGCTGGTGGGTCGGCGGATCCCGCTGCGGGGCGTCGATTTTCGCTGCGGGCCGCCGGCGCACCAGGCGGACTACCGGCTGTTCTTCGGCGCGCCGGTGGCGTTCGGCCGGCCGCGCAGCGTCCTCGCCTTCGATGCCGAGTTCCTGCGCCTGCCGGCGATCCGCGGCGAGCGGGCGCTGAAGGAGTTTTTGCGCCGTGCCCCGGCCAACATCCTGGTGCGCTACCGCCATGATGCCGGGATCGCGGCGAAGGTCCGGGCCCGCCTGCGCGCGACCCCGCCCACGGACTGGCCGGGCTTCGAGGCGCTCGCCGGCCAGTTCCGCCTCGCCGCGCCCACCCTGCGCCGCCGGCTGCGGATGGAGGGGCAGAGCTATCGCGACATCAAGGACGAGATCCGCCGCGGCCTCGCCATGGCCTTTCTGCGCGAGGGCGACCGCGACGTCGGCGAGATCGCCGCTTCGCTTGGCTTCTCCGAGCCGAGCGCCTTCCACCGCGCCTTCCGCAAATGGACCGGCAAGACCCCCGGCGCCTTCCGCAGCGAGGCCGGCGGCACGCCAACCCCGGGCCTGATGGGCTGATTGAAATCTTGCGCTCGGGATGTTCGGGCAGCTTCAGGCAGAATGTGAAAGCCGTTCGAGGCCTGCCGCGTGGCCCGCTCCGCTCAGGGGGCAGGTGCGCAACCGCCCGTCGGCCGGGGCCCCCATCACTGCATCAGCGGCCTCTCTGCTGCCTAGCTCCGACGCGCGTGTTGAAAACGGTGCGTCAGGCCTTTGATCCCGGCAGGATGGGCCGGATTCCGCCCGCCGCTGCAAGCCGCGGCCTTCGGCCACAAAGCGCTCGCCGATCAGCCCTCCCACGAGCTGACCGGAAAAAGATCCTCCACCAGCGCTCCGGCAAGCCCCTCTTGCCAGGCGCTGCCCTATCCCACCCCGACGGCGCGGATGGTCGGCTCCTCCTCGCCGGTATCGACCGCGGAGATGCCTACCGACATGTCCTTGAACTCCGCCTCGCCATAGATGGTGGCGAACGCCGCATCGCAGGCGTCGCGGCCGACGCCGATCCGCACCAGCCCCTGCAGCGCCGCCTGCCGGGTGGCGTCGAACAGATACCACTGGCCGCCGAGGTAAGCTTCGAACACCGCGTGGAAATCCGGCGGATCGAGCTGCCAGGCATAGCCGCTGGCGAAGCGCGCCGGAATGTTCAGCGCCCGGCAGAAGGCGATGCCCAGATGCGCGAAGTCGCGGCACACCCCCGCCCGCAGCACCATGGTGTCGTAGGCCGAAGTCATGGCATCGCTGGAGCCGCGCACATAGTCCACATGCTCGTAGATCCAGTTGCAGATGGCGGTCACCCGCTGGTGGCCCGGCTCCAGGTCTTCGAACTCGCGGCGGGCGAAGCGGCCCAGGAGATCGGACTGGCAGAACCGGCTCGGGTTGAGATAGGGCAGGATGGCGAGCGGCAGGTCGCCCACCGGCACCTCCGCGATGTCGTCGGGCTCCCGGTCGATCATGTTCACATCGACCTCGCCTTCATAGGCCACCCTGAACGGGCCCGGATCGGCGATCACCCGCAGGAAGCGACTGCCGCCTTCGTCCTCGGCGAAGCGCTCGATGGGGAGCTCGGGCGTCAGCGTCAGCTTCTCGGTGATGATGCGCTGTCGGTGCAAGGCGGCCGCCTCGACGTTCAGGATGAACACCGTGCGGGACTTCACCTCGTAGTCGAGGGTCGATGTTACGGAAAAGCGCATGTCCATCCCCCCTTGGGTGCCCGGCGGGCGCTTCAAGGACTCCGGCGGGCGAGCTTTGTTCCCGGAGCGGAAGGTCGCAGATGGTTTACGTGGAAACTTTTTGCCGATATGGTTTCCCCGTCAACCATATCGGCCCCCATGCCCCCTGAAACCGCGGTCTCCGATCTCACCGACCATCTCGGCTACTGGCTGCGGCTGGTGTCGAACCACGTCTCCCTCGCCTTTGCGCGGCGGCTGGAAGGGGAGGGGGCGAGCGTGGCCGAATGGGTGCTGCTGCGCCGGCTCCACGGCGCCGGGGCCCTTGCCCCGAGCCGGCTCGCCGACGAGATGGGGATGACCCGCGGCGCCATCAGCAAGCTCGCCGACCGGCTGGAGGCGAGGGGGCTGATCGCGCGCACCGCCAATCCGCACGACGCCCGCGCCCACACCCTCGCCTTGACCCCGGCCGGAACGGCGCTGGTGCCCGTCCTCGCCCGCTGCGCCGACGCCAACGACGCCGAAGCCTTCGGCAGCCTCTCGCACGGCGAGCGCCGGCAGATGATCTCGCTGCTCAAAGCGATCGCGGAGCGGAACGCGCTGGGCGGCATTCCCGTCTCGTGACGCTCAGGCCCGTCGAACATATCGAACACAAAGGAGGTCGCGATGGACGCGCAGCATGAAGCTCTGGCGAGGTCATGCCTCTTGGCGGCTCACGACGGCGCCATGGACTTCCCGACCATCGTGGAGCGGCTGAGCGATGCCGGCTTCGACGGCTATGTGGTGGATTATCGGCGCAACGTCTGCACCTACTACCTGCCCGACGGCGACAGCCTGGAGGTGCCCGGCCCCGAGGCGAGCGGGCCGGTGGCCGCGCTCTTCCAGCCGGATCTCGTGGCGGCAGCGGTGCGCGAGGCGCAGGCCGCCGGGCCCGGTTACACCTATGCCGGCTTCTGCGCGAAAGTCAGGGCGGCCGGGTGCGCGGGCTACTTCGTATCGTTCCTCGGCCGGCGCGTCACCTATTTCGGACGCACCGCGGAAACCCATGTGGAGCTGTTTCCGCGGTGAGGCCGGCCGGGCGGCGGTTCAGGGCTTCGGACCAGACCTCGCGGGATCGGCAGTCCCGGGAGCGGCCGCCAGCCACAGGCCGAGGGCCCAGCCGATATAGAATCTGAGGTCCACGAACAGGTCCGGCGCACCGTAGAT
>CALMSN010000019.1 GCA_937872325.1 uncultured Xanthobacter sp. | reverse complement strand
GTTCCCACTCCCGCGTGCCAGGGAGAGCAAGGGGGCCGTCCTTGGCTCAAAAAGCCGACGCGACCTGAGACTGCCCTCCTCCCCCGCAAGCGGGAGAAGGGGGCCCACTATCCCCCCGCCTTCCTCGTTATCCACAGCCCCCGACCGCCCCGCCCGGCCTCACCCGGCGGCGGTGAGCGCCTCCTTCACCCAGGCCGAGGCCCGGCCGAAATCGATGGCGCCGGAATGGCGCTCCTTCAGCACCGCCATGGTGCGGCCCATGTCCTTGATTCCCTTGGCCTCGATCGCGGCGATGACGGCCGTGATCGCGGCGCGGGTGTCGGCCTCGGACATCTGCTGCGGCAGGAAGGCGTGGATGTAGACGATCTCCTCGCGCTCCTGCGCGGCGAGCTCGGGGCGGCCGCCCTCGTCGTAGATCTTCGCGCTTTCCTCGCGCTGCTTCACCATCTTGGCGAGCAGGCCGCGCAGCTCGTCGTCGGTCAACGGGTCCTTGCCGTGGCCGCGCTGCTCGATGTCGCGGTCCTTCAGGGCCGCGCTGATGAGCCGCAAGGTGGAAAGACGGCGCTTGTCCTGGGCCTTCATCGCATCTTTCAGCGCGGCGTTGATCTCGTCTCGAAGCACGGCGACCTCAATCCTTCACGGCTGCCTTTGACCCGGCGGCGGGGGCGCATTATGTATGCGCGCCATGATCCCCGAACAAGACGCCACCGGCTGGGCGGAGCCCCGTCCCACCGCCGTGCTCGTCCTCGCCGACGGCACGGTGCTCGAAGGCCACGGCATCGGTGCCGAAGGCACCTTTGTCGGCGAGGTCTGCTTCAACACCGCCATGACCGGATATGAGGAGGTCCTCACCGATCCCTCCTACTCCGGCCAGATCGTCACCTTCACCTTCCCGCACATCGGCAACGTGGGCACCAACGAAGAGGACATCGAGACGGTGTCCATGGCCGCCGCCTCGGGCGTGCGCGGCGTCGTGGTGCGGGCGCCGGTGAGCGAGCCTTCGAACTACCGCGCCAGTCGCCATCTCGACGCCTGGCTGAAGGCCCGCGGCATCGCCGGCATCAGCGGCATCGACACCCGGGCGCTGACCGCCCGGATCCGCGAGGCCGGCATGCCCAACGCGGTGATCGCCCATGCCGCCGACGGCGTCTTCGACCTTGATGCCCTGAAGGCGCAGGCCCGCGCCTGGCCGGGCCTGGTGGGCATGGACCTCGTGCCCGAGGTCACCTCCGCCCAGCGCTTCGAATGGGACGAGACGGTGTGGAACGCCGAGACGGGCTACGGCCGCCGGCAGGGTGACGCGGATTTCCACGTCGTCGCCATCGACTACGGCGTGAAGCGCAACATCCTGCGCCTTCTGGCCGACCGCGGCTGCCGGGTCACCGTGGTGCCGGCCACCACCTCGGCCGACGATGTGATGGCCCTCAGGCCCGACGGCGTCTTCCTCTCCAACGGCCCGGGCGACCCGGCGGCGACCGGGGAATACGCGGTGCCGGTGATCCGCGCCCTCATCGAGACCGGCACGCCGACCTTCGGCATCTGCCTCGGCCATCAGATGATCGGGCTCGCGGTGGGCGGGCGAACCCTGAAGATGCACCAGGGCCACCACGGCGCGAATCACCCGGTGAAGGACATGACCACCGGCAAGGTGGAGATCACTTCCATGAACCACGGCTTCGCGGTGGACCGCGACAGCCTGCCGGCGAACGCGGTGGAGACCCACGTCTCGCTGTTCGACGGCTCGAACGCCGGCATCGCCTTGTCGGACAAGCCGGTGTTCTCGGTGCAGTACCACCCCGAGGCGAGCCCGGGACCCCAGGACAGCCACTATCTGTTCGACCGGTTCGTGGCGCTGATGGAAAAGCACAAGCCGGCTGCCTGAGCCGGCGTCGCGCTGTTTTCTCCGGCCCTGGCTCCCTCTCCCGCTTGCGGGGGAGGGCTGGGGCGTGATGGCGCCGCTGGAACGTCCGGATCAGGACCCACGCGGGCGGCCTCATGGTCCGGACGGCGCCAGTCCGGCGGGCTTATCCGACCCGGTGAAAAAACTCTATAATCAATAGCTTAGATCGATTCCACGCGATCTGGACTATCGCAACTGGGGCGGCGGGAATTTCGATACTCCCGCGGGTGCCAGCCCCTAAGCATCAGGCGCCGCAAGGAGCCGGCCGTCCCACCCCATAAGGTCTTGCCAGAGGCTCCAAGCCCCCGAGACCGCTTTCACGCAGAGGCCTGGCCCCTCCCCGGCCCTCCCCCGCAGGCGGGAGAGGGAAAGCCGCGCCGATTGCGTGGGTGCCGGGACTCCTCGACCCCGCCCCCCACGGGAGCGGGGGACGCGCGCAGCCCCCTCAGCCGGTGATGCGCTCGATCTGCGCGCCGCAGCGCGACAGCTTCTCCTCCAGCTTCTCGAAGCCGCGGTCGAGGTGGTAGACCCGCTGCACCATGGTCTCGCCCTCGGCCGCGAGGCCGCCGATCACCAGCGACACCGAGGCCCGCAGGTCGGTGGCCATCACCGGGGCGCCGGTCAGCCGCTCCACCCCGTCGATGGTGGCGGTGTCGCCGTCGAGATGGATCCGGGCCCCAAGCCGCGCCAGCTCCTGGACGTGCATGAAGCGGTTCTCGAAGATGGTCTCGGTGATCCTGGAGCGGCCCTGCGCCCGGGTCATCAGCGCCATCAGCTGGGCCTGCAGGTCGGTGGGGAAGCCGGGATAGGGCGAGGTCGTCACCTCCACCGGGAAGATCCCCGCGCCGTTGCGCCGGACCCTGATGCCCTCGTTGGTGGCATCGATCTCCGCGCCCGCCTGACGCAGGACGTCGAGCGCCGATTCGAGCAGATCGGGCCGCGCACCGGCGAGCATCACGTCGCCGCCGGTCATGGCGGTGGCCATCGCGTAGGTGCCGGTCTCGATGCGGTCGGGCAGCACCGCGTGCCGGGCCGCCTTCAGCCGCTGCACCCCGGTGATGTGGATGGTCGGGGTGCCCGCACCGCTGATCTGGGCGCCCATCTTGCCGAGGCATTCGGCCAGATCCACCACCTCCGGCTCGCAGGCGGCATTCTCGATCACCGTCTCGCCGTCGGCAAGAACCGCGGCCATCAGGGCGGTGTGGGTGGCGCCCACGGACACCTTGGGGAAGCTGATGTGCGCGCCCTTCAGGCCCTTGGGGGCGCGGGCCAGCACGTAGCCGGCGTCGATCTCGATCTCGGCGCCCAGCGCCTTGAGGGCGTCGAGGTGGAAGTCCACCGGGCGGGTGCCGATGGCGCAGCCGCCGGGCAGCGACACCTTGGCCCGCCCCATGCGCGCCAGCAGCGGCCCGAGGACCCAGAAGGAGGCCCGCATCCGCGAGACCAGGTCGTAGGGCGCGACGGTGTCGACGATCACCCGGGCGTCGATCTCCAGCGTCTGGCCGGCATAGGGGTCGTCCCCGGTGCGCTTGCCGTTGGTGGTGATGTCGACGCCGTGATTGCCGAGGATGCGCTGGAGCAGCTGCACGTCGGCGAGGCGCGGCACGTTCTCCAGAATCAGCTTCTCCTCGGTGAGGAGGCTGGCGATCATCAGCGGCAGGGCTGCGTTCTTGGCACCGGAGATTGGAATGGTGCCGGTAAGCGTGTTGCCGCCGACGATCCGGATTCTGTCCATGCTGGTCCTGTCCCCCAGGGTGGCAGGGCGCCGCAGCGCGCCACGCAGGTTGAATGACCAGATCTAGCCCGCCATGGCCGCCGACACAAGAATCCGTGCGCGCAGGTCGCGGATCGGCCCGGACCGACCCCTCGGCCGACCGCCCTCTTCCGCTTGCGGCGGAAGGGTGGATGGGGAAACCGGGGGAGGGCGCAGCGGCCCGCCCTTCCGGCCTTACGGGCCGATGCGGAGGTACTGCTGCCCTCCCTCACCGTCCGGCCCGAACCGCGCCATTGCCGAGGCGGGCGGTCAGGCCAGCGGCCGGGCATGGCGTGAAACCTGGGTCTGGGGCCCTCGCCGGGACATCCGATTTCTGGCCGCCACCCCTGCCCTGCCCGGGCGGGAATGCTCCTGGCCGCAGTCTCTCCCTTCGGAGCGAAGCGCTCTTGCCTGGGCGCTCGAGGCAGACACCTCACAAAATCCACCAAGCCGTTGCGAAAAAGTGATTTTCGCAATGGCTTGGTGGAACAGGCTAGTCCTTCTCGCCTGCCTCCCAGGGGGCGGCCGCAGCGGCGTCCGGCCCTCCGGTGGCGGCAGATGGCGTCTCGGTTGCCGGTGGCGCGGCCGCGCGGGCTTTCGCCTGCGCCTTGCGCCGGGCGATGTTGGCCCGAACGGCCGTGTCGAGGCGTTGCGCCCGGGCGTCGGCAGCGCCCTGGCCCGCTTCGGCGTCCTTGCCGCTCCTGATATCCTTAGCCATGCCGGCTCCTACCGCCGCAGCCGGCGGCCTGCAAGCGCCCCGGCTCCCCGGCCGAGGCCGTCCCGTCGCCCGCAGCCCAGTTCACGCCCTTGCTGGCCATGGCGTCATGAGTGTGCTAACGAGCCGCTCGGTCGATCCGGCCCGACGTCTGGCGGGCCAAGGTGCGGGCAGGGGTATGGAGCCGTTCCGGCCGCCGGCCATGACGGCGCGGACGCAGCGGCGGAGGCCCCGGGATCCGTCCCTTCCGGCGACAGGGTCACGGCGCTCGGCGCCGGCGACGTGCCGGATCGCGATGCGGGGGCTGTGCACGGCGGAAAAAAGGCATTATGCCCTCCTCCGGCCGGCAACGGATTTTTTCCGAACAACGAGGGTTGCATCAATGAGTGACATCGCCGAGCGGGTGAAGAAGATCGTCGCGGAGCATCTGGGAGTGGAGCCGGACAAGGTCACGGAAGGCGCTTCCTTCATCGACGATCTCGGCGCCGACAGCCTCGACACCGTGGAGCTCGTGATGGCCTTCGAGGAGGCCTTCAACTGCGAGATCCCGGATGATGCGGCCGAGACCATCCTGACGGTGGGCGACGCCATCAAGTTCCTGGAAAAGAACGCGGCTTGACCCTCGGTCGCCCGGACATGGCGATCGCGCGGAACAAGTCCTTCCCCGGGGCCGGGATTGCCGGACCGCGGGAGCTTGAGCCGGCGGACAATGGTCCGGGCGCCACGCCTTTCATTTTTCGCGCCGTCGCGCGCCCCCTCGGGCGCCCTGCGGCGGTTGTCGATCCGGGTCCAGCCCTGAGGCCGGCCCGCCTCCCGGAGTTCACCTCATGAGACGTGTTGTCGTCACCGGCCTGGGCATGGTTACGCCGCTCGGCTGCGGCGTCGAGCCGACATGGCGGCGGCTGATCGCCGGCGAGAGCGGCGTGAAGAGCGTCACCCATTTCGACGTGGCGGACCTCGCCTGCAAGGTCGCGGCGACGATCCCCCGCGGCGACGGCAGCGATGGCACCTTCAATCCCGACCAGTGGATGGAAGCCAAGGAACAGCGCAAGGTCGACGAGTTCATCGTCTTCGCCATGGCTGCCGCGGCCCAGGCCCTGGACGACGCCGGCTGGCATCCCAAGGATCACGAGGACCAGATCACGACCGGAGTGCTCATCGGCTCCGGAATCGGCGGCATCGAGGGCATTGCCGAGGCCGCGCTGATCCTCAAGGAGCGCGGCCCCCGGCGGATTTCGCCCTTCTTCATTCCCGGCCGGCTCATCAATCTCGCCGGCGGCTACGTCTCCATCACCCACGGCCTCAAGGGGCCGAACCATGCGGTGGTCACGGCCTGCTCCACCGGCGCCCATGCCATCGGCGATGCCGGGCGGCTGATCGCCTTCGGCGATGCCGACGTGATGGTGGCCGGAGGTACCGAATCAACCGTCAACCGTCTGGCCCTGGCCGGCTTTGCCGCCTGCAAGGCGCTCTGCACCGCGTTCAATGACGAGCCGACCCGCGCCTCGCGCCCCTATGACAAGGACCGTGACGGCTTCGTCATGGGCGAGGGAGCCGGCGTGGTGGTGCTCGAGGAGCTGGAGCACGCCAAGGCCCGCGGCGCCCGTATCTATGCCGAGCTGGTGGGCTACGGCCTGTCCGGCGACGCCTACCACATCACCGCCCCCTCCCCCGACGGCGACGGCGCCTTCCGCTGCATGTCGGCGGCGGTGAAGCGGGCCGGCATCACCCCGGGCGAGGTGGACTACATCAACGCCCACGGCACCTCCACCATGGCCGACGAGATCGAGCTGAAGGCAGTGGAGCGGCTGCTGGGCAATGCCGCCGGGCGCACCGCCATGTCGTCCACCAAGTCGTCCATCGGCCACCTCCTCGGGGCGGCCGGGGCGGTGGAGGCGATCTTCTCGGTGCTCGCCATCCGCGACCAGGTGGCGCCGGCGACGCTGAACCTCGACAATCCCTCGGTGGACACCCCCATCGACCTCGTGCCGCTGAAGGCCCAGCCGCGCAAGATCGATACCGTGCTGTCGAACTCCTTCGGCTTCGGCGGCACCAACGCCTCGCTGCTGTTCCGCCGCTACGCCGCCTGAGGCGGCTGCCGCGGCGGGCCTGCGGGCGCGCCGCGGATCGCATGGTGCCCCAGCGATCGCATCCTTGATCGTGCGACCTCCATCGTGCCGCTCTCAATCGTGCCGCCTTGGCGCCCGATTGGCGCGGTAGCACGGTGCACGCTGAGCCGAGGACGCGAGGAGATTTCACATGGCCGATCCCGACGGGACCGACACCACCGGATCCGTGCCGCCGACCCCGGCCGCCGCCCCGGCACCGGCCACCCGCACGGCGGAGGAGCCCGCAGCCATGGCATCCGCCGACAAACCCACAGGCAAGGACGCTCCGCGGGCCGCGAAGGCGCCGGCGGGCAAGGGTGGCGCTGACAAGGGTGCCACCGGCAAGGCCACTGCCTCCAAGGGCCCGCCCGCCAAGGACCGACGCGCCTCAAGGGCGGCCGAGCATCCGGCGGTGACCATCGGCAGCGGCATCTTCACCTTTCTCCTGCTGGCCTGCGTGGTGGGCGGGCTCGGCTTCTGGTGGGGCGAGCGGGCGCTTACCGCTCCCGGCCCTCTGACCGCCGAGAAGACGGTGATGATTCCCCGCGGCGTCGGCATCGCCGAGATGGGTGAGCTTCTGGAGCGCGAAAGCGTCGTCAGAGACGCCCGCATGTTCCAGATCGGCAAGTATGTGCGTCAGGCCGAGGTGAAGGCCGGCGAATACGTGTTCAAGCCCGGCCAGTCCATCATCAGCGTCCTGGACACCCTCAGCTCGGGCAAGGTGGTGCTCCACCGGGTCAGCATTCCCGAGGGGCTCACCAGCCAGCAGATCGTGGCCCGGCTGATGGAGAACGAGATGCTCTCCGGCACCCCCGCGGTGCCGAAGGAAGGCACGCTGCTTCCGGATACCTACCGGGTGCCGCGCGGCTACTCCCGCGAGCAGCTGGTGCAGCAGATGGCCGAGGCGCAGAAGAAGATGCTGGACGGCCTGTGGGCGAAGCGCGATCCCTCGCTGCCGCTCAAGAACCCGCAGGACCTGGTCATTCTCGCGTCCATCGTGGAGAAGGAGACCGGCGAGGCGGACGAGCGGAACCGGGTCGCCGCGGTGTTCGTCAACCGGCTGAACAAGAAGATGAAGCTGCAGTCGGACCCGACCATCATCTACGGCATCGTCGGCGGCAAGGGGAGCCTCGGTCGCCCGATCAGCCGGGCCGACATCAACATGCCCACCGCCTACAACACCTACGCCATCGAAGGCCTGCCCCCCGGCCCCATCGCCAATCCCGGCCGCGAGGCTCTGGCGGCGGTGGCGAGCCCGGCGAAGACCAACGACCTGTTCTTCGTGGCCGACGGCACCGGCGGCCACGCCTTCGCCGAGACCCTCGCCGACCACAACAAGAATGTCACCCGCTGGCGCGCCATCGAGGCCGCCCGCAGCGGGGGTGCGCCAGCGGCCGCCCCCGCCCCCGGCGGCGCGGCTCCCGCACCGCTGCCCGCGGTGCCGGCATCCCCCGCACCGCTTCCTCGTGCCGCCAATTGAGACCATGACCACGCCGCAGCCCCTTGCCGCCCCGCCGGCTACCCCCGCCGCCCCGCTTTCCAGCATGACCGCCTTCGCCCGTGCCGCCGGCACGAGCGGGCCGTGGCGCTTCGCCTGGGAGCTCAGGTCGGTCAACGGCAAGGCGCTCGACGTCCGGCTGCGCGTGCCGGCCGGCTTCGACGAGGTGGAAGCCCGTGCCCGGGCCCAGGTCGGCCAGGCGCTGGCCCGCGGCTCGGTCTCGGCCAGCCTGTCGGCGAACCGCGAGGGCGAGACCGTGACCGCCCGTGTCAACCGCAGCGCCCTCGCCGCGCTCTACCGCACCGCCGCCGAGACCGCCGCCGCCCTCAGCGCCCCGCCGCCGGGCCTCGATGCGCTGCTGGCGGCCAAGGGCATCGTCGAGGTGGTCGAGCTGGAGATCGGCGAGGCTGAGCGGACCGCCCTCGCCGAGGCCGTCCTCGCCGCCTTCCACGAGGGCCTCGTGGGGCTGGGCGCCATGCGCGCCCGGGAAGGCGAGGCGCTGCGCCAGGTGCTGGCCGAGCGGCTGGGCCGGATCGAGGCCCTGGTCGATGCCGCCGAGGCGCTGCCGGGGCGGGGGGTGGAAAAGGGGCGCTCCCGCCTCGCCGATCAGGTGCGCGCCCTCGTCGACGCCGCCCACGGCCTCGACCCGGAGCGCCTGCACCAGGAGGCGGTGATGATCGCCACCCGGGCCGACGTGCGCGAGGAGCTGGACCGCCTGCGGGCTCATGTCGCGGCCGCCCGGGCGCTGCTGGACGAGGGCGGCCCGGTGGGCCGGCGGCTGGATTTCCTGGCCCAGGAATTCAACCGCGAGGCCAACACCCTCTGCGCCAAGTCCAACGCCATCGTGCTGACCCGCATCGGCCTCGACCTGAAGCTGCTGGTGGACCAGTTCCGCGAACAGGTGCAGAACCTCGAGTGACCCGCCTGCCCGGCGGCCGCGCCGCGGCCGTCGCGCGGCTCACCCGCTGAGTTCAACTGCCGAGCTCATCCGGCCAGGACCCTTTTCGCCACGGATCCCGCATGACCATGTCCGCGCCGCCCCCGGCTTCCGCCGACCGCACCTCGCCCGGCGAGGCGCAGGGGCTTGCCCGGCGCGGGCTGATGCTGGTGCTGTCCTCGCCATCGGGAGCGGGCAAGACCACATTGTCCCGCCGGCTGCTCGCCGACGACACCGACATCACCATGTCGGTGTCGGTGACCAC
>CALMSN010000018.1 GCA_937872325.1 uncultured Xanthobacter sp. | reverse complement strand
GGTCCGCTGGATGACTTCACCGATGGCGTCCCGCCAGCCCTGGTGCAGGCCATGAAGATGTATGTCGCGCACCTCTATGAGAACCGCGAGGCGATCAACATCGGGAATATCGTGAGTGAAATTTCGATGGGCTTCTTCGACCTCATCGATCCGCACCGCCTCCGGGCCTTCTGAGAGGAGGGACGATCATGCGCGGAAGCAAGGCCGGGATCGAGCCGCACGACGAACCGCCGGGCACGATCGAGAGCGCTGCCCGGGTCGCCGCCGGTCCTCGCCCGCCGGGAGGGCGCCATGCTCAGCGTCGTCCGCTTCCTGGCACCCCGTCGCGAGATCCTCCGCTCGCGGACCACGCACCGGACCCCCGCGGGCCGCGCCCGGCGCGCGCCGGACCGCGCCCTGCGCGCCGAGGTCGTCGGTCAGGCGCTCCGCCTCGGCCTCTCGCGCCCGTCCGCCCGGCGCCCCCCGGCCGGGCGGGGCCTCCCCGCCGTGACGGGCCATGCCGCGGCGCCCTGAGGCATCAGCGCCTCGGGCTGCCGGGAATATCTTGGGGCTTCAATGCAATGCCAATATCCTTCAAGGCATTGACGTTGAAAGGCCCATCGCCCGATGGGGAGAGGCCTTAAGCCCTCATCAGTCCGGCGCGTAGGTGAGCGCCTCGATGTGCCAGCCGTCGGGGTCGCGCAGGAAGGCAGCGTAGTAGCCCTCTCCATAATGCGGCCGCAGGCCCGGGGCGCCGTGGTCGCTGCCGCCGTGCGCGAGGCCCGCGGCGTGGAAGGCGTGCACCGCGGCCCGGCCCGGGGCGCAGAGGCAGAGGTGGAAGCCGGGCGGGCAGCTCACCACCACGCCCGGCCGGAACTGGACCCAGAACGGCGCCGCCCCGATGTCCCCCTCCGGCGAGGGCAGGCTGTCGGCCGGGCCCCAGCAGGCCGAGGCGCCTTCCGGTTCGTCGTAATCGGCAACCCGCACCAGGCCGAGGGGCGCCAGGACCGCGTCATAAAAGGCGACCGCCCGGCCGAGATCGGCGGTGGACAGCGACATGTGCTCGATGACGGGGCGGATCTTCGGATCGGTCACGGGCCCTGGCTCCTGGCGCGCGGATGGGCGGCGCGATAGGCGGCCATCAGCCGGGCGCTGTCCACCTCGGTGTAGATCTGGGTGGTGGAGAGCGAGGCGTGGCCGAGCAGTTCCTGGATCGCCCGCAGTTCGCCGCCGCGGGCGAGCAGGTGGGTGGCGAAGGAGTGCCGCAGCGCGTGCGGGGTGGCGCTCTCCGGCAGGCCGAGGCCGCCGCGCATGGCGGCCACCGCCTGCTGCACGATGCGGGCCGCCAGCACGCCCCCCTTTACCCCGCGGAACAGCGGACCCGCCGGCGGCAAGGTATGGGGGCAGGCGGCGCGATAGGCCGCGACCGCGGTGCGGACGGGCACGATCAGCGGCACCATGCGGGTCTTGCCGCCCTTGCCGGTGACGGTGATCTGGTCGGCGCCCGCAGGGAAGTCGGCGGGGGTCAGCGAAAGCGCTTCCGAGATTCGGAGGCCGGCGCCGTAGAGCAGGGCGATCACCGCCGCATCGCGGGCGAGAACCCAGGGCTCGCGCGGCTCCCCGGCGCGGGTGTCGGGATCGGCCAGGGCGCGGGCTGCGGCGGGCGAGACCGGCTTCGGCAGGCCGCGTCCCACCTTTGGCGCGCGCACCGCGGCCAGCGCCGCCACCCGGCCCTCGCCCTCCCGTTCCAGATGCCGGGCGAAGGAGCGCGCCGCCGCCAGCAAGCGCACCAGGGTGCGCGGCGCCACGCCGTCGGCGCGCCGGGCGGCCAGAACCGCCCTCACGTCGGCGGGGGCAAGGCCGGCGAGGCGCTGAAGGTCCGGCGCCGCGCCGAAATGCAGCGTGAGGCGATGGAGCACCGTGGCGAGGTCGCGCGCATAGGCCTCCTGGGTCTTGGGGGAGAGGCGGCGCTCGTGGGCGAGGGCGGCGAGCCAGGGTTGGGCGGCGGCCGCGACGGCCGGCGCCGCCGCGGCGAGCAGGGCGCCGGGGGCGGGGGGGGCGCGATCCTCATCGGTCATGGCCATGGCAGGTCCTGCCTCGATGCGCGCGGCTGCGGCGCGATGCTCAGGCAAGCTAGCAGGCAAATCTTGCCGGCTTCCTGTCGGGCGAGGGCTGCCGTCGATTTTTTCCGGCCCCCCTTGCAAGTTAGATATATCTAGAGATACACGTGTCGTCGACATATCTTTCGATATAACGGAGTAACCAATGTTCCAGTGCAGACATGAAGGCCATCGCCGCGGCGGCCGTGACGAACGCGGTTTTGAGGGGCGCGGCTTCGAAGGGCACGGCCATGGCGGACAGGGCCATGAACCTGCGGGGGACCGGCGTCCGGGCCATGACCGTCCGGGCCATCAGCGGCACGATTTCGATGAGCACGGCCACCACGGCCACCGCCACGGCCATCACGGCCATCACCACCACGCCGCGCACGACCACCCGGGGCACCGCCATGGCGGCCACCGGCGCTGGGGCGGCGGGCCCGCGGGCCACCGCAGCCACGAAGAGACGGTGTTCGGCTTCGGTCCGCGTGGTCCGCGCGGCGACCGGGGCGATTGGGGTGGCGGGGGTGGCGGCGGCCGCCATGGCGGCGGTGGTGGCGATGGCTTTCGCCTCGGTCGCTGGCTCGCCCAGGGCGACCTGAAGCTTCTCGCCCTCGCCTTCATCGCCGAGCAGCCCCGGCACGGCTACGAGATCATCAAGCTGGTGGAGGAGAAGACCGGGGGCAGCTACGCGCCGAGCCCCGGCGTGGTCTATCCCACCCTCACCTACCTCGAGGAAGCCGGCTTCGCCGCCTCCGAGCCGGACGGTGCGAAGAAGCGCTATGCCATCACCGAGGAGGGCCGGGCATACCTCGCGGAGAACCGCGCCATGGCCGATGCGATCCTGGCGCGGCTGTCGGACCTCGGCGGCCGCATGGGCCGGATGCGCCGCTGGATGGGCCTGACCGAGGGCGGAAAGGGCGGTGACGAGCTGCCGCGCCTCGTGGAGGCGGCGTTGGAGAACCTGCGTGACGCCGCCCAGGCCCGGCTCGGCGCCGCGCAAGGCGACGAGGTGCGGGTGGTGGAAATCCTCGCCCGTGCGGCGCAGGAGATCCGCGGCGCCTGACGGCCGCGGGAGGGGCAGGGGCGGCCGGCGCCGCCCTTGCCGCGCGCCTGCGATCAGATGGTCGCCATTCGGCGGAATGATGGGGGCCAGTGGTTGTTCCGCCGGCTGCCCTTGCGGCTGCCGGATCCGGTCCATCCGAACGGCTGAGGCGCTTTTCCGGGCGAGGAAGATCTGCCGGCGGTGGTGGGAAGCAGCCGTGACGCCGGTCACCCGGCACCGTATGGGCATATGGCGCTCGACGCCCGGGACGCGCCGCGCGCGGCGGCTGTCTGCGAAGGCTTCCCCAGCCTCGGTGCCGCGGCTGGAGCGGCCGGCGCCATCGCGTCGGCCGCAGCCATCGCCTTGGAGTGCCTGACAGAACGTTTTGTTAACCATATTTGGTCGAGGGGTGGGCATGGCCAAGAAGCCTTTGCCCACTCCCTTTTGAGCGGAGATCGCCCGGCTATTTCCTGTCGGTGCACCGCGCTTGAAGGCCGGTCGGCGACGCGTGGAGAACCGTGAGGCGCTGATCGGCATCCTGTTTGCCCTGTGCACCGTGACCCCCTTGGGAGCGACTGCCATTCGAGGTGGGCGGATGCTCCGGTGGGACCTGCTCGCGCCGGCCGGGCGCCTGGCCGGGATGCCGGCCTGTGGGATGAAATCCATCGCCCTGGACCGCCTGACCCTCGCCGGGGGGAGATCGACGGGTTGCGTGCCGGCGTGGACGCCTCGTCGGCCCCCGCCGGAACGGGGGTGACGCGATCGGGACGAACCCGACCGCCCGCGGCAAGCTGGGCTCCAAACGGCATGTGGGCGTCGACCGAAACGGCCTGCCTCTCGCTGTCATCCTGATCGGAGCCAACCAGCCGAAAGCGTGATGATCCGGGCACCGCGGGCGGGGGCCAAAGCAAGTCCCTGATGCATAGGCGCGCGGGAAACGGCCTTGGTTTCATAACCTTACGGGCATTCCCCCCGCCCGCCGGTATCCGCCTCGCCCGAGAACGCGCCGGTGTCGGCGGCGCGGCCGGTCCACCCCACGACCGGCCGCCGCATTGCCCCGGCGGCCGCCTCGCCTTATGCAGCGGGAGCTTCCTGCGAGACTGCCATGCTCCCTCACGCCACCGGCCTGCCCTTCGATGACATCCGCGCGCTGATCGCCACCATGCCGGTGGCCGATGTCGCCGCCGCGACCCTGGCGCGCGAACGGCAGGCCAATCTCCTGAAGCCGCCGGGCGCGCTCGGCCGGCTGGAGGAGATCGCCATCCACCTCGCCACCTGGCAGGGCAAGGCCATTCCCACCATGGACCGGCCGATGGTGACGGTGTTCGCGGCCAATCACGGGGTGGCGGCGCTGGGCGTCTCGCCCTATCCGGCCGCCGTCACCCGGCAGATGATGGATGCCTTCTCCGCCGGCCGGGCGGCGGTGAACCAGATCTGCAGCGCGTTCGGCGCCGGGCTCCGGGTGTTCGATCTCGCCCTCGACCATCCGACGCCCGACATCACCGGCGACGCCGCCCTCGACGAGCGGGCCTGCGCCGCCACCATCGGCTTCGGCATGGAAGCCATCGCCGGCGGCACCGATGTGCTGGTGCTCGGCGAGATGGGCATCGGCAACACCACAGTCGCCGCTGCGCTCTGCCATGGCCTTTATGGCGGCGCGGCCGAGGACTGGGTGGGCGCCGGCACCGGCGCCGATGCCGCGATGATCGCCCGCAAGGCCGAGGTGCTGCGGGCAGCGATGCTGTTCCACCGCGGGCATCTGGATGACCCGCTGGAGGTGCTGCGCCGCCTCGGCGGCCGCGAGTTCGCCGCCATCGCCGGGGCGATTCTCGCCGCCCGGCACGAGCGGGTGCCGGTGGTGCTCGACGGCTACGCGGTCACGGCCGCCGCCGCGGTGCTTCACGCCCTCGATTCCAGCGCCCTCGACCATTGCCTGTCCGGCCATCGCTCGGCCGAGCGCGCCCATGGCGCCCTCCTGGCGCGGCTAAAGCTGCGGCCGATCCTCGATCTGGAGATGCGTCTCGGCGAGGGCAGCGGCGGTGCGCTGGCGCTCGGCGTGGTGAAGGCGGCGGTGGCCTGCCACGCCGGCATGGCCACCTTCGCCGAGGCCGGCATCACCGGCTGATCCATCGCGGGCGGTGGCCGGCGCCGCCCGCCCCACGAGGGGGCGGGTTGGAAAGCGACCGGCCTTTCACATGGGGCGGCGGGCACCGCCTCCACGCGGTTTCCGCAGCCCGGATCGGGCGTGGCCGCCGCCGCGGGTATCCGTCACGGTCCGGCTAGCGCTGCGGCGGGCTTTTCGGCCGGCGGCGAATCCGTGTCTATTTCAATCATCGGGGGGCGTCTCCGGGCATGGGTCGGCCCGGGCGCGCATTCAGAAAAGGAGAGGCCCGGCAGCATGACGGCACGCGAGATCCCGAAGCGGTTCAGGCCCGCGCGGCCGCCCGGCTCGCGGCGCTGGTCGACGGGGTGGCGCGTGCTCGACCTGCTCATCGCCGGCGCGGTGCTGGCCGGGCTGGGGGCGCTGGCCACCACCGGATCCTCCCCCGAGGCGTTCGCCGGCCCGGCGCGGGCGGTGGACGGGGATACTCTCGACATGCTGGGAGTGCGGGTGCGCCTCCAGGGCATCGATGCGCCGGAGCTTTACCAGAGCTGCACCCGGCAGGATCAGCCCTGGGCCTGCGGCGAGGCGGCCCGCGCGGCACTGGCGGGGGTGGGGGGGGGGCGGCGGGGGGGCCCCCCCCCCCCCCCCCCCCCCCCCCCCCCCCCCCCCCCCCCCCCCCCCCCCGGGGGG
>CALMSN010000017.1 GCA_937872325.1 uncultured Xanthobacter sp. | reverse complement strand
CCCGCCCCGGCCAGAGCCGCGCGACCCACAGCCCCCCCGGCAGCCCCCCCGCCGGGAGGCCGAGCGCCGCGGCCCCGCCCCGGACCGGAAGCCCCGCCCGCCCGAGCCGCGCGCCGACCGGCCCCGCGGCGATGACGGGACCCCAGCCGCGGACCCGCCCGCCGGTGAGGGCGCGAAGCGCCGCCGGCGGGCGGGTCCGCGGCCGCGGACAAACCGCCGGGCCACCGTTCTGGTCCCGCAAGCCGAGGTCACAGGAGCCGCGATGATCGACGCCTTCCGCCTTCGTCGCCGGGTGCCGCGCGGTCTCGCCGTTCTGGCCGGCGTCGCCCTCGCCGGCGCGACCGTTGCCGCCTTCGCCCCGCCCGCGCATGCGGACGGCCGGCTCGACGCCAAGTATGTGCTGAGCATCGGCGGGGGGGAGATCGGGCGCGCCCCGGGGGTCGCCGAGGCCGGCCCGACCGCCTATGAAATATCCGGAACCGGCCGCCTCACCGGGGTGATGCGCGCGGTCTCCAGCGGCAAGGGGCGGGCGGCGGCGCGCGGCGCCCTGAACGCCAGCAAGATGGTGCCGCAGCTCTATGCCCTCAACGCCGAGGCCGACGGCAAGGCGGAGGTGGCCCGGCTCGCCATGGTCGCCGGCGCGGTGAAGGAGATGGAGGTCGAGCCGCCGCTCAAGGCCGCGCCCGATCGCGTCCCCCTGACCGATGCCGTGCTGCAGAACATCATGGACCCCATGAGCGGCGCCTTCGTCTACCTGCCGGGCACCGCCGAGATGCTCTCCCGTGCCGCGTGCGAGCGTTCGGTGCCGGTCTTCGACGGCCGCCAGCGCTACGACGTGACGCTGAGCTTCCAGCGCATCGAGCCGGTGAAGGCGGAGGGCTATGCCGGCCCGGCGGTGGTGTGCGCGGTGCGCTACGTGCCGGTCGCCGGCCACCGGCCGACCCGCTACACCGTCAAGTACATGATGGAGAACAAGGACATCTACGTCTGGCTGGTGCCTCTGGCGGGCACCCGCCTGCTGGCGCCGTTCCAGGTGTCGGTGGCGACCATGATCGGCACCGCGGTGTTCGAGGCCGCCACCTTCTCCACCCAGGCCAAGGCTGCCGCGGTGCGCTGATCCGGCCCCCGCCGGTCCGGCACCAAAGGGGGAACGCCGGCCGGCATCCGATTCGGTCGGCTTTCGTTCCTGTCCTGTTCGCTGCCCGGGTCGCCGGGATACCAATGCGGGATTAGCCTCGGCATGCAACCCATGCTGCGCCCGCGTTGACAGAAGCGGCAGGGCGGGGGTTCCCTGAGCAAGCTTGGCGGATTGTGGCGAACGGCCTATCAGCGCTCCGGCACATCCTCTGCGGATGCGACGGCGGTCGCCTGATGCCGGAATGCGGTGTCGGGGCAGGTTTCGGGGTTTGGTTTCGGATCATGGCGACCATGTCGGGCGCCGTCTCCTCACGGGTGCTGGTCCGGCCGCCCGTCACGGCCTCTCCAGGCCCGATGTCTTCAGTGAAAGGTGCCCATGTCGAAGCGGAAGGGTGCGGACAAGCGTGCGGTGGAAAATCCGCGGGGCGTCGCGTCCCTGGTCGAGGCCAAGGCCTGGATGGCCGCCCGCCACGTCACCGAGATCGAGTGCACCGTGCCGGACCTTGCCGGCGTCGCCCGCGGCAAGATCATGCCGGCCTCGAAGTTCTTCTCCTCGCCGGTGATGAACCTGCCGCTCTCGGTCTTCTTCCAGACCATCTCCGGGGAATATCCGGAATATGAGGGGCTGGTGGATTCGGTGGTCGCCGACAGCGACCTGGTGCTGGAGCCGGATTTCTCCACCCTGTGCACCGTGCCCTGGGCGCAGGATCCCACCGCCCAGGTGATCCACGACGCCTTTCACCGCGACGGCCGCCCGGTGGAGGTGGCGCCGCGCCAGGTGCTCAAGCACGTCCTCTCGCTCTATGCCAACAAGGGCTGGAAGCCGGTGGTGGCGCCGGAGATCGAGTTCTACCTCGTCGAGCCCAACACCGATCCGGACTACCCCCTGAAGCCGCCGGTGGGCCGCTCGGGCCGCCCCGAGATCGGCCGGCAGTCCTACTCGATCCAGGCGGTGAACGAGTTCGACGCCCTGTTCGAGGACATCTACGACTATGGCGAGGCCCAGGGCCTGGAGATCGACACCCTGATCCATGAGGACGGGGCGGCGCAGATGGAGATCAACCTGCGCCACGGCGATCCGCTGACCCTCGCCGACCAGGTGTTCCTGTTCAAGCGCACCATCCGCGAGGCGGCGCTGGCGCACAAGATCTACGCCACCTTCATGGCCAAGCCCATCGCCAACGAGCCGGGCAGCGCCATGCACATCCACCAGTCGGTGGTGAGCGCGGAGACCGGGCGCAACATCTTCTCCAATGCCGACGGCGATCCGACGCCGGAATTCTTCTCCTTCATCGCCGGCCACCAGAAGTATCTGCCGGCGGTGATGTGCATCCTCGCCCCTTACGTGAACTCCTATCGCCGGCTCACCCGCGATTCCATGGCTCCCATCAACCTGCAATGGGGCTACGACAACCGCACCGCCGGACTGCGGGTGCCCCCCTCGGTCGCCGAGGCCCGGCGGCTGGAGAACCGGGTGCCGTCCTCCGACGCCAACCCCTATCTCGTCATCGCCGCGTCGCTCGCCTGCGGCTATCTCGGCATGGTGGAGGGGCTGCGGGCCACCGAGCCGCTCGAGGGGGACGCCAAGAACCTCGACTTCGAGCTGCCGCGCGGCCTGCTGGAGGCGGTGGCCGCCTTCGAGGACTGCGAGCCCATGGCCAATGTGCTCGGCAAGCGCTTCATCGCCACCTATGCCGCGGTGAAGCAGGCCGAGTTCGAGACCTTCATGCGGGTTATCTCGCCGTGGGAGCGTGAGTATCTTCTGCTGAACGTCTGATCGAAAGGCGAAGGCGCGGCGGCTCGCGGCCGTCCGCGGAACCCAGGCATGCCGACCAGAACCGCCGCGCCGCTCAACCCCTCCGGGCACCCCAGGTCCTGGTATGTGGCGAGCGCGCGGCCGTGCCCGGCCTTCTCGCCGCTGCGGGGGCGGGTGCGGGCCGACGTGTGCATCATCGGCGGCGGCTATACCGGCCTGTCCGCCGCCCTGCACCTGGCCGAGGCCGGCCTCAAGGTGGTGCTGCTGGAAGCGGTGCGGGTCGGCTCGGGGGCGTCCGGGCGCAACGGCGGGCAGATCCATTCCGGCCAGCGGCGCGACCAGCTCTATCTGGAGAAGGCGGTGGGGGCGGAAGATGCCCGCCGCCTCTGGGACCTCGCCGAGGAGGCCAAGGCGCTGGTCCGCGGCCTGATTTCCCGCCACGCCATCGCCTGCGACCTGAAGTCCGGGCTGATCCACGCCGATCACAAGCCGCACTTCGTCGCCGAGAGCGAGGCCTATGTCCGCCACCTGCAGGAGCGCTACGGCTATGACGCTGCGGCCCCGCTCTCGCGCGAGGAGATCCGCGCCCAGGTGGGCACGCAGGCCTATTTCGGCGGCCTGATCGATCATGGCGCCGGCCACCTGCATCCGCTCAACTTCGCCCTCGGCCTTGCGGACGCGGCGGCCGCCGCCGGCGCGCGCCTCCACGAGGCCAGCCGGGTGAGCGCCATAACCGAGACCGCGACCGGCGCCCTCGCTACCACCGCTGATGGCGGC
>CALMSN010000016.1 GCA_937872325.1 uncultured Xanthobacter sp. | reverse complement strand
CTGTCGCCGGCGCAGGGCGCCGCGGGGGAGCGGCTCAAGGCGGCGGTGGCGGAGCGGCAATTCGGCGTCACCCTCCTCGACGGCGTCACCGGATCGGGCAAGACCGAGGTCTATTTCGAGGCGGTGGCCGAGGCCGTCCGGCAAGGCCGGCAGGCGCTGATCCTCTTGCCGGAGATTGCCCTCACCCAGGCCTTCATGGAGCGCTTTGCCGGCCGCTTCGGGGTGAAGCCGGCGGAATGGCATTCCGGCGTCTCCACCCGCCGCCGGGCGAAGGTGCTGAACGCCGCCGCCGACGGCAGCGCGCAGGTGGTGGCCGGCGCCCGCTCGGCGCTGTTTCTGCCCTATCGCGACCTCGGCCTGATCATCGTCGACGAGGAGCACGACCCCGCCTACAAGCAGGACGAGGGCGTCGCCTATAATGCCCGCGACATGGCGGTGGTGCGCGCCCGCCTCGCCGCAGCGCCCATCGTTCTGGCCTCGGCGACCCCGTCCATCGAGACCGAGGTGAATGCCCGGCGCGGCCGCTATGCCCGCCTCGCTTTGCCGCAGCGTTTCGGCGGGGCGAAGGTCCCGGGCCTTTCGCCCATCGACCTCACCCGCGACCGTCCGCCCAAAGGCCGCTGGATCGCCCCCCGGCTCGAGGCCGAGATGGTGGCGACGCTGGACCAGGGCGGGCAGGCGCTGCTCTCCCTCAACCGCCGCGGCTATGCCCCGCTCACTTTGTGCCGGGCCTGCGGCCACCGCATGCGCTGCCCGGCCTGCACCGCCTGGCTGGTGGAGCATCGCTTCCGCCGCCGGCTCGTCTGCCACCATTGCGGCTACCAGGCGCCGGTGCCCGAGGCCTGCCCGGCCTGCGGCGAGGCCGATGCGCTGGTGCCGGTGGGCCCCGGGGTCGAGCGGCTGAAGGACGAGGTGGCGGCGCTGTTTCCCACCGCCCGGACGCTTGTGCTCTCCTCCGACATGCTTGGGGGCATCGAGCGCATGCGGGCCGAGCTCGATGCGGTGGCCAAGGGCGAGGTGGACGTGATCGTCGGCACCCAGCTGGTGGCCAAGGGGCACAATTTCCCCGGCCTCGCTTTGGTGGGGGTGGTGGATGCGGACGTGGGCCTCGGCCAGGGCGATCCGCGTGCCGCCGAGCGCACCTTCCAGCTCGTCCACCAGGTGGCCGGACGGGCCGGCCGCGGCGCCATCGAGGGCCGCGGCTTCATCCAGACCCACATGCCCGAGCATCCGGTGATGCGGGCGCTGGTGACCGGCGACCGCGACGCCTTCTACGACACCGAGATCGCCGCCCGCGAGGAAGCGATGCTGCCGCCGTTCGGCCGGATGGCGAGCCTCGTCATATCCGCCGCCGACGGGCCGGCGGCGGAGGCCCACGCCCGGCGCCTCGCCCAGGCGGCACCTCCCGATCCCGATGTGCGGATCCTCGGGCCGGCGGAGGCGCCGCTGGCCATCCTGCGCGGGCGCCACCGCTGGCGGCTGCTCGCCCGCTCGCCGCGCGAGGTGGACCTCTCCGCCTATCTGCGCCGCTGGCGGGCGGTGGCGCCCAAGCCCACGGGCAGCGTCAAGGTGGCCATCGACGTGGATCCGCAGAGCTTCTTCTGAGAGCCCGTCTGGAGAATCGGGCGGGTCGGTCCATCCCGTCTTTTCGGAGCCCGGGGCATCGGAAACCTGGCCGGGCGCCCGGCCTCGCCCCGGCGTTTCCTCCTGCTGGAGACGCAGAAATCCCTCGCTGGCCCTCAGTCGTCGATTTTCCAAACGGGCATTGAAAGCCCCTCACAAAGGCTTGGGGAGGAGAGCGGCCGGCGGGTTCGGGTCCGCCTGCCAAGGCGCGGGCGGCAGTCGATGCGGTCAGCCTCGGCCAGGATCGGCCACGCCGCAGGCCGCGGAAACACCAGGTGAGCCAACCCACAAGGTTTGGTGAGAGGCCCTGAGCGCCGGCCATCGGCCGGGCGAATTCCTCCGGCTGCTGGCGGAAGAGGCGGCGCGCCTTCCAAGCGACGGGCGCGATCGCGCCGGCTTCGGCGGCCGGCCCGGAACGCCTGCGCGGGTCTTCGCCGGTGTTCCGGCCGCCCCGCTCTCGGCCTTCCCCCAAACGGTGGATGTGCGGCGGGCGGCAGAGTCGCACTTTCTGCCCGCGCCAGAGATGGATCCGCCCCTGTGGGCGGTTCATCCGTCTCTATTCAGTCATTCAGAGGGCGATTGACCGGAGATATGGCACCGCGCTGCGGTTCATAGGTCCGGATGGCGCCCTGAGGCACGCCCTCGATCGTCCGGTGCGCGGCGTTTTGCGCGGCGCGCCGGGGAGGACCTTTCCATGCTCCGCGCGCGCCACTCCGCACCGCATGTGCTAGCCTTCCGGCCCATCCTGCCTCGCCGCTGGAGACGCCCCATGAAGGTTCGGCCGATCCTGGTGAAGACCGCGTTCATCGCGGTCCTGGTGGGTGGCGTGGCGGCGATGGCCGGGGCCAATGCCGCCCAGAGCATCGTCGGCACATGGGCGACCCCCGGCAAATGCGGGGCGCCGCTCGCCACCATCGTGGTGGAGCCCATGGGCCTGTCCGGCGAGGATTTTTTCTGCGAGTTCAACAGCGTCGCCCGCACCGGCGACACCGTGCGCTGGCGCGGCACCTGCACCTACGGCGCCGACACGCCGGAAAAGACGAGCGTCACCGCCCGCCTCGCTAAGGGCCTGCTGAGCTACCGCATGAACGCCGACGGCTGGAACGGCCCCCTGCGCCGCTGCCCGAAGTAGAGCCGCCGACACGACCTCCGGCTTGCGGCAGGTCATGGGACCTCGGTCCGCCGGCCGCAGTCCATTCCGGCTGCATCGGCGAGCATCGGCACCGCCGCAGCCGACCCCGCGACGTAGCTGCATTGACTGCCCGCCCGGGGCAAGCCGGTCGGCGCGTGGCGAAGGCGGGCCCTCATGCCTTTCGCGGAGCGGACACGGTCTGTCGCGCCGGCTCCGGCCAGGCGCGGATCTGCGCGGCGACGGCGGGAAACCGCGCGGCCAGCGTCTCGGCATCGCAGATCTCCACATCCTCGGGCACGACGCCCGGCCATTCGGTGGAGCCGCCGAGAAACCAGCGCCCTTCCCCTGCGAGGCGGGCGGTGTGAAAGGTGCCGCCGGGGATGAAGAGCTGCACCGCATGCCCGGCGCGCAGGTCCGGGCCGACCATGTGCTGCCGCGCCGTGCCGTCGGCGAGCAGCAGCAGCCCCTCGATCGGGTCGCCGAGATAGTAATGGTAGAGCTGGTCGTTCCGGATCCGGTGCAGCTTCACCGGCTGCTCCGGCGTCAGCATGAAGTAGAGGGCCGATCCGATCGGCCGCCCGGTGTCGAAGGGGGGCGGCAATCCGCCGGGCGCGACCTGCCGGTCACTGACGTAGCTGAGGCGGACCGACCCGCAGGTGGCGTTCGGCTCGAGGCCGAGCAGGTTCTTCACCTGATCCGCGGTGATGTTCGCCGGCACAAGAACCTCCGTCGCAGGGCAGGATATCGACGGGCCGGGCAGGGCGATCCGGTGCCGCCGCCGATGCCGCGGGCCCGGAATGGAGGATGCGTCTTCTCTTCTCATCGTCAAGATGAGGTCGCGGCGGTGGCTTTCCGGAAGAGGGCCTCTGGATTTTAAGGAGGTATCAAGAAACCGTAATTGCGCTTAAATCTTTCGATTTACCTCTTGGCGCAAGGCCGGGAGTATGCAATTAATGAAAAATAGCCTCGTATTTTTCATGTTATCTTGTTTTTAGTTCATATTCGATGCGCGCGTCAGCGACGTATTGGGCTAAAGTTTGATTTATACTTTAAAAGCGCCGCAAGTGGACCTGCCAGAGCCGTGCCGGGGTGGAGTGATCTCTCTGCCCTCGCGCGGCTTTAAACTTGAGTTCTGAGGCCGCGTTGTCCGATCAGCTTGCGTGGCGGGCGGATCCGGCGGCGCATGGTCTAGTGTGGGGAGCGCGATGCGCCTGAAGCTCGGCCGTTATTCTTTCCCGCGACGTCCTCTTGTCCTTGCCGCCGCTGCGGGCCTGGCGGTGATGGCGCATCTGGCGACCGTTGCGCCGGTGATGGCGCAGCCCTTCCAGCCGGTGCCGGAAATGCCCCCGGTTACCCCGCTTCCGCCGATCACGCCCCTTCCTCCCGTCACCCCCTTGCCTCCCGTGACGCCCCTGCCTCCGGTCATGCCGGCGGCGCCGGTTCTGGGCCGCGGCGATGCCATCGTCACCGGCTTCTCGGGCATGCGGCCCTCCGGCGCGCCGCTGCCGGCGAGCGCCAGCCCGCTCGACGAATTCGCCATCGATCCCATGTCGGTCTCGGCGCGGCTGATCTCGCTGCGCGACCTGGAGGGGCCGCCGGCGGGGCAGCTCGTCACGCCGCGCCTGGTGCGCGAGTTCCACGCCGGCGAGATCGGCCAGGTCTTCGCCGCGACGCTGGGCGAAACCGGCGCCCCGGTGCCCGACATCTTCCTCGGTGCCACCTCCTATTACGGGCTGCACATCGTCGATCCCATCGGGTTCGGCACCGGCTTTGCGCGCCGGCTGCAGCAGGGCCAGCCGGGGGCGCAATGGGCCGCGAACCTCTGGGGCCCCGAGGGCGGGCCGGGCGCGATCTGGCGGGTCGATGGCGTCAGCGGGGCGCCGAGCCTGTTCGCCATCGTCGGCACAAATTCCGGCCCCGGGCTGGCCGATCTCGCCTTCCACGCGCCGAGCCGCTCGCTTTATGCGGCCGACCTCGACACCGGCGTGGTGCACCGCCTCGACCCCACCGGCGCGGTGGTGGACGGCTTCGACCACGGCGTCGCCGCGCGTCCGCTCCAGGGCCTGCCGCCGGTGCCTGACGATGGCAGCCAGCTCGATATCACCAGCGCCGCCTTCCAGGCCGCGGACCCGGCCACCTGGGCGCTGACCCCGGAGTCGCGCCGCGTCACCGCCCTCGCCGTCGAGCGCGACCGGCTCTATTACGCCGTCGCCGAGGGGCCGCAGGTCTGGTCGGTGGGGCTTCTGCCCGACGGGGGCTTCGGCGCCGACGCCCGGCACGAGTTCGACGTCGCGGTCTCCACCCCCGGCAACCGCCTCACCGACATCGCATTCGACGGCGAGGGGCGGATGCTGATCGCCGAGCGCGGCCCGCAGCGCGGCGCCTACGATCTCTCGGTCTTCGCCGATCCGGGCGTCAGCGCGGTGCTGCGCTATCGCTCCGGCCCCGGCGGCTGGCAGCGCGACGACTATGCCATCGGCCTGCAGCCGCAGAACCGCCTCGCCACCGGCGGCGTGGCGCTGAACTACGCCGTCGATCCGGCCACCGGCCGCCAGCGCGCCGGCACCTGCGGGCAGATGCTGTGGGCGACCGGCGAGCGGCTGCGCCCCGGCGCCGCCAACCCGGCCGAGGCCGACGTGGCCGGCCTGCAGGGCAACGCGCTGTCCCTCGTTCGCCCGGCCAACGTCCCGCCCAGCCGCGCGGTCTTCATCGATGTGGACGGCCTGTTCGGGGATGCCGGCAAGGCCGGCTGGACGGGCGATGTGGAGACCTGGCAGCCCTGTGGCGGGCCGGATTTCGCCGCCGCGCCGATCCTGCTGTATCCGCCGGCGCCGCCGCTGCTGTTCGAGGTGCCGCTGCCGGTGCGCCTGTTCGACACCAACCTGCGGGTGGACAAATATCTGGACCGGCCGTGCGTGCGCGACGGCGGCAGCTGGTTCTGCGGCTACACGGTCGTCGTCACCAATACCGGCCCGGAGCCCTATTTCGGCCCGCTGGAAGTGTCCGACTGGCTGCCCGGCGCCCGGCCCGGGACCGGCATCCTGCCGGAGGGCCCGGCCCAGGCCCATTGCGGGCAGGTGAGCCCCGACACGCTCACCTGCGTGTGGAGCGACGTCTTCCTCGCCCCGGGTGAGGGGCTGTCGTTCTCGGCCACGGCGAGCGGTCCCGCCGGGCCGGAGGTCTGCTTCCTCGACAATGCGGCCGAGATCGTGATGCCGCCGGGCGGCAGCCGCTGGAACCGCGATGCGGGCGACGACTTCGCCATGGTCAGCGCGCCGCTCCCCTCGCAATTGTGCGGGCCGAGGACCGGCGGCCGCAATCTCAGCCTCTCGAAGTCCGCGCAGTCCTGCCGGAAGGACGGCGACGCCGTCGCGTGCCGCTACGTGGTGACTATCCGCAACGAGGGGCCGGGCACCTATATGGGCCCGCTCGCCTTCAGCGACGAGCCGCTGCCCGGGGCCAAGCCCACCTTCCCCTCGGGCTGGGGATGCAGCCTCGCCGGCAGCGGCTTCGACTGCCATACCCCGGCGCCGCTCCAGCTCGATCCGGGCCAGGCGCACATCGCGCCGATGACCCTGCGCTATCCGCTCGCCACCGTGGTCGCGAACCAGTGCCGGCTGCCCAACCGCGCCCGGCTGACCATTCCGGCCGCCAACGGCAGCCCCAACAACACCGATCCCTCCGACGACATGGACGAGGCGGTGGCCATGGCGCCGGCCGACCTGTGCCCGGTCTCGCCCACCACCCCGCCGCCGCCCGCGCCGCCGCCCACTTCACCCACCAGCGGCGGTCCCGATTTGAAGGCGACCAAGTCGTTCGACCGGTGCATCTCCTCGGCCGGCCTGATCTCCTGCTCTTACCGCGTCGTCGTCACCAATTCGGGATCGCAGCCCTATTCCGGGCAGGTGACGATCTTCGACACGCCCTCGATCTCGACCGGCGGCCTGTCGGAGTACGCCACCGGGCCGTGCGGCGTGTCCGGCGGCGGCTTCACCTGCAGCTTTCCCAAGGAGATGGTCCCCGCGGGGGGCTCGGTCAAATACGACCTCACCTTCAGCTTCCCGCAGAAGAGCGCCATCGATGCCGGCTGCCGCCTGAGCAACATGGCGCGGGTGCAGACCACGCTCGGCGCCACACCGGAGGCCGGCATCGCCCATGTCATCCCCGATGCGGTGTGCAGGACCACCGCGCCGCCGGTCTCCAACGCCAACCTCGCTCTGGAGAAGCGGCTGGTCTCGCCCTGCGCCGACAAGGGCGGGCAGGTGGAATGCGTGTTCGAGCTGACCTTGCGCAATACCGGGCAGGCCACCGTGCCCGGCCCCTTCACGGTGCGGGACATCCTGCCCGCCGGCGCGCAGGCGATGAACAGCAACTGGGCCTGCAAGGCCGCAGGAATGACTTTTGACTGCACCGTCGCGCTGACCCCGAGCGAGCTGAAGCCGGGGGAGGCGTCCTCGAGCCGGATCACGCTGACGCTGCCGAAGATCGCGGCCGCCGCGGCCGATTGCCGGATCGTCAACAAGGCGATGCTCGCCGCGCCCGGCGCCGGGACCCCCGGCAACGCCAACGGCGCCGACGACATCGCCACCGCCACCGCCGATCTGCCCGAGTCGCTCTGCAAGAAGCCGGGCGCGCCGGAGACCACGCCGCCCACCACGCCCCCGCAGACCCCTCCGACAACGCCGCCTACGACGCCCCCAACCACGCCCCCCACGACGCCGCCGACCGTGCCGCCCGCGGGCAGCGGCGCCACCGACCTGCAACTGACGAAACGGTCCGCTGGCGACTGCCGGATGTCCGGCGACCTGGTCGAATGCTTCTACCTGGTCGAGGTCAAGAACATCGGCAATGAGCGGGTGCTGATCACGGGCGGCGGCCTCTATGTGGAGGAGACGTTCCCCGCCGAGGCCACGCTCGTCCCGAACGCGGAGTGGAAATGCAACCCAGTGGCGGCGGGCAAGGCGAGCTGCCTCGTGGTCGGCCCCAGCGGCCCGGGCAACAGCTATCTGGAGCCCGGCACGTCGCGGACCATGTCGGTGACCCTCAAGCTGTCGGTCGGGGCCGTGAAGGCGAGCGGCTGCCGGGTCACCAACTCCGCCCGGATCACCCTGCCGGCCGCCGGCAATGCGATGAACGTCAATGGCGGGAATGATGCCGCGCAGTCCACCGCGGTGGTCCCGGCCAGCCTCTGCCCGCAGACGGTGGCGCCGGCCATCGCGCCGCCTCCCGTATCGTGCCCGCCCGGCTATGCGATGCTCAACGGACGCTGCCAGGAGCGGATCGGCCAGGGCACCGACCCGCTGACGGTCGCGCCCGGAATGGTGCCGCTCATGAGCGTGCCCCCGGCGCCTCCCATCGTGCGATCCCCGCCGCCGATGCAGCCGTGCCCGCGCGGCACCTACGGCACGCCGCCGAACTGCGCGCCGATCGTGCGCGAGCCGTCCCGCTGCCCGCCGGGGACGTACGGGACGCCGCCCAATTGCGGGCCGATCGTCCGCGATCCGCAGCGCTGCCCGCCGGGCACCTACGGTACGCCGCCGAACTGCGCGCCGATCGTGCGTGAGCAGTCCCGTTGCCCGCGGGGGACGTATGGCACGCCGCCCAATTGCGCACCGATCGTGCGCGATGCGCCGCGCTGCCCGCCGGGGACCTACGGCACCCCGCCCAACTGCACCCCCAACGTGCGCGAGGTGCCGCGCTGTCCGCGGGGGACCATGGGCACGCCGCCCAACTGCGCGCCCATCGTGCGCGAGCAGCCGCGCTGCCCACCGGGGATGCTCGGCACGCCGCCCCGGTGCGTCCGGCCGCGGGCGGATCCGCCGCCGCCGCGCACTCCGCCCCGGGGACAATGCCCGCCCGGCCAGGTCGGCTACCCCCGGTGCTTCACCCCGCAGAACACCCCGTCCAACCCGAGGCCGCAGACCCCGCCGCGTCCGCAGCCCACGCGCGAGTGCCCGGCCGGAACCCAGCGGGAGGGAGGGCGCTGCGTCACGATCCTGCGGTAGGGCGGGCGGCTCTCGAAGATCGACGGCACGGGCGAGGACGAGCCGGCCTGCGGATCGAGGTCACGTCCGTGTCGGGACGGGCGACTGCGATGATGGCTGCCGGCTCTCTGGCCTTGCCTCCTGTTGAGCGGATCCAAATGGATGTCCGCTCAATCCCAGGAGAGCGCGCCGCCGTTCTGGTATTCTATGACGCGAGTCTCGAAGAAGTTTTTCTCCTTCTTCAGGTCCATCGCCTCGCTCATCCACGGAAACGGGTTCTCGACCTCCGCGAACACCGGGGCGAGGCCGAGCTGGGCGCAGCGGCGATTGGCGATGACGTGCATATATTGCTCGCACAGCGCCGCATTGAGGCCGAGGAAGCCGCGGGGCATGGTGTCGCGCCCGTAGGCCGCTTCCAGCTCGGCGGCGTCCTTCAGCATGGCGCGCACCTCGTCCTGAAAGGCGCGGCCCCATAGATGCGGGTTCTCGGCCTTGATCTGGTTGATGACGTCGATGCCGAAATTGAGGTGAATGCTCTCGTCGCGCAGGATGTACTGGTACTGCTCGGCGATGCCGACCATCTTGTTGCGTCGTCCCAGCGACAGGATCTGCGCGAAGCCGGTGTGGAACCACATCCCCTCGAA
>CALMSN010000015.1 GCA_937872325.1 uncultured Xanthobacter sp. | reverse complement strand
AGCATGCTGACGGTGATGGCGGAGCTGGAGGCCATGGCCGCCGGCCTCTGCGCCCAGGCCATGGGCGCATCGGTGCGGGTGGAGCTCGAGCACCTGCACGCCGAGATGGCCGAGACCGTGCGAGCCGGCAACCTGCCGCGCTACGACCAGCTCGACGCGCGCTTCCATGCCGCCGTCGCCACCGGCAGCCACAACGCCTATCTGGCCGAGTTGCTGGCGAGCACCCGTGCCCGGCTCCAGCCGTTCCGCCAGCGCGCGCGCGCCGGCGACCTCGGCCGCCTCGCCGCCGGCCACCAGGGCCACGCCCGGGTGCTGGAGGCGATCCTGCGCGGCGATCGGGGGGCGGCCCAGGCCGCCATGCGGACCCATATCCTGGGCCCCGAGGCGGCCTGAGCGGTCTTCCCGCCGGCCTTCGGGCGCTGGTGTGTGCGGTCGGCGTCCGTCTGCGGGCCGGTCATCTGCGGGTCACCTTGCAAAGCCATGCTGGCGCGAACGGCGCGCCGCGCCGGGGACGGTGTCCGCCCCGCGACGCGTGGCGATGCAGCATCGTTTTTGCCCCGAACGCTGCGCCGCACCCCCGGATCGGGGTCCGCGTGCAGGGGTGCCATGTTGTCTTTTTTGCTGTGGATGACGGTGGACAGCGGGGGAGATCGGCCAATTCCGCAGGCGGGCGACGGACGCCCCGCCGCCGCCGCCCAGGGGGCGAAAAGGCCGGCGGGCAACGAAATTTTTGTGATTTGTTAACCCGCCCCCACCACCATATATTGTGACCCATCCACGAGACGTGACCATTTGTGGTGGTGAGAAGAAGGTTTGACGCCGGCGGGGGACTCGGCCTAGCGTCACTCCATCGTTCGAGAGCAAAGCACTGCGGACCCCGCGAACGCCCGATGGACCTTGTCCGGACGGCGATCGCGTCCGTGTCTGCGGCTCCCGGCGGGCGTTCTCATCACGGCAGGTCCTTTACGCACGGCGCGACGCGCCGGCAGCAGGGGCGTCCTCGCTGTCGTCGTCGTCGGATCATCATCGGCCGAAGGGCCGTATTGCGCGCCCCCCGCCGGGGCAGGGAGACCAGGATCATGCGGATCGAACGTCGCTACACGCAGGAAGGTCGCTCGCCTTACGCCGACATTCCCTTCCGCGAGGCAGTGAGCGAGATCCGCAACCCCGACGGCTCCGTGGTGTTCCGCCAGGAGGGCATCGAGGTCCCGGCGCAGTTCTCCCAGGTGGCGAGCGACATCCTCGCGCAGAAATATTTCCGCAAGGCCGGAGTGCCCGCGCGCCTGGTGAAGGTGGAAGAGCACACCGTCCCCTCCTTCCTCTGGCGCTCCGTGGCCGACGAGGCGGCGCTGGCCGACATGCCGGAACGCGAGCGGCTGGTCGGCGAGAGCTCCGCCCGGCAGGTGTTCGACCGGCTGGCCGGCACCTGGACCTACTGGGGCTGGAAAGGCGGCTACTTCGATACTGAGGCCGACGCCCAGGCCTTCTTCGACGAGCACCGCTACATGCTGGCCATGCAGATGGCCGCGCCCAACTCGCCGCAATGGTTCAACACCGGCCTGCACTGGGCCTACGGCATCGACGGCCCCGGCCAGGGCCACTACTACGTCGACTTCAAGACCGGCAAGATGATCAAGTCGAAGTCGGCCTATGAGCATCCGCAGCCGCACGCCTGCTTCATCCAGGGCATCGAGGACGACCTCGTCAACGAGGGCGGCATCATGGACCTGTGGGTGCGCGAGGCGCGCCTGTTCAAGTACGGCTCCGGCACCGGCACCAACTTCTCCTCGCTGCGCGGCGAGGGCGAGCGGCTGTCAGGCGGCGGGCGCTCCAGCGGCCTGATGAGCTTCCTCAAGATCGGCGACCGCGCGGCGGGCGCCATCAAGTCCGGCGGCACCACTCGCCGCGCCGCCAAGATGGTGGTGGTGGACGCCGACCATCCGGATATCGAAGCCTATGTGAACTGGAAGGTGATCGAGGAGCAGAAGGTCGCCGCCCTCGTCACCGGCTCGAAGCTGAACGGCAAGCATCTCAAGGCGGTGCTGAAGGCCTGCGTGAACTGCGAGGGCGAAGGCGAGTCCTGCTTCGATGCCGAGAAGAACCCGGCCCTGAAGCGCGAGATCCGCATCGCCCGCAAGGCCGGGGTGGCCGACGCCGCGATCCGGCGGGTGATCCAGTATGCCCGCCAGGGCTACAAGGACATCGATCTCGCCATCTACGACACCGACTGGGACGGCGAGGCCTACATCACCGTTGCCGGCCAGAACTCCAACAACTCGGTGCGGGTCACCGACGACTTCCTGCGCGCGGTGGAAGCCGACGCGGACTGGAACCTGATCCGCCGCACCGACGGCAAGGTCGCCAGGACGGTCAAGGCCCGCGAGCTGTGGGAGAAGATCGGCGCCGCGGCCTGGCACTGCGCCGACCCCGGCATCCAGTTCCACACCACGGTGAACGACTGGCACACCTGCCCGGCCGGCGGCGAGATCCGCGCCTCCAATCCGTGCTCGGAGTACATGTTCCTCGACGACACGGCCTGCAATCTCGCCTCGCTGAACCTGCTGCAGTTCCGGGACGCGCAGAAGCAGTTCGACGTGGAGAGCTACGAGCACGCCGTCCGCCTGTGGACCGTCGTGCTCGAAATCTCGGTGCTGATGGCGCAGTTCCCCTCGCGCCGCATTGCCGAACTCTCCTACGACTACCGCACCCTGGGCCTCGGCTACGCCAATATCGGCGGCCTCCTGATGTCGGGCGGCATCCCTTACGATTCGGCACAGGGCCGTGCGCTCTGCGGTGCGCTCACCGCCATCATGACCGGCGTGTGCTACGCCACCTCCGCCGAGATGGCGCGCGAGCTCGGTCCGTTCCCGGCCTATGGCGCCAATTCCGACGCCATGCTGCGGGTCATCCGCAACCATTGCCGCGCCGCCTACGGCATGAGCGCGGGCTATGAGGGGCTGTCCGTCCTCCCGGTGCCCCTCGATCACGCCTCCTGCCCGGACCCGCGCCTGGTCACCCACGCCAAGGCGGCCTGGGACAAGGCGGTGGCGCTGGGCGAGGCGCACGGCTACCGCAACGCCCAGGTCTCGGTGATCGCCCCCACCGGCACCATCGGCCTGGTGATGGACTGCGACACCACCGGCATCGAGCCCGATTTCGCGCTGGTGAAGTTCAAGAAGCTGGCCGGCGGCGGCTACTTCAAGATCATCAACCGCGCAGTGCCCGAGGCGCTGCGGGCGCTGGGCTACGGCGAGGCGCAGATCGCCGAGATCGAGGCCTATGCGGTGGGCCACGGCTCGCTGGCCCAGGCCCCGGCCATCAATCATTCGACCCTGCGGGCCAAGGGCTTCGACGATGCCGCCATCGCCAAGGCGGAGGCGGCGGTGAAGACCGCATTCGACATCAAGTTCGCCTTCAACCGCTGGACCTTCGGCGAGGACTTCCTCGCCCAGACCCTGAAGGTTGGCGCCGCCGAGCTTGCCGACCCGAAGTTCGACCTTCTCGCCTTCCTCGGCTTCTCGAAGGCCGACATCGAGGCCGCGAATGTCCATGTCTGCGGCGCCATGACCCTGGAGGGCGCGCCCCACCTGAAGACCGAGCACCTGCCGGTGTTCGACTGCGCCTCCCCCTGCGGGCGGCTCGGCAAGCGCTATCTGTCGGTGGAAAGCCACATCCACATGATGGCGGCGGCGCAGCCCTTCATCTCGGGCGCTATCTCCAAGACCATCAACATGCCCAACGAGGCGAGCGTCGAGGACTGCAAGGCTGCGTACCAGCTCTCCTGGCGGCTCGCGCTGAAGGCCAACGCGCTCTACCGCGACGGCTCCAAGCTCTCGCAGCCGCTCAATGCCCAGCTCATCGCCGACGAGGATGAGGACGAGGCGGTGGAAGCGCTGGTGGCTCAGCCTAACGCCGCCCGAGTTGCCACGGTCACCGAGAAGATCGTCGAGCGGGTGGTGGAGCGCATCGTCGAGCACCGGGTGCGCGAGCGCGAGAAGATGCCCGACCGCCGCAAGGGCTATACCCAGAAGGCGGTGGTGGGCGGCCACAAGGTCTATCTGCGCACCGGCGAGTATGAGGACGGCCGGCTCGGCGAGATCTTCATCGACATGCACAAGGAAGGCGCGGCGCTGCGCTCGCTGCTGAACAACTTCGCCATCGCAATCTCGCTCGGCCTTCAGTACGGCGTGCCGCTGGAGGAATATGTCGACGCCTTCACCTTCACCCGCTTCGAGCCGGCGGGCCCGGTGCAGGGCAACGACAGCATCAAGTACGCGACCTCGATCCTCGACTATGTCTTCCGCGAGCTCGCGGTCAGCTACATGTCGCGCTTCGACCTCGCCCATGTCGATCCCACCGAGTCGAATTTCGACGCGCTCGGCAAGGGCGTCGAGGAAGGCAAGGAGCCGGGCGACGGCCACCACGCGTCAAAATATCTGTCCAAGGGCCTGACCCGCTCGCGCACGGATAATCTGGTGGTGATGCGCGGCGGCGACGTCGATGCCCGCGGCTCGGGCAACGTCACCGCGATCGCCTCCCACGGCGCCAGCGCCCGCGCCTCCGACGCCCACGAAGGTGCGGTAGCGCTAAAGCAGGAAGCCAGCCACGACCTCTCGCCGACCGAACGGCTGGAAGCGCTGCAGTGGAGCAAGGCCGGCAGCGCCGCAGTCGCCGTCGCCCCGTCCAAGGCCGAACGCCGCGCCGAAGCCAAGGCCAAGGGCTACGAAGGCGAGATGTGCTCGGAGTGCGGCAACTTCACGCTGGTGCGGAACGGGACCTGCATGAAGTGCGATACGTGTGGCAGCACGACGGGGTGTTCGTGAGCTTGCGCTGGGGCTCATAATAGCGCGCCCTCTACTAATGCGTCCCCTGCTTTCGTAGGCGATCTACTCGGCACCGCCGGTGCCGGGTGAAACGAGAAAGGTTCGCGGCGGGCTTCGGCTTCGCCGCGAACCGGCCAACCGAACGAAACATGAATCGACGCTGAGATGCAGATAGCGCTTCTTGGAGCATGACATCGCACAGACACAAGCCATTCAGGCTGACTTTGGGCGAAGGGCTTCCACTGCCGGGCAACGTTGCTTATATTTGACAACGGAATTCCCGGAGCAGCAGCGAACTGATGCATACGATCGAAATCAGCGACGAGGCCTACGAAGCCGCCAAGCGGACCGCCGCACTCGACAGAATCGACGTGCCGACGCTGGTCGAAAGCCTGGTGCATCGTCATGCCGAGTACATCAGTCTCTTCCAGGATGCTTCGCCCGAAATGCCGCCCTTCAGCCTGGAACATTACGAAATGGACCGCGTCCCAGGGGAGTCGGAAGACGATTACCAGGACCGGCTGAGGATGTTCACTTCCCTATGACCAGGCCCTTCGCGCCTGGCGATTTCGTCTGGACAAATTTCCCCTTCGTCCCAGGTCAGGAAGTTCGGCGGCAACCTGCCGGTCGGAGTGATTTCCGTGTCCGCGAACCGGGCGCAGCAAAGCGGCAATCAGACCGCCTTCTTCATCGACGTCCGGCGACGCGCTGCGATCTCAACGACTCGGACATGCAGCAAGGGACACACGCCCGCGATCATGGAAACCCGCCATTTTGGCGGGTTTTTCTCGAACGGTCGAAAGTCGACTGTGCCGCTGGAGAGATTCAATCCACAATGCAGGTCAAAAGCTTCGGGGGCGACTTTGATGGGCAAGGGGCATTTTCACGGCGGAAGCACCTCGGGCACGTATGACGAGGATGGGACTCCGCGATTCAAGGAAGGACCTGAATTCCCCCTGAAAAAGGGACCGGCCCAAAAGCGCTGGTCCGAAAGAGCGGAGACAGATCAGGACGCACGATCCGCGGCAAAGAAGTATCGCGCGGTCGTCTCGATTTTCTTGGCGAAATGCGCGGCAGCCTTCAGAAGTGACCGCCTTACCGCCTCCTTCCCCCAACCGCCGGGAGAACTGAAACCCGAGATCTCGTCCTGGGGCGGGAATATCGCCTGGATCGACAAGCACTCCGGACGAAGGTCCCAGTTCGCGAAATTCGTCCTGAATCAGGGATGGACGCCGGACCCGCCCTCAATGTGAAGCGACTTGCAAGGAGGACGGCACAGCAATGGCCTACCAAGTCCTGATCGACGACAACTTCCACTACCAGGACGAATCCGAACGCGTGAAGCACGGCGTCTTCGCGACGCCGGAAGAAGCGGTCATGGCCTGCCAATCCATCGTCGACGGTTACCTGACCGACGCCTTCAAGCCGGGCATGACGGCGGACGACCTATTCCAGAGCTACACCGCGTTTGGGGAAGATCCCTTCATCGTTTCCGACGGCCCCGAGGGCGCGCCCGTCAAGTTTTCGGCCTGGGACTACGCCCGCCAGCGATGCGCCGAGATCGCGGCCGGCTGATTCAGCATTGCGGCTGGCTCAGCTCGGCTTACCCATCAAGGCTCAGTTGATCCCGAGAGCCTTAAAGGCGGCTGTCTTAGTATCTCCGAAGAAAATGGGGTCGACGTGTTCCAGCACGTCGCCGGTCACCTCCAAGAAGCGCCGCTTGTTTGCGATCGGGACCACCCGTGACCCGTCGCCTCCTCGCCGTAGCTATTTGGACCTCATGGTGAGGAGCGCGAAGCGCGTCTCCGGACGATGCTTCGCTTCGCCGGGCGAACCATGCAGGCCCGTCTGTGGCCTACATCCTTCGAGACGCATCGCTTCGCGACGCTCCTCAGAGTGTGAGAATCTTTCGGCAACGAGCATTTGCCACGGCCGCGATGCTGTGATTCGCTGGCATTGCGC
>CALMSN010000014.1 GCA_937872325.1 uncultured Xanthobacter sp. | reverse complement strand
CCGATCTCGCGCAGCACCGCCAGCGAGGCGTCGCGCATGATCTGGTATTCCTTGTCGGTCAGCGTCAGCGCCGGCGCCACGGTGATGGAATCGCCAGTGTGCACGCCCATCGGATCGATGTTCTCGATGGAGCAGATGATGATGCAGTTGTCCGCCTTGTCGCGGACCACCTCCATCTCATACTCCTTCCAGCCGAGCACGCTCTCCTCCACCAGCACCTCGTTGGTGGGGGAGGCGTCAATGCCGCGCTCGATGATCTCGATGAACTCGGCCTTGTTGTAGGCGATGCCGCCGCCCGTGCCGCCCATGGTGAAGGACGGGCGGATGATGGCCGGCAGCCCCACCTCGTCCAGCGCCTCCAGCGCCTGGGACAGGGTCTTGATCTGGCGCGACTTGGGGGTGGACAGGCCGATCTTGGTCATGGCCTCGCGGAACAGCTCGCGGTCCTCGGCCTTGTCGATGGCCTCGGCGGTCGCGCCGATCAGCTCCACGTCGTACTTTTCCAGCGTGCCCATGCGCTTGAGCGAGAGCGCGCAGTTCAGCGCCGTCTGGCCGCCCATGGTGGGCAGCAGCGCGAAGCCGCGGGAGCGGTCGCCGCGCTCCTTGGCGATGATCTTGGTGACGATCTCGGCGGTGATGGGCTCGATATAGGTCGCGTCCGCCATGTCCGGATCGGTCATGATGGTGGCGGGGTTCGAGTTGACGAGGACGACGCGGTAGCCCTCCTCCTTCAGCGCCTTGACGGCCTGCGTGCCGGAATAGTCGAACTCGCAGGCCTGGCCGATGACGATGGGGCCGGCGCCGATGATGAGGATGGTTTCGAGATCGGTGCGTTTGGGCATGTCACTCCGGCACGTTTCGTCGCCCCCGGCCGCCGGCGACGGGGCATGGGGGCGGATCATCTTCGGTCTGCGCCGGTCGGCCGGCCGGTAGGGCCGCCGGAGGGCGCATCCCTCGGGGGTGCATCCGGGCATCCTGCCGCGCGGCGGCCGAAGTTTCGGCCGCGACCTCGCGCGGCTCCCGCCCGGGCGCAAAAAAAGGGCCGCGGATGGCGCGCCCCTCGCATTTTTTCCGCACTGCGGCGGGTCGCCGCTTCGCGCCGGGCTTCCTTAGACCATAATTTACCGCGACGGAAGACGCTTCCACCGCCCGGCGCCACCACGGGGGGTGGTTCGCGTCGTCGCTGGAGCCTGGCCTTGCTGTCCCACCTGTCTTCGCTGCTGCGGAATCGCCGCCCGCTGGTCGTGCAATTCGGCACCTATGTGGGGGTCGGGCTTGCCGCCGCGGCGGTGCATTTCCTCACCCTGTTCGCGCTGGTGGAGCGCGGGCTGCTGGGTCCGGTGGCCGGCTCGGGGGCCGGCTTCGTGGCGGGCGGCGTCGTGTCCTACGTGCTGAACCGGCAGTTCACCTTCACCGCCAGCCGCTCCCATGCCGGGGCGGTGCCGCGATTCGCGCTGGTGGCCTGGGTCGCCTTCCTGCTCAACGCGGGGCTGATGAACCTGTTCGTCCACGACCTCGACATCCAGTACATGCTGGCGCAGACGCTCACCACCATCCTCAACACCCTGTGGACCTTCACCGGCCACCGCCTGTGGGCCTTCGCCCACCGGCCGCCGGAGCCGAATCAGGGCGCGCGCCGCGCCTGAAAGGCCATCCGCCGCTGATTGTACCCGACGTTGGGCCGCGTCCGCTCCCCGGCAAGGCCGGCGGTGGCGAGCATGGCGGCGATCTCACCCTCGGTGTAGCTGGTGAGGCCGATCTCGGCCCGCAGCCGGCGGTATGGTGATGCAGCAAGGCGCGTCAGCCCCCCGAGCGCCGAGAGGAAGAACCCCTCCTGCATCCCGAAGCGCAGCAGCGCGGCTGCATCCGCCAGCGCGTTGGTGTCGGATGGAATCACGTCGGCCAGGAGCAGCAGGCCGTCATCGGCCAGCAGCCGGCGCCAGAGCACCAGCAAATCCCAGAGCCCCTCCCGCGACAGGTACTGAGACACCGAATTCAGCACGATGAGGTCGAAGCTGCCATCCGGCAGGGCCGCGACCTCCTCCGGCGACATGACGGCGATCCGCACGTCGCCGGCGAACCGATCCGCGGCCCGCGCGCGAACCGAGGCGGCGGCGTCGCACAGCACGAGCTGGGCGCAATGGCGGGCCAGCCTGTCCGCGGAGAGCGCCTCGCCGCAGCCATAGTCCAGCACCCGGGCGGTGGGATGGGGCACGGCGCGCGCCAGATCGGCAGCGATGCGCTCAAAGTGCGCCTTCCGGTGGCGGTCGCTCACATAGATGGAGTGCGACCCGTTCCAGAACGAAATCCAGTCGGCCATTTCCTGTCCCGATGCGACACCGGCCGGCCGGTCTGGACGGGGATGCCGCTTAGCGTCGAAAGCATTGCTCTTGCAGGAGCCATCGCCCCGCATGGGCGGCGGCCTTCCCTATCGGCATGCGCTCTAGCGACGAACCGGGGCAGGATCGTGGCCGGCCCGCGGGACGGAATGGGGCCCCCCGGCCCGCCCGCGGGTCTTGGGCGCCCTTCTCGTTCGCGGCGCGGCCCCCTTCCGGTTGGGCCCCCCGGGGGTGTCGGTCCCCGCCGCTCGCCGCTATCTGCCGGGCAGTCTGATCCTGGAAACCACCTGGCAGACCCACACCGGATGGCTCATCGTGCGCGACGCGCTGGTGATGGGTCCCTGGCATGACGTCGGGTCGCGGTCCCCCCCCCCCCACCGCACCCCGATGGACTGGGACGCCGAGCACTCCCTGCTGCGCACCGTGCG
>CALMSN010000013.1 GCA_937872325.1 uncultured Xanthobacter sp. | reverse complement strand
CGAGCGTATGCCCGAATGCGCCTGTCTGAGCTGTTCATCGCCTTTCTTGGCGTAGCTTTCAAGAGCGGAGAGGCGGGGGTTTCACCTCGTCCCCAGCCCCGGGATGTCGAGGCCCGCCAGCAGTTCCTCATAATCCGCCGGGCGGCCGAACAAGGCGGCGCGGACCTGGGGCGGCACCATCATGTTGATGCCCAGCAGGGCGGCCGTGGTCTGCGGGTCCAGCGGGCTGGCGACGCAGCGCTGGATGAAGGCGGTGGTGGCCGCCAGATTGTCCCGCAAGGCGGGGCTGCACATCTGCCGCATCAGCTTGTTGCAGGAGCCGTAGAAGGCGCGGTCGTTGCTGGTCACCGCGTCGACGAAGACGATGCCCCCGAGATGGGTGGTGCCGTAGGCGGCGAGATAGTCGCCGATGATCCGCCCGGCATAGGACCAGCCCACCAGGATCGCCTTGCCGAAACCGGCGGCGCGGCGCACCGCCTCCACCTCGTCCGCCCAGCGCCGCGGCTCCTGGTAGAAGGCGGGGTCGAGCGGCTTGTCGGAGGCGCCGTGGCCGCGGAAATCGTAGGTCACCAGCGGCAGGCCGGCGAGCGCCGGGCTCGCCACCTGCCGGGCCCAGCACAGGCCGGATTGGGAAAAGCCGTGGATGAAGATGATGCCGGCATCGCCCTCGGGCCCGAAGGCCTCGGCGGCGATGGCGAGGCCATCCGGAGTTTCCGGGCGCAGGCCGCAGCGCGGCGCGGTGTCGAGAAGGCTCGGGGCAAGGCTCATGGTGCAGGGCTCTTCTGGCAAGGCTCTTCGGGGCAGGGCTCTTCGGGGCAAGGCTCTTGGGAAACGCCGGAAGGGGTAGGCAGCCGGTCTGAAACGGCGTCAACGCCGGGGAAAGTGGCGCCGGCGGCCGCCGTGACTCCTGCCCCGACGCCCAAGGTTGGCCCCGGAGCGCCGCGCATGCAATGTCCCGGGAACGCATCATCCGGGATGATCGCCGGGCCAACCTTTTATGGGGCTCGGTGGACCGGCCTCGGCCGCCATTCCGGGGCCGGCTGCGGCGGTGCGATGCGCCGCGGCATTGCGCCCCGGCAACACCCTGTTACACTCGCAGCCAAGGCGCGGGGAGGTAACGAGTGTCGCTGTCTCCCTGAGCGCACAGATTTCGCCCGTGGGGCGAGGGGATTGTCATGAGGGACGAGACGCACGGGCCCGAGAGGGGCCCGGAGCCGTCTTGCCCGGCGCGCCGCGGTATAGATCCCGGCGGCGCCGCGCGTGGCGTAGCGGAGCTCGACAAGGGCAAGAGTGAGGCCCAGGCCGGAGCCGGGGAGCCGCGGCCGCATACCGGTCAGGCCCAGAACGGCGGCTCCGTGCCGGGCGGCAAGGCCCCCGGAGCGTCCGGTGCGCCGGCGCCGCGCAATCCCGTCCCATCGCTCGCCCCGACGCCGGCCGGATGGGAGCGGCCGCCTGAGTCCGGTCGCGCCGATGTCGGCGACACGCTCTATGCCGCCATTGATCTCGGCACCAACAACTGCCGCCTGCTGGTCGCCCGGCCCACGGCGCGCAACTTCCGCGTGGTGGATGCCTTCTCGCGCATCGTCCGGCTCGGCGAGGGGCTGAGCCAGACCGGCCGGCTGTGCGAGTCGGCCATGGACCGGGCCCTTGCGGCGCTGGAGGTCTGTGCCGCCAAGATGGAGGCGCGCGGAGTGCGCCGCGCCCGGGTCATCGCCACCGAGGCCTGCCGCTCCGCCGACAACGGCGCCACCTTCTGCGAGCGGGTGGAGGAGCGCACCGGCCTGAAGCTGGAGGTGGTGGACCGCCGCACCGAGGCCGGCCTTGCCGCCGGCGGCTGTGCGCCGCTGGTGGATCCGTGCAGCGAGGGCGCGGTGCTGTTCGATATCGGCGGCGGCTCCACCGAGGTGGTCTGGCTCGGCCGCCGCTCGTCGGGAGATGGCGGGCCGCCGCGCGGCCGGGTGCGCTCCTGGGTGTCGCTGCCGGTGGGCGTGGTCTCGCTCTCCGAGCGCCATGGCGGGGTGCGGGTTTCGCCGGACGTCTTCCGCGCCATGCTCGACGAGGTCACCGGCATGCTCGACGGCGTGCGCGAGAGCTGGGGCATGCGGGCCGGCGGGCGAATGCATCTGCTGGGCACCTCCGGCACGGTGACCACGGTGGCCGGCATCTATCTCGGCCTCGACCGCTACGATCGCGGCCGGGTGGACGGAGCCTGGCTTTCCTCCGGCCAGATCGAGGGCGTGGTGAGCCGGCTGATGGCCATGAGCTTCGAGGAGCGGGTCGCCAATCCCTGCATCGGCGCCCAGCGGGCGGACCTGGTGCTGGCCGGCTGCGCCATCATGGAAGCGGTGCGCCGGGTCTTTCCCGCCGAGCGGCTCAGGGTGGCCGATCGCGGGCTGCGCGAGGGCATGCTGGTCCAGCTCATGCGGGCCGACGGCGCTTGGCGGCGCGAAACCGATGGCGGGAGGGACAAGGCGTGAGCGCAGCCGAGCGCGGGTCGGACGGTCGGCCTCTCAAGGTGAAGGTCAAGAAATCCCGCACCCGGACGTCGTCTTCCCACAAATGGCTGGAGCGCCAGCTCAACGACCCCTACGTCGCCCGCGCCCGGCGCGAGGGCTGGCGCTCGCGCGCCGCCTTCAAGCTCATCGAGATGGATGAGAAGGCGAAGCTGCTGAAGCGCGGCATGCGGGTGGTGGACCTCGGCGCCGCCCCCGGCGGCTGGAGCCAGGTGGCGGCGAAGAAGCTCGGCCTCGCCGAAGGGCACGGCCGCATCGTCGCCATCGACCTCCTGGAGATGGACCCGATCCCCGGCGTCATCTTCGCCCAGCTCGACTTTCTCGTCCCCGAGGCGCCGGCGCGGCTGCTGGAGATGCTCGACGGCCCGGCCGACCTGGTGATGAGCGACATGGCCGCCAACGCCACCGGCCATCGCAAGACCGACCACCTCAAGATCGTCGCCCTGGTGGAGCTGGCCGCGGACTTCGCCCGGCAGGTTCTGGCACCGGGCGGGGCCTTCCTCGCCAAGGTGCTGCAGGGCGGCACCGAAGGCGCGCTGCTCGCCGACCTGAAGCGCGACTTCGCCAGCGTGAAGCATGTGAAGCCGGCGGCGAGCCGGGCCGATTCCGCCGAGCTCTACGTGCTGGCCACCGGCTTCCGGGGGCCGGGCGTCGCATCGGCCCCGGCGCAGGATGCGGATCCCGATTGATCCGGGCGGCGATGGACGGTGCGCGTCACCGCCTGCCCAAAAGCCCGGGGCGCCGTCGGGCGCTTCGACGGCGGCTCCGGATGTGCGCGGAAACAGGTGCCGGGCTTCAGGCCGGGTGGTCATGGCCGGGCTTGTCCCGGTCATCCAGGCCGTGCCGGTTTCCCAGGCGTCCCGATCCGCCCGAGGTCGTTCCACGGGGATGCCCGGCCGAGGCCGGCATCACGGCGCTCGCCGACCCACGCTCGTGCGTGTGACTTTTCAATCCGTCTCTTGAGGTGCGATGCCTCCTCGCGCCCCGGCGTGCGGCCGGGCGCGATCAGCTCGGCGTGTGCACGTCGCCGCGGGGATCGGGAATGGTCTCCCGGGCCCGCGGGGCGATGAGCTCGGACCCGGCATCGCGGCTGAGCGGCAGGAAGAAGAACACGCTGCCCAGCCCCACCAGCGCCACCACCACGAAGGCATAGGCGAAATCGGCCTGAGTGAGGCTGGCATCGGCCCGCTCGATGCGGACGAATTCCAGCACGAATCCGGCCAGGGCCACCCCCACCGACAGCGACACCTGCTGGGCGACGCTGGCGAAGGCTGTGGCGCGGCTCATCTCCTCGTGGGTCACCTCGGCGTAGCTCAGCGCGTTCAGCGCGGTGAACTGCAGCGAGCGCAGGAAGCCGCCCACCAGCAGCAGCATGGAGATCATCCAGTGCGGCGTCAGCGGGGTGAACAGCGCGTTCACGGCGATGAAGCCGGCGCAGGCGAAGGCGTTCGCCACCAGCACGCCGCGATAGCCGCCGCGACGCAGGATGGGCGCGGCGGCGAACTTCATGGCGATGGCCCCCACCGAGGCGAAGAAGGTCAGCACGCCGGAGGCGAACGGCGTCAGCCCGAACACCAGCTGCAGCATCAGCGGCAGCAGGAAGGGCAGGGCGCCGATCCCGGTCCGGAACAGCGAGCCGCCGAGCACCCCGGCGCGGAAGGTGGGGTAGCGCAACAGGCCGAGGTCGATCACCGGCTGCGCGGTGCGCCGGGCATGGACCCCGTAGCCGGCAAGCGCCGCGATGCCGATGCCGAGCGCGCCGAAGGCGACCCACGCCGGCATCAGCGGCTGGCCGGCCATGCCGAGCCCGAACACCGTGCCGCAGAGCCCGAGGCCCACCAGGATCAACCCCCGCAGATCCAGCGGCGGCACCGTCTCGGCGCGGACGTCGTCGATGAAGCGGGTGGCCAGGAACACCCCCAGGATGCCGATGGGCACGTTGATGAAGAAGATCAGCCGCCAGTCGAAATAGGTGGTGATGAAGCCGCCCAGCGGCGGCCCCAGCACCGGACCCATCAGCGCCGGCACGGTGAGCCAGGCCAGCGCCGAGACGAGATCGGACTTCGGCACCGAGCGCAGGATGACGAGCCGGCCCACCGGCACCATCAGCGCCCCGCCCAACCCCTGGACGATGCGGTAGAGCACGAAATCGGTGAGCGAGGTGGAGAACCCGCACAGGATCGAGCCCAGGGTGAAGATGACAATGGCGGCGCGGAACACCGTTCGCGGGCCGTAGCGATCGGCCACCCAGCCGCTGACCGGGATGAACACCGCCAGCGACAGCAGGTAGGAGGTGAGCGCCAGCTTGAGCGCCACCGGATCCTCGTGCAGGTCGCGGGCGATGGCCGGCAGGGCCGTCACGATGACGGTGGCATCCACCTGCTCCATGAACAGCGCGCAGGCCACGATGAGCGGCAGCAGAATTCGCGGTGGCGGGGCGGCATGGGGCATGTGGGGTTTTCGGGGCGTGCGGATGGGGCAGGGGCAACGCCGTGCGCGGTGCAGGGTCCGCCTTTTACGGCGCTTTTCCGCCGGCGCGAAGGGCGCTGCATCGCACGAGCGGGTGAGGGCGGCCGGCCATCGCGCCCGGTGGGGGGCGAAGCGAAGCGCCGGAGCGGCGGCGCGGTCTCGGAAATTCCTTGCGGAGGCCGGCGCGGCATCTTGAAGCGCGGGGCAGGGGGGCCATATGCAGCCTCGGACCGAAGGAGGGTCCCCTTGGCCATGGTCTACATTCTTGCTGCCCTTCTCCCGCCGCTCGGGCTGTTGCTGAACGGACAGCCGATCTCGGCCCTGGTCAACCTGCTGCTGATCGTGCCGTGCATCCTGCTGGGCCTGCTCTTCCCGCTGTTCTTCCTGCTTCCCTCGGCGCACGCGGTGATCGCGGTGCACATGAAGCGGTCGGAGCGGCGCCAGCGCGAGCTGGTGGACGCCATCGAGCGGCACGGCCCGCCCCCGACCGGCTGGCGCCCGTGATTTCTGCCGCCCTGCGGCGGCGTTCATGACGTAAAACGGCCCGCACCGGATCCGGTGCGGGCCGTTTTCGTATCAGGGGCGGGGCCGGGGAGCGCTCTAGGCGGCGCTGTCCTTGCGGGTGCCGGGCAGGCGCTTGTCGAGATAGGCGCCGACCACGGTCATCAGGTCCTCGGTCTTGCCGTCGAAGAAGTGGTTGGCCTCGGGCACCACCTGCTGCTCGATGACGATGCCCTTCTGGGTCTTCAGCTTCTCCACCAGGGTCGCCACCGCGGAGGTGGGCACCACCGCATCCTTGTCGCCGTGCACGAACAGGCCGGAGGAGGGGCAGGGGGCGAGGAAGGAGAAGTCGTACAGGTTGGCGGGCGCGGCGATGGAGATGAAGCCTTCCACCTCCGGCCGGCGCATCAGCAGCTGCATGCCGATCCAGGCGCCGAAGGAGAAGCCGGCGATCCAGCAGGCCCGCGCGTCGGGGTTGACCGATTGCGCCCAGTCGAGCGCGGCGGCGGCGTCCGAGAGCTCGCCCTGGCCGTGGTCGAACGAGCCCTGGGAGCGGCCGACGCCGCGGAAATTGAAGCGCAGCACCGAGAAGCCGCGGTTCACGAACTGATAATAGAGGTTGTAGACGATGGGGTTGTTCATCGTCCCGCCGAACTGCGGGTGCGGATGAAGGATGATGGCGATGGGGGCGTTACGCGTCTTGGCGGGCTGGTAGCGGCCTTCGAGACGCCCCTTCTCGCCGGTGAAGATCACTTCGGGCATGGATGTCCGTGACCTCTGGAAAGCGCCCCGGCGCACCGCACGCCGGGGTCATGAAAAGCTCTGGCGGCGCGCGGGGCGCCGCGTGATGCAAGGCCCGCGGAAGGCCGATGCGCGGTCCGGCCGGCGGCAGGCCCGCCTGCCGATCGTCCGCAAGGTCCGGCGGTGCGGCTTGAGTGTCGGAGCCGCCGGCAGGGGTAACGCCCAGGAGGGCCAGATCGCCGACGCTGCGACATCTTGACTTGATGCCGCGATCCCCGTATCACATTTTAGAAGTATTCTAAATCAAATATCTTGCCCGGAACGACAGGTTCGGACGAGATACGGGGCAGTGGCTTCGCTCCGCGAGAAGACACGCCCGAGAAGATACGCCGTGGTGGAAGCGGGATCGACCAGATCGTTGGACCGAAAATGCCACCGGACGGACAGGCACCGCGGTGCGCAACCGTGCCCGGAGCGGGCACCATAGAATGGCTTAAGTTTGACGTATGGCCGAGAATGCTGGCAATTGCAAGCCATTCGGATTCGAGGCGGGTCTCGCCTCGCCAACACTTCCCACGCCAAGAGGCATCGAGGATCCGCTGGCATGATCGACCGGGCGTATCTCGATCACAACGCCACGGCGCCGCTGCGGCCTGAGGCCCGCGCGGCGCTGCTGGCGGCGCTCGACGATACGGGCAACGCGTCCTCCGTCCATGCCGAGGGGCGCCGCGCGCGCGGGCGCATCGCCGCGGCGCGGGCCGAGGTGGCCGCCCTCGCCGGGATGCCTGCGGCGGGGGTGGTGTTCACATCCGGTGCCACCGAGGCGCTGGCCCTCGCCCTCTCCCCGACGTTGCTGCCACCGGGATCCGCCGTCGCCCCGCAGGTGCTGCTGGCGAGCGCCGCGGAGCATCCCGCCGTGCTGCGCGGCCATCGCTTCCCGCCCGGGGCCCTCGACATCCTGCCGGTGGACGGCGCGGGCCGCCTCGACCTCGCCGCCTTGGGGGAGGCCCTGGCCCGGCACCGGGCGCAGGGCCGCCGCGCCCTGCTGGCGATGATGGCCGCCAACAACGAGACCGGCGTCGTCCAGGACATCGCCGGTGCCGTTGCGATCGCTCGCGAATTCGATGCGGTGGTGGTCTGCGATGCCGTGCAGGCCGCCGGCCGGGTGGATCTGGCGGCGCTGGTCGCCGGGGTGGATGCGGTGTGCCTCTCCGCCCACAAGATCGGCGGCCCGCAAGGGGCGGGCGCCCTGGTCCTTGCGCACTCAGATACCCGCCTGGGGCCGCTGCTCTGCGGCGGCGGGCAGGAGTTGGGCCGGCGGGCGGGTACCGAGAACGGACCGGCCATCGCCGGTTTCGGCGCCGCCGCCTCCGTTGCCCGGGCCACCTTCGCCGCCGAGGCCCTGCGGCTCGCCGACCTGCGCGACCGGATGGAGCAGGACGTGCGCGCGTCGCTTCCCGGCGCGGTGGTGCTGGGGGACGCGGCGCCGCGGCTTTCCAATACCAGCCTGATTGCCTTTCCCGGCGTGCGGGCGGAAACACTGGTGATCGCGCTCGACCTTGCCCACATAAGTGTCAGCGCGGGCGCGGCCTGCGCGTCGGGCAAGGTGGGTGCGTCCCATGTGCTCGCCGCGATGGGCGTGCCGCCGGACCTTGCGGCGGGCGCCATCCGGCTGTCCCTCGGCTGGTCCTCGACCGCCGAGCATGTGACGCGGGCGGTGACAGCGCTGCAGCGCCTGGTGCCGCAGCTGGCGGAACGCTCCAGCGCGGCGTGAGGCATATCCCGGCAGGTTCCCCGGCGGAGCTGCGAGGGAAGATGATGAGTTTGGCTTGACCCGCGGGCTTTGAACCCGCGCGGGAGAGGAGAGACGAGATGGGCGTGTTAGGTCCGGCCCTGGCGGCGAGCTGCCGCAGGCCGTTGTCTGCAAAGGGTTTCGAGCTGTTGCAGGGGAGGCGGGCATGATGCTTGAGGTGAAGAACCTGCACGCCCGCATCGGCGAGACCGAGATCCTGCACGGGCTCGACCTTTCGATCGGCGCCGGTGAGGTCCATGCCATCATGGGTCCCAACGGGTCCGGCAAGTCGACCCTGTCCTACGTGCTGGCCGGCAAGCCGGGCTACGAGGTCACCGAGGGCACCGTCACCCTGGACGGCCAGGATCTCCTGGAGCTGGAGGTGTCCGAGCGCGCCACCGCCGGCCTGTTCCTCGCCTTCCAGTATCCGATGGAGGTGCCGGGCGTGGCCTCCATGACCTTCCTGCGCGCCGCCATCAACGCCCATCGCAAGGCGCGCGGCGAGGCGGATCTGTCCACCCCGGACTTCCTCAAGCTGGTGCGCCAGAAGGCGCCGGAGCTGGAGATCTCGCCCGAGATGCTGCGTCGCGGCGTCAATGTGGGCTTCTCCGGCGGCGAGAAGAAGCGCAACGAAATCCTGCAGATGACCCTGCTGGAGCCGAAGCTGTGCATTCTCGACGAGGCGGATTCCGGCCTCGACATCGACGCCCTGAAGGTGGTCGCGCGCGGGGTGAACGCGCTGCGCGAGGCCAACCGCTCCATGCTGGTCATCACCCATTACCAGCGCCTCCTCGAGCACATCGTGCCCGACGTGGTGCACGTGATGCACCAGGGCCGCATCGTGCGCTCGGGCGGCAAGGAGCTGGCCCTGGAGCTGGAGGCCGAGGGCTATGCCGGCTACGGCGCTGCCAGCGCCGGCGGCGAAGCTGCGGGCGGGACGCGCCGCAGCGCCTGACGGCGCCGCCGCCGCCCGTCCGGTTCGCGGACGGGCCGGCTGCGGCATCGTCTCGCGGGGTGGATCCCATTGTGCCCGAACGGAATTGGTCCGATATGGAAGCTCGCCAGCCCAATCGCGCGCCGTTCGTGACCCCTCGGGTCGTTTTCCGCCCGTCTTTCTGCGGCCTCATGGCTCAGGATATGTTCGCATGACGAAGATCAAGGATGCCGAAACCGGGCACCAGCCCACCATCAGCTCGGCGATTCCCGAGGCCGAGCTGATGCGGCTGTCGGACGAAATCGTGGTCGCGCTCAAGACGGTGTTCGATCCGGAGATCCCGGTGGACATCTACGAGCTCGGCCTGATCTACAAGGTCGACATCGCCGACGATCGCACGGTGACCGTGGAGATGACGCTGACCACCCCCAACTGTCCGGCTGCCGGCCAGCTGCCCAACATGGTGGACAGCGCCGTCAGCATGGTGCGCGGGGTCAAGGACGTGAAGGTGGACGTCACCTTCGATCCGCCCTGGGATCAGGGGCGGATGTCCGAAGAGGCCCGCGTCACCCTCAATCTCTGGTAGGGCGCCGTGCCGGCTGCTCCCGGTCGTGAGCCGCCGCCGCTGCGGCGGGTGCTGGAGACCGGGCTCTACGTGGCCGACCTCGACCGTTCCGCCGCCTTCTATGAAGGCGTGCTGGGGCTTCGGCCGATGCGCGCCGATGCCCGCTTCATCGCCTATGCGGTGGGCGATACGGTGCTTCTGCTGTTCCGGCACGGCACCGCGGAGGCCGCCCTGGCGCTGCCGTTCGGCGGCGAGATCCCGCCCCATGGGGCGCAGGGCCGGGCTCACTTCGCCTTCGCCGTTGCTGCCGACGACATTTCCGCCTGGCGGGCGCATCTTGCGGCCAGCAAGGTGCCGATCGAGGGCGAGGTGCATTGGCCGAAGGGGTCGGTGAGCCTTTATTTCCGCGACCCGGACGGCCATCTGGCGGAGATTGCCAGCCCGGGGCTTTGGGACAATTATTGATCCGGGCGCGACGGCGCATGCCTTGCCGATCGACGGTGGGCGCGCCATCTAGCTGGGAAAGGGCGCCCGCGTTGCGGCGCTTCACGGGTTCGGCCGCCGGTGGTTTTCCCGCCGGCCTCGGCCTGCCGCCGGTGCACGGCGCGCGGGCTTGACCTCAGGCTCCCGGGTTATCCTCACGGGCCTTTGTCTTATGGAGATGCGTGCGATGTCCGAGGTCACCGTTACCCCGCCCAAGGCCCGCAAGCTGCCGCCGGTGATGCGCCTGACCGACGCCGCGGCGGAGCGGCTGCGGGAGATCCTCTCCGGCGACGACGCTCCCGGCATCGCGGTCCGCGTGGGAGTGGAAAAGGGCGGCTGCGCCGGCATGTCCTACACCCTGAACTACACCTCGCAGATCGGCCCGTTCGACGCGGTGGTGGAGGACAAGGGGGTGAAGGTGGTGGTGGACCCTTCCGCCCTGATGTTCCTCATCGGCACCGAGATGGATTTCAAGGCCGACAAGATGTCGGCCCAGTTCGTGTTCAACAACCCGAACCAGACCTCGGCCTGCGGCTGCGGTGAATCGGTGGCGCTGACCCCGGCCGATCCCGCCGCCGTTCCTTCCGCAACCTCCGCCGGCGAGGCGTGAGGGCACCCATCGCATCGGCGTCAGGCGGCAGGGATGGCCGGCGGTCTCCTCGCTCCCGGCCTTGAGGACGAAATGAAGAGGACGAAATGAAAAAGGGCAGCCCATGTGGCTGCCCTTCGCACGTCCGCGGGTCCCGTGAGGGAGCCCAAAGCCTGTTTCAGGTCGCTGTTATTCCAGATCGCTGTCGAGGATCGCCATCTGGAAGTTGTAGGACACCTCGCCGTCCTCGTCGTCCTTGAACAGGACGCCGATGAACTCGTCGCCGAGATAGACCTCCGCCGAGTCCTTCTTCTTCGGCCGCGCCGTCACCTTGATCTGCGGGTTTCCGAACAGCGTCCGCAGATAGCGCTGCACGCGCTCGATTTCGGTCTTGTCCAAAAGGCATCCTCCATGAAGCCGTCGGCCGTCTTATGGCGGTCGCGGAGCACCGGTTCAAGCCGCGGAGGGCTGCCGGCCGTTCTTTCCACCCCTTTGTGGCCGGCTGTCCGGCGCCGGCCGAGCACCCTCGGCCCGGCATCGGTCACGGCCGATGGTATCAGATGTCGGCGCCGGCGAAGATGTTGTCGTCGAACATCTGGTCCATGGAGCGGGCGGGCTCGGCGCAGCCGGCCTCGCCCACCACCTTGGCGGGGATGCCGGCCACCGTGGTGTTGTGCGGCACCGTCTTGAGCACCACCGAGCCGGCGGCGATGCGGGCGCAGTGGCCCACCTCGATATTGCCGAGCACCTTGGCGCCGGCGCCGATCAGCACCCCGCGGCGGATCTTGGGATGGCGGTCGCCGCGCTCCTTGCCGGTGCCGCCCAGCGTCACCCCCTGAAGGATCGAGACGTCGTCCTCGATCACCGCGGTCATGCCGATGACGACGCCGGTGGCGTGGTCGAGGAAGATGCCGCGCCCGAGCGGCACCTGGGGATGGATGTCCACCGAGAACACCGACGACATCCGGCTCTGCAGATAGAGGGCGAAGTCCTTCTGCCCGCTCTCCCAGAGGAAGTGGGCGAGGCGGTGGGTCTGGATGGCGTGGAAGCCCTTGAAGTAGAGCACCGGCTCCAGCGCCCGGGTCACCGCCGGGTCGCGGTCGAGCACGGCCATGATGTCGGCGCGCAGGGCCTGCGGGATCGCCTTGTCGGCGGCGCACGCTTCCAGGTAGGCGACGCGGATCACCGCGCCGGACAGGTCCGGATGGTCGAGCCGGGCGGCGATCCGCTCGGCGATCACCGCCTCGAGGCTGGGCTGGCCGAGCACGGTGGCGGTGATGAAGGGGGCGAGCAGCGGCTCACGCTCGGCCATCTCGTCGGCTTCGATGCGGATCCGGGCCCAGACCGGATCCACCACGTCGGCCCACCGCTCCGCTGCCGCGCGGGTGAGGCGCACGTCCTCGGGAAGCCGGGCGGCGCTGTAGGCCTGGGACATCTTGCAACCCTCCGATGAGGCGATCGGCCGTGCGGCTGGCCGGACCGGGATCCGGCAGCCGCCTCGGCACCTGCCTGTTTCTACCACACCCGCCGGCCGGGCGTGAGGGAGGCCGGCGGGACGCCGCTCACGGGCGGCGGGCGAAGAAGTCCAGCGCCCCCTGCTTGAACACCTTGTCGCCCACTGCAGGATTGTGGTCGCGGTTGGGAATGTCGAGGGCCGTGCCGTTGGGCAGCAATGCGGCCAGCGCATGGGCATCCCCCGCCACCGCGTCGCGGGTGCCCACCGCCACCAGCACCGGCAGGGTGATGCTGCCCACCTCCTCGCGCGTCAGCACCTGCCGTGAGCCGCGGATGCAGGCGGCCAGCGCCGCGAGATCCTGCTTGTTGGCGTCGGCGAAGGCGCGGAACATGCGGCCCATGGGATCGCTCACCGCATCGAGGCTCGGCGCCTCCAGGGCATCGGCGATGGACTGGGGCAGGCCGACGCCGTCCACCAGGTGGATGCCGAGGCCGCCCATCACCAGCGCCCGCACCATCTGCGGGTAGAGCACCGCCATCTGCGCGCCGACCCGCGCGCCCATGGAATAGCCGATCACATCCGCGCGCGGGATGCCCAGATGCTCCAGCAGGCGCTTCGCGTCGCCGGCCATGAGGGCGGTGTGGTAGAGCGCCGGATCATGCACGCGGGCGGATTCCCCGTGGCCGCGATGGTCGAACGCCACCACCCGGCGGCCGGCATCGCGCAGGGTCTTCAGCCAGGAGGGGCCGACCCAGTTGATCTCCTTGGTCGAGGCGAAGCCGTGGATGAGCAGCACCGGATCGCCGTCGCCCTCGTCGAGATAGGCGATGTCGATGCCGTCTGAAGTGAAGCGGGGCATGGCGGGTCTTCGATCTGTGCCGGGCGTCGGCGCGCGGCGGCCGGCGATCCGGGGGCGGAGATGGCACGGCAACCTACCTGAGGCGCCCCGCGCCGCAAGGGGCGGCCGGGCCTCGACCGGCAGCGGCCAGCCACGTGATGCCGATGGCCCGCGCGCCGCGGCGGTCGGAAGAAGCCGGCGCGGGGGCAGAGCGGCGCCGCCTTGCATCGGTCGCAGGCCGCGGCTGATGGCGAGGACGCCGCGCCGAGGGGAGCCGCCCTGAATGGGTTCAGAGCAGAAGCTGATAGCGGAAGCCTGCCCCGTATCGGTCGGCCAAGCGGAAGCCGTTGTGCTCGCAGGGCGTGGCTGATGGCATGGCATCGCCCTCGTTGCGATGAACAGCCCCCCGTCGGAGGGCCATCATCCCCTACGGCACCTGCCGTGAGCCGGCGTGGCGGAAGAGCCGGTGCGGACCCTCAATCCTCCCGGAGGGAGGCCCGGCCGCGACCCGACACAGAGCCTCGTGTCCCGACCTCTCATGTTCGGATCCCTCGTGCCCGATGATGGCCGCTGCGTCGGCCGCGGTCCCGGATCCGGCAGCCGCGGCCTGGCGTTCGGGCCGCGCCCGCCTGCCGCCGCGACGCCAGGTGCGGCGGGCGCAGGCGACGCAGAAGGCGTTGAAGCTGGAGACCATGCAATAGGCGTAGAGCACCCCGAGGAACAGCCACCACACAAGGTGCAGCAGCGCCCCGGTGATGGTGAGGGCGCCCTTGCCCAGCATCTTCAGGATGGCCAGCGTCTGCCCGCCCTTCACCTCGGCGAGGCGGGCAGCGCGGCCGAGGTCGCGCCCGGTCTCGGCCACCTTCAGGCTTTCCATGGCGGCGCGGGGGCCCCCCTTGGCCTGCACGGTGCCCACCTCCCCGGGCCAGCCGGGGGGCCGGCTTCCCGC
>CALMSN010000012.1 GCA_937872325.1 uncultured Xanthobacter sp. | reverse complement strand
ACTGCTGCTCGCGCGCGCGCAACGCCTCGACCGCGGCCTTCTGCTGCGTGATGTCGCGCGTGAACGCGAGCAGGTGCGGCCTGCCGTCGATCATCGCCGGCTTCAGGGGCGCCTGGTCCCACTGCAGGGCGCCGTCCTTGGTTCGGCGCCGCCATTCGAACGGCGGGCATCGGCCCTCGCGGGCCAGCGCCAGCCAGCGCGCCGCGTCCGCGACCGTGAACGGCGGCACGCCGGCGCTGATGTCGGCCACCGTCAGGCGGCGCAGCTCGTCGCGGCTCCAGCCGTAGGTCTCGCAGGCCTTGGGGTTGACGTCGAGGATCGCGCCGCTGTCCCAGTCGTGGATGAACACCGAATCCTCGGCGTTGTCGAAGATGGCGCGGGCGGTCAGCGTGCCGGTCTGCGGGTCGACCGTGTTGTCGATCACCGCCACGCGGCCGCCGTCGATGGTCTGGTTGGTGCCCTGCAGGCGCATGCGCACCCGGGCCTCGCCGGCGCCCCTCAGCTCGGTGAGGTAACGGGCCGGCAGGCCGAAGGCGACATAGATGGGCTTGATCTGGCGCACAGTCGCCAGCGTCTCGTTGGCCGAGATCACCGCCCCGGGACGCACGCTCGACACGCCGATCCGGCCCGAAGCCGGCGCCTTGATCTCGTAGTAGCCGCGCTGAACCTTGAGGGCGGCGAGGCTGGCCTCGCCCTGGGCCACCGCCGCCTTGGCCACCATCGCGGCGGTGCGGGCGTCGTCCAGGGTGACCTGGGAGACCGCAGCGCGGGTGGCAAGGCCGGCATAGCGCTCCACGTCGCGGTTCGCCTTCTCCAGCTGAGCGCGGTCGCGGGCGAGGGTCGCCTCGGCTTGGGCGATATCGGCATCGATGACGCGGGAATCGAGATCGAACAGGACGTCGCCCGCCTTCACCCCGGCGCCGTCGGCGAACATGACCGCCTCCACCGCCCCGGCCACCCGCGAGCGCACCGGCACGGTCACCATGGATTCGACGGTGCCCAGCGCCTCGACCCGGAACGGGACGTCCTTGCGCTCGGCCTTGCCGGCCAGCACCGCCACGGCGCGCTCGACCGTCGCCTTCGGCGCGGCAGCCCGCGAGTGCAGGGGATCGAACCACAACCAGGCGCCGCCGCCCGCAGCCAGCATGATCAGCGCGGCCGCCGCCAGCCGACCGCCCCGGGAACGCTGCTCCGTCTGTCCCTCGCCTGCCATCTATGCCTCGATCACCAGCCGCATGGCCTGAATTGCTGCGATGCAACGCCAAGCCGCGCGCAACGTCCAATTACGGTTTTGTCACGTCGCGTCCCGGGATCCTTGTACCATAGGCGAAGCCAGTCCGGCGGTTCCCTCCAGTCACGCCTATAATGCGGCAAAAACCAACACCGGCGCGGGTGCCCGCGTTCCCGCCCCCGTTCCCCGGCGGGCCTATCGCCCGGGCGCCACCGCCGCGAGGCGCTCCAGCGCGCGGTGAAGGGTCGCATCGGACTTCGCAAAGCAAAAGCGGACCACCGAGCGCACCGCATCCTCGGCATAGAACGCCGACACCGGAATCGCCGCCACCCCGCAGCGGCTGACGATGTCGCGACAGAAGGCCTCGTCGTCGGGGGCGTTGGTGGGGCCGGCAAGGTCGATGGAGAGGAAATAGGTGCCCGCCGAGGGCAGCACCCGGAAGCCCAGCCCGGCGAGCCCGTCCGCCAGCAGATCGCGCGAGCGCTGGAGGCCGGCCCGCATCTCGGTGAAATAGGCGTCGTCCTTGCCCAGGCCGTAGGCGACCGCCACCTGCAGGTTCGGCGGGGTGGTGAAGGAGAGGAACTGGTGCGCCTTGGCCAGCACCTTCATCAGCTCCGGCGCGGCGAAGACCAGCCCCACCTTCCACCCGGTCATGCCGAAGATCTTGCCGGCCGAGGAGATCTTGATCGTGCGCGAGCGCATCCCGGGCAGCGCCATCAGCGGCTCGAACACCCGGCCGTCGAACACCACGTGCTCCCACACCTCGTCGCAGACCGCATAGGCATCGAAGGCCTGGCAGAACTCGGCCACCAGCTCCAGCTCGGCCCGGGAGTGGACGACGCCGGTGGGGTTCTGCGGATTGTTGATGAGCACCAGCTTGGTGCGGGGCGAGAAGGCGGCGGCCAGCTTCTCACGGGTGATGGTCCAGCCCGGCGGCTCCAGGCGCACCAGGCGGGCGATGCCGCCGGCCCGCTGCACCAGCGGCAGGTAGGCATCATAGAGCGGCTGGAACAGCACCACCTCGTCGCCCGGCTCGATCAGGCCGAACAGCGCCCCCGCCAGCGCCTCGGTGGCGCCGGAGGTCACCATGATCTCGGCCTCCGGATCGAGGTCGAGCCCCTGCCAGTGGCGGTAATGGACGGCTGCGGCGCGGCGCAGCTCCGGCAGGCCCATCATGGGCGGATACTGGTTCCAGCCGTCCACCACCGCCTCGGCGGCCTTGCGGCGGACATCGAGCGGGCCGGGATCCTCCGGGAAGCCCTGGCCCAGATTGACCGCCTCATGGGTACGCGCGAGCTGCGACATCACCTCGAAGACGGTGGTCGGCAGCGCCGCATAGATGGAATTGAGCGGGCGGTGCGGGAGGGTGTTCGACATAGCGGTCCTGATGGGTGCGGCGCGTGTTCCGATGGGGGCCTCGACGGCTTCTAGAGCGCGATCCGTCCGGATGGAACCACATCGTGATCCATCCGGCGGCAATGGGCGGCCGCGCGGGTGCCGGCTTGCCGGCGTTGGCGGGCTTTGGTGGAGGGCATGCGGCTGGAGCAGGACCTGGCGCGGGAGTTCCTGCTGCCCGCCTTGGACTTCCAGGCCTTGGTGAGCCAGGACTTGGGGGCCGGCAGCCCCAGCCGCGA
>CALMSN010000011.1 GCA_937872325.1 uncultured Xanthobacter sp. | reverse complement strand
GACCAACTTTATCTCGCTGCTCACCCTGGGCATTCCCGGCAGCGCGGTGATGGCGCTGATGCTGGGCGCCATGGTGATCCAGAACATCCAGCCCGGACCGCGGGTCATCAGCTCCCATCCGGACGTGTTCTGGGGCCTCGTTGCCTCCATGTGGATCGGCAACCTGATGCTGGTGGTGCTGAACCTGCCGCTGGTGGGGCTGTGGGTGCGGCTGCTGCGCATTCCCTACCACCTGCTGTTTCCGGCCATCCTGGTGTTCTGCGCCGTGGGCGCCTATGCGGTGCGCAACTCGGTGCTCGATGTCTACCTGCTCGCCGGCTTCGGGCTGCTCGGCTACGCCCTGTACAAGCTGGAAATTTCGCCGGTGCCGCTGCTGATGGGCCTGGTGCTCGGCCCCATGCTGGAGGCGAGCTTCCGCCGCGCGATGACGGTCTCGCGCGGCAACTTCATCACATTCTTCGATCGCCCGCTGTCGCTGGCGCTGCTCAGCGCCACCCTGCTGCTGATCGCGGCGACGGTGATCGGCGCCGCCCGGCGACGGCGACGCCTCGCCGCCGTCTCGGCCTGACCGCTGGCGCCGGCCCGCTCAGCCGTTCCTCCGCAAGGCTTGCGAGCGCGCACGCCGGCCAGGGGGCGGTTTCACCCCGCGCCGCTGTGTCGCCACCCGGCCGCCGGCCGCTCAGGCCACCGCCTCGAAGGCCGCCGGGCCGGGGGATGCGGGCGCATCGCCGAGGTCGAGGATCGAGCGGTCGATGGTGCGGATGTCGCGCCGGCCGCACAGGGCCATGGTGATGTCGAGCTCGTTGCGGATGATTTCCAGCGCCTTGGCCACCCCGGCGCGGCCGCCGGCGCCGAGGCCGTAGAGGAAGGGCCGGCCGATCCACACCCCCTTCGCTCCCAGCGCCAGCGCCTTCAGCACGTCCTGGCCGGAGCGGATGCCGCCGTCCATGTGGACCTCGATCCGGTCGCCCACCGCCGCCACGATGCCCGGCAAGGCGGAGATGGACGAGCGGGCGCCGTCGAGCTGCCGCCCGCCATGGTTGGAGACGATGATGGCATCGGCCCCGCTCTGCGCCGCCATGCGGGCGTCCTCCACGTCGAGGATGCCCTTTAGGATCAGCTTGCCGCCCCAGCGCGACTTGATCCACTCCACGTCCGCCCACGACAGGCGCGGGTCGAACTGCTCCTTGGTCCAGGAGGAGAGCGAGGCGAGGTCGCCCACGTTGGAGGCGTGGCCGACGATGTTACCGAAGCTGCGCCGCTTGGTGCCCAGCATGCCCAGGCACCAGGCCGGGCGGGTGGCCATCTGCCAGATGTGCTTCGGGGTGAACTTGGGCGGGGCGGACAGGCCGTTGCGCAGGTCCTTGTGCCGCTGGCCGAGGATCTGCAGGTCCAGCGTCAGCACCAGGGCCGAGCAGCCGGCGGCCTTCGCCCGGTCGATGAGGCGCTCGATGAAGGCCCGGTCGCGCATCACGTAGAGCTGGAACCAGAACGGCTTCTGCGTGTTCGCCCGGACGTCCTCGATGGAGCAGATGGACATGGTGGAGAGGCAGAACGGCACTCCGAACGCCTCCGCGGCCTGGGCGGCGAGGATCTCGCCGTCGGCGTGCTGCATGCCGGTGAGCCCGGTGGGGGCGAGGGCGACCGGCATGGAAACGGGAATGCCCACCATCTCGGTGGCCAGCGAGCGGTCGGTCATGTCCACCAGCACCCGCTGGCGCAGCCCGATACGGGCGAAGTCGCTCTCGTTGGCGCGGTAGGTGCCTTCGGTCCAGGCGCCGGAATCGGCGTAGTCGAAGAACATCTTGGGCACCCGGCGGCGGGCGATCGCCTTGAGGTCGGCGATGGTGAGGGCGCTATCCAGCATGGGGGTCTCCGCAGGTCATCGCCAATGGGCGCATTTCGAGGTGTGGCCAAGTCCCGGGTTGAAGGTGTTGGTGGGATCGAGGCCGCGGTAGAAATCGGCAAGGGCTGGCTTTGCCGCATAGAGGTGGCCGACATTGTGCTCGGCCGGATACTCGGCGCCCCGAGCGTCCAGAAGCTCCCACATCCGGTGTTCCAGCGCGAGGCAGTCGTGCCCCTTCTTCACCACGTAGTCCTGGTGGAAGACGTGGCAGAAGAAGTGTCCGTAATAGAGCTTGTGGGAGATGGCGGCGTCGATCTCCGGCGGCAGGCGCTCCATGAAGTCGGGATCGTTGCGGCGCAGCGCGATGTCGAGGGCGACGATGTCCTCCACCGCGTCGGCATGCACGGCGCGGTAGCGCACCGCCGCGCCCGCCACCGCGAACCGATGGAGGAACGCCGCCTTGCCCTCGGCGGGCGTGCACTCGAAGAAGCCGCCGTCGGCGACGGGGAAGCATTCGGCGAGCCAGGCGCGGGCCTCGGCGATGCCCTCGCCGCCCATCCGCAGCAGCAGGTGGTGCTCGTAGCGGTCGCGCCATTCGTTCATGCGCGCCGGCAGGTGGGCGGGAAACAGCGCCCCGGCGCGCTGGGCCAGCCGGTCGCTCACCGCCGCGCCGAGCCCGAGCCGCTCGGTGAAGGCGTCGAACCGCGACTTGGCGGCGAACACCGCCGGCAGCCGGTCGGTGCCGAGGCGGTCGATGAGCAGGAAGGTGTCCTTTCCGTAGACCGCCGCGATGTCGTAGGCGTCGCGGTGGATGTACTCGCCGGCGATGGGCAGGTGCTTGAAGCCGCCCAGGATCTCGCGGCGGATGCGGGTCAGCTCGGCATTGAGGTCGGCGAGCTGCTGCTGCGGCAGGGTCGTGGTGGTCGGGGTACCGCTCGAGAAGAGGTCGTTGTCGGCGCGGTACTGCTCGACCTTCCGCTCCGCCTCGGTGACCTTCGAGCGGAGGTCGGCGATCTCG
>CALMSN010000010.1 GCA_937872325.1 uncultured Xanthobacter sp. | reverse complement strand
GAAGCTGTGGCTGATCTCGTGCCCGATCACCGCCCCGATCGCGGCGTAGTTCATCGCATCCGGCCGGGTCCCGTCGAAGAACGGCGGCTGGAAGATCGCGGCCGGAAAGTTCATCGCGTTCATCGCCGGCATGTTCACCGCGTTCACCTGCTGCGGCGTCATCGACCACTCGGTGCGGTCCGAGGGCCGGCGGAGCCGCCGCATGTTCTCGGCGTACTCGAGGCGCTCCAGCCGGTCCTGGTTGCCGAAGGCGTCGGTGGCGGACACCTCGTAGCCGTCATAGGACTGCCAGCTGTCGGGATAGCCCACGCTCGCCCGCAGGGTCTTGAGCTTCGCCTTGGCGGCGACCTTGGTGGCGGGAGCCATCCACGCCAGCCGGTCGATCCGGAGGTCGAAGGCGTGGATGATCCCGGCCACCATGGTCTCGGCGCGCCGCTTGAGTGCCGCGGGGAAATACCGCTCGGCGTACAGCTTGCCCACCGCGAAACCCAGCGCCGCGCTCGTGGCGTTGAGGGCCTGGCGTTCCCGCGGCGCCGCCTGCTTCACCCCGCTCAGCACCGCGCCGTTGAAGGCGAAGCCCTCCCGGCGAAAGGCCGCCGGCAGCACCGCCGGCTCCTCTTCCGAGCCGTCATAGGTGGGGCGGAAGTCCACCGCATCCTCGTCGATGCCGTCCAGCAGCAGGCGGGCGGTCTCGGTCAGGCGGGCCTCGGTGTATCGCATGGCGGCGGCGTTATCGCCGTCCACGTTGCCGAAATTGCCCTGCCCGTCCACCAGCGGATACCGCTGGGCGAAATCCTGCGCGAGGCGCACCAGCGCGTCATAGACCGACTGGTCGCCATGCGGATGGAACTTGCCGATGACGTCGCCCACCACGCGGGCCGACTTCTTGAACCCCTGCCCCGGATCGAGCCGGAGCTGGCGCATGGCGTGCAGGATGCGTCTATGCACCGGCTTCAGCCCGTCGCGGGCATCGGGCAGCGCGCGGTGCATGATGGTGGACAGCGCATAGGCGAGATAGCGCTCTTCCAGCGCCGCCTTGAGCGCGACCGTCTCGATGCTCCCGTCGCCGGGCGGATTTTGGGTGCGGGTAGCCATCGTTCCGCACTACCGCGCCGCCGGCCCGCCGACAAGGCGAATGGGCCGGAAGGCGTGGGTGAGCCTGCCCCAAATTCTGCGCGCCCCCCTCTCCCGCTTCCGGGGGAAGGCTTGGGCGACGGGATTGCGGGCTCGTCCCGCCGTCCGGGCGCTGCGCTGAGGCTTCCCCTCCCTGCCCTCCTCCGTGAGCAGGAGAGGTTCCTGCCCACTGGAAGGACCGCGCCGCGCTCGCTCCCATCCGGCAGCCGTGGGGCCGGGCAAGGCTCGCTTGCCTGACAACCGTCCCCGGGGGCGGCCCCTCTCCCGCTTGCGAGGGAGGACTGGGGAGGAGGAACGCCGCCCTGCCCCCACCCTGCCCTCCGCCGAGAGCAGGAGCGGCTTCTGCCGTGCCTTCGGCCTCGAAACCGATTTCAGGCCGGCCCGCGATCAGGCCGGGAAACTCTTTCCCGCTTTCGGCGTTAGCGGCAAAGGCCCCGCTTTAATGACCGAACGTCACCAGGGCCGTCATCGGAGGAAATCCATGAATACGGATCGGATGAGAAAGATGGGGCTGGCCGCCGGCGGAGCCCTGGTGCTGGGTCTGCTGGCGGGCGCCCCGAGCGCGTCGGCGGGCAGCGTCGGCACCGCCGGGGCCCAGCTGGTGCCGCTTGCGCAGGAGCTGGGACCGCAGGACGTGCGCTGGGTCCGCGTCTGCCGCAACGTGCCGCGCTGGTGGAACGGTCGCCGCTTCTGGGTGCGCCAGTGCCGCAGCGCCTGGGTGGGGCCGCGCCGTCACTGGTGGTGATCGGGCACCGCCCTTCGCCACGCCGCGATGAAGCCCGCGCGGGCCTCGGAAAAGGCTAGCCCGCGCGGCTCCAGCACCCGGCGGGCGAGGAAATGCCCGGTGATCCGCAGCGCCGCCTCCACGTCTCCGGGCGCGGGATCCGGCAGCCCGCCCAGCAGGAAGGGCGGCAGGGGAAAAAGCTTGTCGGCATAGGGCGCGCCCGCCACGCGGGAGACGGCGCGCCCGCTTTTGGGAGAGACATAAGCGAGGTCGTTGCGCCCCCCGGTGGCGGCGCAGGCGTCCAGCTCCAGCCCAAAGCCGAGCTCGGCCAGCATGGCCAGCTCGAAGCGGGCGAGCAGCAGCCCGGCATCGCGCGGCACCTCGAAGGCGTCGAGCACGGCGCCCAGCGTGGCGTAGAGGCCGGGATGGGGATCGCGCTCCGGCAGGAGATGCAGCAGCGCCGCCATGTGGGTCACCCCATAGGCGGCGTGGGCTGCAGCGACGAGAGCGTCGGTGCGCAGCACCAGCGGTTCCAGGGTGTAGGTGCCCAGGTGCGCATCGAGTCGCCCCCGCCAGACCGCGGCGACGGAATTGCCCGGCTGCAGCACCGGCGCCTGCCGTCGCGAGGCGCCGCCGCGGACCATGCCGAGATATCGCCCGCGCGCGCGGGTGAGCAGCTCGACGATGGCGTGGCCCTCGCCATGCCGGCGCACGCCGAGCACGATGCCTTCATCCACCCAGTCCATGGGGTGTCCCGCCGAACCTTACTCCCCCTTGGGGAATTCCAGCCCCATCTCGCGATAGCGCTCGGGATCGTCCGCCCAGTTCTCGCGCACCTTCACGAACAAAAAGAGGTGCACCTTCATCTCCAGGATCGCGCTGAGCTCGGCCCGCGATTCCGACGAGATGGTCTTGATCGCCTGGCCGCCGCGGCCGAGCACGATCTTACGCTGGCTGTCGCGCTCCACGAAGATGGTCTGCTCGATGCGGACCGAGCCGTCGCGCAGCTCCTTCCAGCTCTCGGTCTCCACGGTGGAGCGGTAGGGCAGCTCGTCGTGCAGGCGCAGGAACATCTTCTCGCGGGTGATCTCGGCCGCCAGCATGCGCATGGGCGCGTCGGAGACCTGATCCTCCGGATAGAGCCACGGCCCGGCCGGCATGCTGTCGGCGAACCAGCGGCGCACGTCGTCCACCCCGTCGCCGGTGGTGGCGGAGATCATGAAGACGCGGTCGAAGGCGAGCTTCTCGGTCAGCGCCGCGGCGAGCGCCAGCAGGCTGTCGCGGCGCACCGTGTCGATCTTGGTCAGGATCAGCGCCTTGGGCCGGCGGATCTCGGCCAGCGAGCCCACCAGCGCCTCGATGTCCGGATCGATCCCGCGCTTGGCATCCACCAGCAGGGCGATGAGGTCGGCATCGCCGGCATGGGTCCAGGCGCTGGCCACCATCGCCCGCTCCAGCCGCCGCTTGGGGGCGAAGATGCCGGGCGTGTCCACCAGCACCACCTGCGCCGCTCCCGCCATCAGGATGCCGCGGACGATGGAGCGGGTGGTCTGCACCTTATGCGAGACGATGGATACCTTCGTGCCCACCAGAGCGTTGGTGAGGGTCGACTTGCCGGCATTGGGGGCGCCCAGCAGGGCGACGAAGCCGCAGCGCGGCGGGCCGGAGGGGAGCGCCGGGGCCTCCGCGTCTTCGGCATCCTCGAAGTCGTCGTCTTCGTCGTCGAAATCTTCGTCGTCGAGTTCGGCGGCCTCAAGATCGTCAGCCTCGGCGCCGGCCTCGTCGAGGCCCGCATCTTCCAGCTCGGCCTCGCCTTCCGGGGCATGGGCGTCCCCGGCGGCGGCGCGGCCGGGATGGATGGCCTCGGCCTCGGGGGAAAGGTCCGCCTCCTGCGCCCCGTCCTCAGCCGGCTGCGCGGCCCCGGCCTGCGAACCCTTGTCGTTCGGCGGTCGGTGGCCGCTCTGTCCTGCCATTTTCAAGTTCCGTTATCGGTGCGAACGCCCTCGCGGGCGAGAAAGGCCGAGGCGGCCGCCTTCTGGGCGGCCTGCTTGGAGGCCCCGTCGGCCTGGGTCGACTCCATCCCCGGCAGATCCACCGCCACCGTGAAGCGCGGCGCGTGGTCGGGGCCGGAGCGGGTCACCTCGCGATAGAGCGGCGGCGGCAGGCCGCGGGCCTGCGCCCATTCCTGCAGCACGGTCTTGGGATCGCGCAGCGGCCGGCGCGGGGCTTCCAGCCGCCGGCGCCAGAACCGCTCCACCACTCCCTGAGCCGCCGGATAGCCGCCGTCGAGATAGACCGCCGCCACCACGCTCTCGGCGACGTCCGCGAGGATCGCCCGCCGCTTGTGCGCGCCGGCTTGGCTCTCGCCGGGGCCGAGGCGGATGTGGGGGCCGAGGTCCATGTCCTGCGCCACCTCGGCGCAGGCCTCCTCGCGCACCAGGTCGGCAAGGCGGCGCGACAGCTCGCCCTCCTCGGCATCGGGGAAGGCGGCGTAGAGCATGTGCGAGACCACGGAGCCGAGCACATGGTCGCCGAGGAATTCCATCCGCTGGTAGGAGCGCAGTCGCGGCGACCCGCCCTTCACCCCGCTGATGTGCGACAGGGCGAGCTCAAGCCGGCTGCGTTCGGCGAAGCGGTGGCCGATCCGCTCCTCGAGCGCGGCGAGGTCGTCGGCTGCGGCGGTCAATGGACTGCGCTGAACAGCCGGTTCCATCGCACCGCCCACGGCCATTTCCAGACCTGCCATGCCGGGACGCCGTCCTCCAGCGAGAAGAAGATGATCTGGGCCTTGCCGATGAGGTTCTCGAACGGCACGTAGCCCACCTGGCTTAGCACCCGGCTGTCGGCGGAATTGTCGCGGTTGTCGCCCATCATGAAGAAGTGCCCGGCCGGCACCTCGTAGACGGGGGTGTTGTCGTAGAAGCCGTTGTCCACCAGGTCGAGGGTCTCGTAGGAGACGCCGTTGGGCAGGGTCTCGCGCCAGCGCTTCACCGGCACCTTGCGGCCGGATCCATCGTCGTCGAGCACGTCCGGCAGCCGCTCGCGCTTCACCGCGACGCCGTTGATGTGGAGCAGGCCCTCGATCATCTGCACCTTGTCGCCGGGCAGGCCGATGACGCGCTTAATGTAGTCGGTGTCGGTATCGCGCGGCAGGCGGAACACCACCACGTCGCCACGGGTCGGCTCGGCGCCGAAGATGCGGCCGGAGAACAGGTTCGGCGAGAACGGCAGCGAGAAGCGCGAGAAGCCGTAGCTGTACTTCGAGACGAACAGGTAGTCGCCGATCAGCAGGGTGTCCTTCATGGAGCCGGACGGAATGTTGAACGGCTGGAACAGGAAGGCGCGGATCACCAGCGCGATGAGCAGCGCATGGATGATCAGGCGGCCGTTCTCGGCGAATCCGCCGTCCTTCTTGGTGTCGCTCGTGGCGGTCATTCAGGGTCCAGCTTTGCGGGGTCGGGCCAGAGGGTGCGCCGCGCCGGGCGCCGAACCCCGGTGGCGCGCACCGGGAGACGGTCTCCCGGGCGGGCAATCGCCATTCGGCTCACGGTATAAAGAAGTGGGCGCCCGGCGGCAACGCACCGCAACGGTATGTGATGCGCGGCTCAGCCCACCCCGATCGGCCGGCCACCGGCCTGCGGCACCGCCGAGATGATCACATGGGCGGCCGAGAGCGGGCCTTCATCGGTCAGGGTCAGGTGGATGCGGGCCTCGTATCCCGGCGGCAGCAGCGCGGCGAGACGGCGGGCGGCGCCGCCGGTGAGCTCCAGGGTGGGCTGGCCGGTGGGCAGGTTCACCACCCCCATGTCGCGCCAGAACACGCCGTGGCTGAGCCCGGTGCCCAGCGCCTTGGCGCAGGCCTCCTTGGCGGCGAAGCGCTTGGCATAGGTCTCCACCCGCCGCGCCCGGCGATCCGCCTTGGCCCGCTCCACCGGGGTGAAGACTCGGTCGAGGAAGCGGTCGCCGTAGCGCTCGATGGTGCGGGCGATGCGCCGGGCATCGGTGAAATCGGAGCCGAGGCCGACGATCATGCCGCCGCTCCCCCGGCCAGCTCCGCCCGGCCGCGGGCGATGGCCGCGCGCATCCGGCCGATGGCCGCGTCGAGGCCGGTGAACACCGCTTCGCCCACCAGGAAATGGCCGATGTTCAATTCCACGATCTCCGGCAGGGCGGCCACCCGGGCGGCGGTGTCGAAGTCGAGCCCGTGGCCCGCATGCACCTCCAGCCCGGCGGTCGCGGCCTGCCGGGCGCCGGCGACGAGGCGGGCGAGCTCTTGCTGGGCGAGGCCGGCATCCCCGTCGGCCAGCGCGTCGCACCAGGCGCCGGTGTGCAGCTCCACGATATCGGCGCCCAGCGTCGCGGCGGCGGCGATCTGCACCGGATCGGCGGCGATGAACAGCGAGGCCCGGATGCCGGCCGCCTTCAGCGCCGCGATGCGCGGGGCGAGGTCGGCAGCCTGCCCGGCCACGTCCAGCCCGCCCTCGGTGGTGCGCTCCTCGCGGCGCTCGGGCACCAGGCAGCACGCATTGGGGCGGACGGAGAGGGCGATCGCCACCATCTCGTCGGTGGCGGCCATCTCGAAGTTGAGCGGCACCGAGATCTCGGCCTTGAGCCGAGCCATGTCGTCGTCGCGGATGTGGCGGCGATCCTCGCGCAGGTGGGCGGTGATGCCGTCCGCCCCGGCCGCCTCGGCCTGCAGCGCGGCCCGCACGGGATCGGGATGGCGCCCGCCGCGGGCGTTGCGGACGGTGGCGACGTGATCGACATTGATCCCGAGCCGGACGGGGGCGGGAAGAAGCGTGGGCATGGCTTCGTGTGCTCCTTGAGGCGCTCGGCGGCCCGCGCGCCGCCTCAGCCGTTGACGCGCTGGGCCCCCGCCACCACCTCGCGGGCCTTGAGATCCGCGACGATGGAATTGAGGTGCCTGAGGTCGAAGACCTCCAGGTCGATCACCATCCGGGAGAAATCCCCGGACAGGGAGTGCATCTGCAGGTCGCAGATGTTGGCGCCGCGATCGCCGATGATGCCGGCCACCTGCCCCAGCGCGCCGGGGGTGTTGCGGGCGGTGACGACGATCCGGGCCGGAAAGCGCTCCTCCGCCTGCTCGCCCACGTCCCAGCGGACGTCGAGCCAGTGCTCGGGCGCATCCTCGAACCCCACGACTACGCGCGCCCCTGGGACAAGCCCAATCCGCCGCCGCCGAAAGGCTTGTGGGCGCAGCGCGA
>CALMSN010000009.1 GCA_937872325.1 uncultured Xanthobacter sp. | reverse complement strand
GAGCAGCCGGGGTAGACGCCCTCCCCCGCGGCCAGCCAGGTTGCCCAGCGGGGGGGGGGGGGCGCCCCCCCCGCCGCCCCCCCCCCCCCCCCCGCCGATGCCGAGCCCGCCGCCTTCGGAGCGCTGGATCAGCACCACGCCGATAAGGGCGAGGACGATCAGGAGGTGAATGACAATCAGAACCGTCTGCATGGAATCCATCGCGTTCGCGCCCGGCCGGAAGGCGGGCGCGCAGGTTGGCGGTCGTCTACACGATCGGGCCGCCGGATGGAAGGGCGGGGGCGCGGGACGGCCCTGCATCGCCGCCGGGGGCCACATTGCCAACACCCGCCCCGGGTAGCGACGCATGGTCAATTCGAGGACGAATCAATGGTGCCGAAGGCGTTTCCGGCGATCGCGACCGCGATAGTGGCTGTGCTGGCGCCGACCGATGCGTCGGCCTGCGAATGCGTCGTGCCGCGCGACCGCGAGGCGCTGCGCGCCTACATCATGGAGACGATGACGCATGTCTTCGCCGCACACGTGCTGTCGGTGAGGAAGCGGCCCTCGCAGGACAAGCACAATACGGCGCCTCTCATCGAAGCCCGCGTGCGGGTGCTCAAGCAGCTCAAGGGCGAGCTGCCAGAAGTCATATCTGTGGTGTCCAGCGGCGGCGATACCGGGGCCAATTGCGGCTTCGGCGACGGGCTGGCGCGCGCCTGGGCTACCGAAATTCCGGTGACCCTCGTGGTGGGTGAGGTCCCGAAGAAGAACGGCAAGGCATATTATACCGTCTCGGGCTGCACCTCCGGCCGATTTTACATCAACCCGTCCAAGTGAGGCCGCCCGCCCTCAGTTCATCTTGTCAACCGGCGGCGGAAGCAGGCGTGTCTGCATGTTCCCGGCGACCGCCGGCAGATTGCTGGAGATCCATTTCGCCGCGGCCGCCCGATCGTCGCGAATCTTCGGGCGGGGGGCCGGGTCTACAGGGGCCCCGGTCACCCACACCACCGTGCCCACATACAGGACCTCGCCGGCACCGATCCGGGTCGTCGCGGAAAGCGGCACGTAGGGATGGCCGTTGATGTCGTTGATCTCGCTCCTCATGCCCGAGGAGCCGTAGCGGACCAACTGGCGGCTGGCCGAGCGGTTGAGGGCTACTGCCCCGGCGGTACGATCATCACCGCCCAGCCGACCTCGCTCTCGTCGCCGGCCTTCTGCACGATGCCCTGCCTCTGGGTAGAGGTGGAGACGTTGCGCAGCATCACGGAATCGGGAATGCCCTGCCGCTCGCCGCCCGGACTTTCGCGCACCGAGCGGGCGATCACGAGGGAGACACCTTCCGCCTGCAGGCGTCCCTGGTCCACCTGCGCCAGATGCGCCGGCTCCACCTTCACCCATTCCACCAAAGGCTGGCGCTGGTGGGACACCGCCTGCGCCCGCTCCCGGCGATCGACATTGGTCCCGCAACCGCCAAGCACCATCACGGCGAGCATCGCCAGGGCCAAAGTGCCGATCCGCATCTGAGAACTCCGTTCGCGCGGAGGTTGTGCATGACGGCTCATGGTCCGTCGATGACAAAACCCCGGCGCGAGGAGCGACGCTCAAAATATGCGCGGTTGTAGCGAGCCGGACACAACCCGGCGCCTGCCCCAGGCCTCAATGCAGGTCCTGGCTGTATACAAACTTCGGCATGCTCCAGCCGAACCGCAGCGCCAGGAGGCGCAGCGCCAGCCCCACCGCCATGGCGATGCCCATGGCCAGCGGATGGGGCAGCCCCGCCATCGGCCCGGCCACATAGAGCAGACCGGTCACCACCGAGACGGTGGCATACAATTCCGCCCGGAACAGCAGCGGCACCTCGTTGCACAGCACGTCGCGCAGCACGCCGCCGACGCAGCCGGTGATCATGCCAGAGGCGATGACCACGATCAGCGGCAGGCCGAGCCCGCTCGCGACGTTGCAGCCGATGACGGTGAACACCACCAGCCCCACCGCATCGAGGAACAGGAACAGCCGCCGCAGGTGATGCATCACCCGGGCGACGGCGATGGTGGCGAGCGCCGCCCCGCCCGTCACCAGCAGGTAGTGGGGGTTGGCCACCCACGAGAGCGGGTAGTGGTTCAGCAGCATGTCGCGCACCGAGCCGCCGCCCAGCGCGGTGACGCAGCCGAGGAGGAAGACCCCGACCCAATCCATCTCCCGCCGCCCCGCCGCCAGCGCCGCCGTCATGGCTTCCGCCACGATGGCGACGAGGTAGAGGATGTGGAGCAGCGTCTGCGAATCCGGCGTGTAGGTCAGGATGCGGTCCTCACGGGTCGGCGGTTCAATGCCCCAGCGCCGCCAGCAGCAGCAGGGCGACGATGTTGGTGATCTTGATCATCGGGTTCACCGCCGGTCCGGCGGTATCCTTGTAGGGATCGCCCACCGTGTCGCCGGTCACCGAGGCCTTGTGCGCCTCGGAGCCCTTATAGTGCTTCACGCCGTCCTTGTCGGTGAAGCCGTCCTCGAACGACTTCTTGGCGTTGTCCCAGGCGCCGCCGCCGGAGGTCATGGAGATGGCGACGAACAGGCCGGTGACGATGACGCCCAGCAGCATCGCCCCCACCGCGGAGAAGGCGGCCGACTTGCCCGCCGCCCCGCCGCCGGCCACGAAGTAGATGACGAAGTAGCAGACGATGGGCGAGAGCACCGGCAGCAGCGAGGGGATGATCATCTCCTTGATCGCTGCCTTGGTGAGCATGTCCACCGCGCGGGAATAGTCCGGCTTCTCGGTGCCGGCCATGATGCCCGGCTTCTCGCGGAACTGCCGGCGCACCTCCTCGACGATGGCGCCCGCCGCCCGGCCCACCGCGGTCATGCCCATGGCGCCGAACAGGAAGGGCAGCAGGCCGCCGAACAGCAGGCCCACCACCACGTAGGGGTTCTCCAGCGAGAAGTCCGGCACCACGCCGGCGAAGTAGCTGCCCGGCGCGGCGGTGGAGATGAAGTATTTCAGGTCCTGGCTGTAGGCGGCGAACAGCACCAGCGCGCCAAGGCCCGCCGAGCCGATGGCGTAGCCCTTGGTGACCGCCTTGGTGGTGTTGCCCACCGCGTCGAGGGCGTCGGTGGCGTGGCGCACCTCCTTGGGCAGGCCGGCCATCTCGGCGATGCCGCCGGCATTGTCCGTCACCGGGCCGAAGGCATCGAGGGCGACGATCATGCCGGCCAGCGCCAGCATGGTGGTGGCCGCGATGGCGATGCCGAACAGCCCGGCCAGGCCATAGGCCACCAGGATGCCGGCGATGATCACCAGGGTCGGCAGGGCCGTCGATTCGAGCGACACCGCCAGGCCCTGGATGATGTTGGTGCCGTGCCCGGTCACCGAGGCCTGGGCGATGGACACCACCGGGCGATAGCCGGTGCCGGTGTAGTATTCGGTGATGACGACGATGGCCCCCGTCACCGCCAGGCCGACCAGGCCGCACAGGAACAGGCTGGTGCCGGTATAGAAGGCGCCCGGGATGAACCCGAAGCCGGGCAGGAGCCAGGTCACCGCCGCCAGCGCGATCACCGAGAAGCCGGCGGTGGCGATCAGACCCTTGTAGAGCGCCCCCATGATGGAGGAGGTCGGCCCCAGCCGGACGAAGAAGGTGCCGGCGATGGAGGTGATGATGCACGCCCCGCCGATGGCCAGCGGATAGATCATCATGGTGGCCAGCGCCGTCGGGCTGGCGGCGAAGAAGATGGCGGCCAGCACCATGGTGGCAACCACCGTCACCGCGTAGGTCTCGAACAGGTCGGCGGCCATGCCGGCGCAGTCGCCGACATTGTCGCCCACGTTGTCGGCGATGGTGGCGGGATTACGCGGGTCGTCCTCGGGGATGCCGGCCTCCACATTGCCGACGAGGTCGCCGCCCACGTCCGCGCCCTTGGTGAAGATGCCGCCGCCGAGCCGGGCGAAGATGGAGATGAGCGAGGCGCCGAAGCCGAGCGCCACCAGCGAATCCACCACGGTGCGGCTGTTGGCGGGAAGGCCAAGGCCGTGGGTGAGGATGGCGAAGTAGCCCGTCACGCCCAGCAGCGCGAGGCCGGCCACCAGCAGCCCGGTCACCGCGCCGGCGCGGAAGGCGATGTCGAGGCCGCCGGCCAGCGAGCGGGTGGCCGCCTGGGCGGTGCGCACGTTGGCGCGCACCGAGACGTTCATGCCGATGAAGCCGGCCAGCCCCGACAGCACCGCGCCCACCGCGAAGCCGATGGCCACCAGCCAGCCCAGGAACACCCCCACCAGGACAAAGATGACGGCGCCGACGATGCCGATGGTGAGATATTGCCGCTTCAGATAGGCCTGCGCGCCCTCCGCGATGGCGGCGGCGATCTCCTGCATCCGCGGCGTGCCTGTATCCGCCTCCATGAGATTGCGGACTGTCAGTACGCCATACACCACGGCCAGCAGGCCGCAGGCGATGATGAGAATCAAAGCCAGCATGTGTCCCAACCCTTTCGTTTCCCGCCCTTTGATTTTTATGGAGCGAGTGTGCGGGCTGGGGCCGCGCGCCGCAAGGGGCTACCTTGCGGGAGCGCGGCCATGGCTGGCCAGTGGGCCCTTAGGGAACCGCCCGTGCGATGGCGAGGAAGTCGGCGGCCTTCAGGCTGGCTCCGCCGATGAGCGCGCCGTCCACGTCGGGGACGGCCAGCAGAACCGCCGCATT
>CALMSN010000008.1 GCA_937872325.1 uncultured Xanthobacter sp. | reverse complement strand
GCCGCCAACGCCATCAAGAAGGTCGGCGTCGGCGTCAAATGCGCCACCATCACCCCCGACGAGGCCCGGGTGAAGGAATTCGGCCTGAAGGAAATGTGGAAGTCGCCGAACGGCACCATCCGCAACATCCTCGGCGGCGTGATCTTCCGCGAGCCGATCATCTGCAAGAACGTGCCGCGCCTGGTGCCGGGCTGGACCCAGCCCATCGTGGTGGGCCGCCATGCCTTCGGTGACCAGTACCGCGCCACCGACTTCAAGGTGCCGGGCAAGGGCACCCTCACCGTCACCTTCGTCGGCGAGGACGGCACCAAGATCGAGAAGGAAGTGTACAAGTTCCCGGGCGCCGGCGTGGCGCTCTCCATGTACAACCTCGATGAGTCCATCAAGGAATTCGCCCGCGCCTCGCTGAACTACGGCCTGCTGCGCAACTATCCCGTCTACCTCTCCACGAAGAACACGATCCTCAAGGCCTATGACGGCCGCTTTAAGGACATCTTCCAGGAGGTCTACGAGGCCGAGTTCAAGGCCGAGTTCGACAAGCGTGGCCTGACCTACGAGCACCGCCTCATCGACGACATGGTCGCCTCGGCGCTCAAGTGGTCCGGCGGCTATGTGTGGGCCTGCAAGAACTACGACGGTGACGTGCAGTCCGACATCGTGGCCCAGGGCTTCGGCTCGCTCGGCCTGATGACCTCGGTGCTGATGACCCCCGATGGCCAGACGGTGGAGGCCGAGGCCGCCCACGGCACCGTGACCCGCCACTATCGCGAGCACCAGAAGGGCAAGGAGACCTCCACCAACTCCATCGCCTCCATCTTCGCCTGGACCCGTGGCCTCAGCCACCGTGCCAAGCTGGATGGCAACGAGGAGTTGGCCAAGTTCGCCGCCACCCTCGAGAAGGTCTGCGTGGATACCGTCGAGTCGGGCTACATGACCAAGGACCTGGCCCTGCTGGTCGGCGCCGACCAGAAGTGGCTCTCCACCACCGGCTTCCTCGACAAGATCTCCGAGAACCTCACCAAGGCCATGGCCTGAACCTGGCAACGCCGCGCGGCCGCTCCCCCCGGGGCGGCCGTCGGCCCAGCGGTTTTGCCGCCTGCTGGAGTTCTTTTCCGGCCGAAAGCCGGATGGCCGGGCAGGCGCGGTGCGGGTGAATACCGGCAGCGCCCTGGCATAACGGACAAAGAAAAAAGGCGAGGCCCCAACGGGCCTCGCCTTTTTATTCCACGGTCCCCGGAAGGTCACGGATCTGCGCCCGCATTTGGCCTGCCGGATTACATCGTGATGCCGAATTTCCGTGTGGCCTCAAGGGCATGCACCGGTCCGGCTATTGTTTGACATCCTCCCGAGACCCGGACCGTGTTTCACCCGCCGGCGACCCGGCTGCGGTGACGATCCCCTTTCTTTAGGCGCCCGTAACCTAGAACAAGATTCTGTCGTTTGTCATCCTTGCGCCGCAATATATGTGATTTGCAGTGCAGCATGGTGAATGGTTACCGATCGGCTGTCGCTCTTGTGTTTTCGGGCGCCTTCCGCTCTTGTCCGGCACCGCATTTCTCCGTTTCGTGCGAGTCTCCCGCAATGCGCCTGTCCCGCTATTTCCTCCCCATCCTGCGTGAAGTGCCCAAGGAGGCGGAGATCGTCTCCCACCGCCTCATGCTGCGCTCAGGCATGATCCGGCAGGAAGCCGCCGGCATCTACGCCTGGCTGCCGCTGGGCCACCGGGTGCTCACCAAGGTGTGCAACATCATCCGCGAGGAGCAGAACCGCTCCGGCGCCGTCGAGCTGCTGATGCCCCCCCCCCAGCAGGCCGACCTGTGGCGCGAGAGCGGGCGCTACGACGATTACGGCAAGGAGATGCTGCGCATCAAGGACCGCCACGAGCGCGACATCCTCTACGGCCCGACCAACGAGGAGATGATCACCGAGATCGTCCGCGCCTACGTGAAGTCCTACAAGGCTTTGCCGCTCAACCTCTACCACATCCAGTGGAAGTTCCGCGACGAGCTGCGCCCGCGCTTCGGCGTCTACCGCTCCCGCGAGTTCCTGATGAAGGACGCCTACTCCTTCGATCTCGACGCCGCCGGGGCGCGCCACGCCTACAACCGGATGTTCGTCGCCTACCTGCGCACCTTCGCCCGGATGGGGCTGAAGGCGATTCCCATGGTGGCGGACACCGGCCCCATCGGCGGCAACCTCTCGCACGAATTCATCATCCTCGCCTCCACCGGCGAGAGCGAGGTGTTCTGCCACGGCGACTATCTGGGCATGACCCCGCCGCCGGCCGACGTGAACTTCGAGGATGCGGCCGGCCTGCAGGGGGTCTTCGACCAGTGGACCAGCCTTTATGCCGCCACCTCGGAGAAGCATGACCAGGCCGCCTTCGCCGCCATCCCGGAGGCGAGCCGGATGGCTGCGCGCGGGATCGAGGTGGGCCACATCTTCTATTTCGGCACCAAGTATTCCGAGCCCTTCGGCGCCAAGGTGCAGGGGCCGGACGGGGCCGAGCACCTGCTGCACATGGGCTCCTACGGCATCGGCCCCTCGCGCCTCGTGGCGGCCATGATCGAGGCTTCCCATGACGAGGCGGGCATCATCTGGCCGGATGCGGTCGCCCCCTTCCAGGTGGGCATCCTCAACCTGAAGTCCGGGGACAGCGCCACCGATGCCGCCTGCGACGCGCTTTACGCGGCGTTGACCAAGGCGGGATATGACGTTCTGTACGACGACACCGACGAGCGCGCCGGCGTCAAGTTCGCCACCGCCGACCTCATCGGCCTGCCCTGGCAGGTGCTGGTGGGGCCGAAGGGCCTGGCCGGCGGCAAGGTGGAGCTGAAGCGCCGCATCGACGGGGCCCGCGAGCTGATCGCCCCCGCCGACGTGGTGGAGCGGCTGAAGGTTGGATGAGGCCCGCTGCAGGCGGACCTCAAGGGGCCTTATGATTGCGGAAAGGGTCCGGCGGTGCATACGAGGCGGGAGGGGCGCAGAGCATGACGGCAACGGGCGCTGAGGCGGCAACGGCCGCAACCGCCGCGGGCAGCGCGGAGCCCTCCGGCACGCGCCCCTTCGCCGCCTTCGAATGGATGCTCTCGCTGCGCTACCTCAGGGCGCGCCGCAAGGAAGGCTTCATCTCGGTCATCGCCGGCTTCTCCTTCCTCGGCATCATGCTGGGGGTGGCGACGCTGATCATCGTGATGGCGGTGATGAACGGCTTCCGCCAGGAGCTGCTGGGCAAGATCCTCGGCCTCAACGGCCATGTGCTGGTGCAGCCGCTCGAATCGCCGCTCACCGACTATGCCGACGTCGCACGCCGCATCGCCGCCCTGAAGGGGGTGAAGCTCGCCGTGCCGCTGGTGGAGGGGCAGGCGCTGGCCTCCTCGCCGTTCGGCGCCTCCGGCGTGCTGGTGCGCGGCCTCGACGAGGCCAACCTCAGGGCGCTGCCGTCGGTCGGCCAGACCATCCGCGGCGGCACCCTGGAGGGCTTCGACCAGGGGCAGGGGCTGGCCATCGGCAAAAGGCTGGCCGACCAGCTCTCGCTCAGGGCGGGAGACAACATCACCCTGGTGGCGCCGCGCGGCGCGGTGACGCCCATGGGCACTTCGCCGCGGATCAAGGCCTACAAGGTGGCGGCCATCTTCGAGGTGGGCATGTCGGAATACGACAGCGCCTTCGTCTTCATGCCGCTGAAGGAGGCGCAGGCCTACTTCAACCGCAACGGCGACGTGAACGCGGTCGAGGTCTACATCGACAATCCCGACGACGTCCGCGAGCTGAGGCCGGCGATCCAGGCCGCCGCCGACCGGCCGGTCTTCCTCGTGGACTGGCAGAAGCGCAACGCCACCTTCTTCAATGCGCTCCAGGTGGAGCGGAACGTGATGTTCCTGATCCTCACCCTGATCGTGCTGGTGGCGGCGCTGAACATCGTCTCCGGCCTGATCATGCTGGTGAAGGACAAGGGCCACGACATCGCCATCCTGCGCACCATGGGGGCGACCCAGGGGGCGATCATGCGGATCTTCCTCATCACCGGCGCCGCCATCGGGGTGGTGGGCACGCTGGTGGGGCTGCTGCTGGGCGTGATCGTGTGCGTGAACATCGAATCGATCCGCCAGTTCATCTCCTGGATCACCGCCACCGAGCTGTTCTCGCCGGAGCTGTATTATCTGAGCCGGCTGCCGGCGCAGATGAATGTCGGCGAGACCACGTCGGTGGTGCTGATGGCGCTGGTGCTGTCTTTGCTGGCCACCCTTTATCCCTCCTGGCGGGCGGCCCGGCTCGATCCGGTGGAAGCCCTGAGGTACGAGTGATGGACGCCGTCACCCCCCGCGCGCCCGATGGCCGCGCCGCCGGCCCGACCCAGCGCCGGGCGGCGCTCGCGCTGGTGGGCGTCGAGCGGCGCTATTCTCAGGGGCAGGCGGCGCTCGAGATCCTGCGCGCGGCAGACCTCTCCATCGCCCACGGCCAGTCGGTGGCGCTGGTGGCGCCCTCGGGCTCGGGCAAGTCGACCCTGCTGCACATCGCCGGGCTGCTGGAGCATTCCGACGCCGGCGAGGTCTTCATCGACGGCGCTCCCACCGCCCGGCTGCCGGATGCCGAGCGTACCCGGCTGCGCCGGCTGAACATCGGCTTCGTCTACCAGTTCCACCATCTGCTCGGCGAGTTCACGGCGCTGGAGAACGTCGCCATGCCGCAGATGATCCGCGGCCTCTCCCGCGCCGAGGCGGAGAAGCGGGCGAAGGAGCTGCTCACCTATCTCGGGCTCGGCGCCCGCCTCACCCACCGCCCGTCGGAGCTCTCGGGCGGCGAGCAGCAACGGGTCGCCATCGGCCGGGCGCTGGCCAATGCCCCCCGCCTGCTGCTGGCCGACGAGCCCACCGGCAACCTCGACCCGCGCACCTCCGACCACGTTTTCGGCGCCATGACCGAGCTGGTCCGCGCCACCGGCGTCGCCGCACTCATCGCCACCCATAATTTGGAGCTGGCGTCGCGGATGGATCGGCGGGTAACCTTGCGTGATGGCAAGGTGGTGGAGCTGGCGTGACGATCCGCCTCACTGTCTCGCGATCGCAAAAATTGCCGCAGTGCACAGGTGAGTGTTTTGGTAAAATAGTAGTAAGATGCTGAATCGTCTTACTTTAATCTTTGGTGCAGTGCAGCAATGCCTGCGGCCGAAGCAGGCGCATGCCGTCATGTGCATGGAAGGGGTTAGCGAAAGAGCAGAAAGGGGTTATAGAAGACCGGGCAAGCTATTCCCGCAGTGCGGGATCGCCAGCGACATCCGTATTTCTATGCATTGGTGACGCGCGATGCCCGCTCGCATTCCCACTGGTGCGCCCCGGCGCGCCACCTGTTCCCGCATTGTCCGGCTGGCGGCCCTCGCCGTCGTCGCCGGCCTCGT
>CALMSN010000007.1 GCA_937872325.1 uncultured Xanthobacter sp. | reverse complement strand
CGGACCTCGCGCCGTCGCCGACCCCGCCCCCCGCGTTCCGCCCCCCGCCCGCGGGGTCGGGGCCTCCCGCCATGCCAAGGCCGGCCGAGATGGAGGTAGAGGAGTGGGCGGCGCCGAACGGGTCGTACACGCTCTCCGCCCGCCGGGTGAAGCCGGAGAGCCCGCCACCCTGGCGCAGGGTGCGGATGCGATCGCGCCGGCCGGTGAGAATCTTGTGCGGGTAGCACTGGTGGCCCACGTCCCAGATGAGCCGGTCGTGCGGGGTATCGAAGACGTGGTGCAATGCCACCGTCAGCTCGACCACACCCAGCCCTGCGCCGAGATGCCCGCCGGTCACCGAGACCGCGTCGATGGTCTCGGCCCTCAGCTCGTCAGCGAGCTGGGCGAGCTTCTCCTGGGGCAGGCGCCGGATATCGGACGGATCGTGGATGGTATCGAGCAACGGGGTCTTCAGGGACGTCACGAAAAGCTCCGCGCCGGTCCATGCCGGCATATCGAGCCTTACACAGCTCACCACCGCCGTGCAACGCGCATTAACCATATCATATCGCAGGGACCGGGCCGCACAGGCGCCCGCCCCGCTGCGAGGCGGGCGCACTTTCTCGGCCTGCTTTAAGGCGAGCGCGGGGCGTGATCGACCGCCGGCCCGTCCAGCAATCCGGCGAGCTTGCCGGCGCGCACCATCAGCCGGTGCGGATCGAGGCAGGCGATGGCCAGCAGGCAGCCCCCGGCCAGCCACGCGAAATCCAGCGCCGGCGCGGGACGGCGGCCATATTTCTCCAGCACGTAAAGCTCGGAGTGCTTCTTGGCCCGGTTGATGCGGAAGGTGCGCTTGAGGCTCGGCCGGCTGGATCCGCCGCCGGCATGCACCACCTTCGCCTCCGGCACCACCACGATGGGCTTGCGCCGGGCGATGGCCCGCAGGGAGAGGTCGTCGTCCTCATGGTAGAGGAAGATGGATTCGTCGAACCCGCCCACCTCGAAAAAGGCCTCGCGCCGCATCATGAAGGCGGCGCCGTGGATGAAGCGGGTGCAGTAGTCGCCGGCGATCTCCTCCTCCTTCAGCCGGGCGTGGCGCGGCACCGGCTCGAGGATGGTGCCCTCCTTGCGCATCAGCCGGCCGGTCTCGCCGACGATGGCGGGCATCACGATGGCGTTCGGCCCGTAGCGATCGGCGGCGGCCAGCAGCCGCATCACGGCGTCGGGCGCCAGCTGGGCATCGGGATTGAGGAACATCACGAAGGGGGTCGCCGCCTGCCGGGCGCCGGCATTGCAGGCGGCGCCGAAGCCGGCATTGCGGCCCATCTCCACGATCTGCGCCGGCCGGGCGAGGGTGCTGCGCCACGGCGTGCCGGCGGGGCTGGCATTGTCCACGATCACCACCGCGCATTCCGCCGGCACCGAGGCGACGGCGCGGCCGATCACGGCGCCGCTGTCATAGGTGACGAAGACCACCGTCACGGCGGCAGCGGCGGGAGGGGCGGCAGCGGACACGGGCAAGGAACGGCCTCGACAGCAGACAACGGGCAATGGACGACGGGCGGAGGGCGGCGATTCGCGCCCGCCCGGCTATCCCGCGCCATCATGGCGAATCCGCGCCCGTCCGTCCCGCCCCCAGGGCGGAAATCCCGCCACCGGAGCACACCCAGGCCGGCGTACCGGCAACAAAACCGGGGATAGGCGCCGGCGCCCTCATGCCCAACGGCATGCGCCGCTCAAGGCGAAGGCAGGCAGGAGGCGGGGGCGATCGGCATCTGCTGCCGCAGCACGCCGACCAGCCGGCTGAGAGCCGAATCTCACTTGGAACTTCCAACAAAACCCTGTGGTCGGATGACCGGGGATTTTGCGTCTCGTGCGGCGTCGCCGATCCTCGCCAATGCTGCCCGCATCGACTGCATTGGGCCCCTCCCCGGCGGATAAAAATCCCTGGCCCCCCCTCCCCCGGGGGGTTTTGGGGCGCAGCCCCGCGCGGGCCCCCAAGCCCGCCACCGCCGTTTGCCGGCTGTCCGCATCGAGCCGCCCCTGCAGCGGGCGGCCGCCATCGCCGGCATACCCGCTTACATCCGAAGCCGCGGCCCAAGGCGGTGGCACCGCTGCCCGGCCCCGGCGCCGATAACGACGCTTCAACCGCCCCGCGCCGGAAGCCTTCGCTATAGAGGGCATCCCGCACCGTCCTCGCGCGGTGCGATGACCGTCCGGCGGCAGGGACGGCCACATCTCCGGCGGCCGCGCCATCCCCCCGGCGGCTCTAGCCCTTCTTTCCCCACTTGGTTAGAAGGCGCGGATGCGGAACGCGCTTTCAGAGCCCGTCGGGCGCCGCCATGTGGTATTTCTGGCGGGATATGACGCCATGACGGTCGCCGATCACCTGCGGCTGTTCCGCCGGGAGGTGGCGCGCTTCGCCAACGTCTGGTCGATCCGCGCCGCGGTGGCGGACACCGAGCCCGGGCTGCCGCCCTCCCCGGCCAATCCGAACGGCGCGGCCTTCCGCTACAGCGCCGGCGGCGCGAACTGGCAGGTGGATGGCACCTATGAGGTGCTGGCCTGGGACGACCTCGCCCGCGCCGACATGACCCGCCCGCTCTGGTCGCACGTCGCCGGCTCGGTGCGGGCGGTGGCCGACATGGCCGCGAGCGGCACCATACTGCGCTACTTCACCACCAGCCTGCGCTACGGCTTTTTCTTCATCCTCACCTATGTGGCGCTGGCGGCCTTCTGGTATGCCGCGATCCGCGCCGGCATGTGGGCGACCGGGCGGCTCGCCCCCGTGCTGGGCGGTGGCGGGGCGGTGGCCGCGGGCATCGTGGTGGCGCTCCTATCGGGCTTCGTCCTGATGCGCTGGCCGGCGCGGGGGGGGGGGCTGAAGCAGTCCCTCGACCTCGCCGAATTCTCCGTCGACTTCGTCCGCGGCCGCCATACCGCGCTCGATGCGCGGGTGAAGCTGTTCGCCCGGCGCCTGCGCGAGATCGCCGCCGGCGGGCCGGATGCGCCGGACGAGGTGCTGCTGGTCGGCCACAGCCTCGGCGCCTCGCTGCTGCTGATGGCGGTGGCGCAGGCGCTGGAGGAGGATCCCGGCTTCGGCACCAAGGTGCCGGTGCGCATCCTCACCCTCGGCAACACCCTGGCCAAGTTCGCCCTCCACCCGGCCGGCACGGCGCTGCGGGCGGCGGCGGACAACGTGGCGCGGGCGCCGCACATCGCCTGGCTGGAGATCCAGTCCTGCGACGACATCGTCTCCTTCTACGGCATCAATCCGGTGACGCTGGAGAAGGGCACCTTCACCGAGGGCGACCTCGGGGTGGGCAATTTCCGCGGCCGGCCGCTGCTGCGCCACGTTCCGGTGCGGCAGATGATCTCGCCCGCTGCGTACTGGCCGCGCAAGCTCGACGTGATGCGCATCCACTGCCAGTGCTTCCTGGCCCACGACCGGCGCGCCCGCTACGACCTCTACGCCTTCATCGTCGGGCCGATGCCCTTCGCCGTCCTGATGGCCAGCGGCGAGGGGCTGATGGCCCACCTCGCCCCCGATGGCGCGCTGGCGCCCAAAGCCCTTCCGGTGAGCCCCTCATGAGCCTCGTCACCTTCGCCAAGATCGCCTGGGCCCTCGGGGTCGCCGCCTGGTACTGCCTGCGCATTCCGTTCCAGCGCAAGGCCCGCCGGCTGAAGGTGGTGGACGCCCGCCACCGCAATCTGCGCGACATAACCCTGCTCTCCATCTCCACCCTCGGGCTGGGCATCATCCCGGCGATATACGCGCTCACCGGCTGGCCGCGCTTCGCCAGCTATCCCCCGAACATCGTGCAGGTGGGCGCCGGGGTGCTGGTGTTCATCGCCGCGCTCTGGCTGTTCCAGCGCACCCACCGCCAGCTCGGGCGCTACTGGTCGGTGACGCTGGAGATCAAGGAAACCCACAAGCTCATCACCGACGGCGTCTACACCCATGTGCGCCACCCCATGTACTCGGCCTTCTTCCTGTGGGCGCTGGCCCAGGCGCTGACCCTGCCCAACTGGGTGGCGGGGCTTTCCGGCTTCGTCGGGTTCGGCACCCTGTTCCTGTTCCGCGTCGGCCGCGAGGAGGCGATGATGCGCGAGGCCTTCGGCGCCGAGTACGACGCCTACATGCGCCGCACCAAGCGCATCATCCCGGGGGTGTACTGAGGCTGCCTGAAGAGCCGGGCGGGCAGCGGTGGCTCTCATGCCTCCGGGCCTTTCCGGAGCCTTCCGTGTCGAGAACGAGGCCCGATGCGCGGCATCGCGCCCGCACGCTCCCCTGCCGCAGCCGCTAAAATCCCGCCGCGGCCCCCAGCTGCCGACTTTCCAATCAGTCTCCGAGCCCGGCGGGTGACGGCGGCTGCGGCGTGCTCTATGTCTCGCTTCGACAGGCGGCCGCGGCCGCGCCCGGAGGATTCCCGCGCATGGCGGTGGAGGTAAAGACGGTGGCGGAGGACGAGGCGGGCATGCGCCTCGACCGCTGGTTCAAGCTGCATTACCCGGATCTCGCCTTCGGCCACCTGCAGAAGCTGGTCCGCACCGGGCAGGTGCGGGTGGACGGCGGCCGGATCAAGACCTCCACCCGGCTCGATCCCGGGCAGAGCGTGCGCGTGCCGCCGCTCGAGGCCGGCGCCGAGCCGGCTGCCGACGGCACCGCGCGCCGCGACCCGGCGGCCGGCGGCGCGCCGGCGCGCGGCAACGGCACAGGCAGCGGCGCGCCCACCGCCCGCGGCAAGGCGGCGGACGACCTCGCCTTCCTGAAATCGCTGATCCTGTACGAGGATCGCGAGGTGATGGTGCTCAACAAGCCCTTCGGCCTCGCCGTGCAGGGCGGCTCGGGCACCTATCGCCATGTCGACGGCCTGCTCGACCTGCTGCGCGACAAGGACGGCGTGCGCCCGCGCCTCGTCCACCGCATCGACAAGGACACGTCCGGCTGCCTCCTGGTGGCGAAGACGCGGCTTGCCGCCTCCATCCTCGCCAAGAGCTTCCGCTCGCGCGAGGCGCGCAAGATCTACTGGGCGCTGGTGCCCGGAGTGCCGAAGCCGCGGCAGGGCCGCATCTCCACCTACCTCGCCCGCGACGAGGACGAGGAGAAGATGCGCGTCGCCCGCCATGGCGAGGACGAGGCCAGCCACGCCATCACCTACTACGCCGTGGTGGACCAGGCGGCGCAGAAGATGAGCTGGCTGTCGCTGAAGCCGGTCACCGGCCGCACCCACCAGTTGCGCGCCCACCTCGCCCACATCCACCACCCCATCGTCGGCGACCCGAAATATTTCAACATCGAGAACTGGGAGCTGCCGGGCGGCCTGCAGAACCGGCTGCACCTCTTGGCCCGGCGCCTCATCATCCCGCATCCCGGCGGCACGGGGGTGATCGACGTCTCGGCGCCGCTGCCCCCGCACATGGCGCAATCCTTCGCCGTGCTGGGGTTCGATGCCGATCGCTACGATCCCATCACCGAGGCGCCGGAAGGCTGAGCCCATGGCGCTCTTTCCTGCAAAGCGGTGCAGGAACTGCCATATTGGTCTGATAGCGCTCGATTCCATCGGGCGGCCGGGAAGACGAAGCGCGCCCCGGCGACGGCGGTCCGGCCGCTCTCCGGCGGTGCAGGAACGCGGTGCGGAAAAGGCCGGAATGGCCGTCCGTCCTTCCGGGTCAAGGCACACGCCGTTTGGCGTGCGGAGGTAGAGCGTATGAATTCCAGGTCCGGCTTCTGCCCCGGCTGCGGGGCACAGGTCTATCCGGAAGAGGTCCATTGCCCGTTCTGCGGCCGGAAGCTTCACAACGACTTCGTGAAGCCGTTCCTCATGGGCCTCGGCGGCGCCGTGGTGGCGCTGATCTGCGGCGGCATGGTCTGGTGGGCGCTCTCCGGGCCCGTGGAGGCGCCGGCCGACGGCGCCAGCGTCACGGCCGCGGTACCGGCGGATCCGACCCCAGCCCCCGATGCTTCCGCGGCCGCGCCGCCGGCCGCCCCCGGCCCCGCGAGCGCCCCATCGGCCACCGCCTCCGTCGGCCCTGCGGCCGGCGCATCGTCCACCAAGGATCAGCAGGCCTTCGTGCCCGGCGCCGGCCGCCAGGCCGCCCTGCCGCCGGGCGCCAACGCCTATGCCCCCGCCGGCCCCCAGGCCGGCGTCGACCCGGCGGAGGCGCAGACGCCGCTGCCCACCGTCAACCATCCCCTCGCGCCCCCGCCGGCCGATGCCGCCGCCCGCAAGGCGTTCGCCAAGGCGAAGCAGGACAGCTTCGTGCAGAACGGGCTGGACCTCACGGTGGCCACCTCCGGTCCGGAGGGCACGACCTTGACCATCAAGTTCAACTTCCCGGCCAAGAACGCGGCCGAATTGATCGTCGCCGGCCCGTTCCCGCGGCAATGCGAGCAGCGCGGCTTCCGGCAGATCCTGTTCGTCGACCCCACCGGCGCCACCTGGGCGTACGACTTGACCAGCCGGGAGCTGACCCAGAAATGAGCGTCAAGCCGCCGAAGCTGGTGCTGTTCGACTGCGACGGCACGCTGGTGGACAGCCAGCACCTTATCGTCGCCGCCATGAACGCCGCCCATCACCGGCATGGCCAGGTGCCGCCGGCACGACCGGACATCCTGAAGGTGGTGGGCCTGTCGCTGCCCGAGGCGTTCGCCGTGCTCGGGGCGAGGCGCGCCGCCTATCCGGCCGCGCTGCTCGCCACCGCCTACAAGGAGGCCTATATGGGCCTGCGCCAGACCGAGCTGCCGGAGCCGCTCTATCCCGGCGCCCATGCCGTGCTCACCGCCCTGAGGGGGCGCGACGACGTCGTCCTCGGCATGGTCACCGGCAAGTCGCGCCGCGGGGTGGACAAGGTGCTGGCCGCGCAAGGCATGGAGGGCTGGTTCGCCACCATCCAGACCGCCGACACCGCGCCCTCCAAGCCGCACCCGGCCATGGTGCAGATGGCCCTCGCCGAGACTGGCCTCGCCGTCGCCGATACGGTGGTGATCGGCGACACCACCTACGACATGGCCATGGCCCGGGCCGCCGGAGTGGCGGCGCTCGGCGTTTCCTGGGGCTATCACGACACCGCATCGCTGGAGGCGGCCGGCGCCCACCTGCTGGTGTACGAATTCGCCGCCGTGCCGGGAGCCATCGGCGCCCTGCTGGCGCCCGGCGCCGCAGCCGAATAGGCGCGGTGCGGCAAGCCGGTCGCCGTCGATAGGGTAAGAACTGGCGCCGCAGGCGGCCGCAGCACCCGGCCAGCCCGCCCCACTGGGGTGCGACAGAGGGTCTTCCGGCGAAGCGGCCGCCGGCTCGCGTGAAGAAAACGCGTTAAGTCATGGCATTGGAGCGTTTCCCGCGAGCGGAAGACGCTCAGGAGACTCTGAGGAGACGCATCGTGCGCGAGCTGATGGAAGACCTGGAGGGCGGCGGCGAAGACCCGGTGACGCGCGCCCGCGCCGCCCAGCGCGCCCCGCGGATGAAGCGGTTCTATACCACCGTCACCACAGGCCCGGCGGAAGATGGCGGCTTCGTCATCCTGCTCGACGGCAAGAGCGTGCGCACCCCGGCCCGCGGCCTGCTGCGCGCGCCCACCCAGGCGCTGGCATCCGCCATGGCCGAGGAGTGGGCGGCGCAGGAGAGCGAGATCGAGCCCTCCTCCATGCCCCTGACCCGGCTGGTAAACGTCGCCCTCGACCGGGTGACGCCCGAGGCCGCGGCGGTGCGTGAAGAGGTGGCGAGCTACACCGGCACCGACATGCTGTTCTACCGCGCCGAGGGTCCCGACAGCCTGGTGCGCCGCCAGGCCGCGCACTGGGATCCGGTGCTGGCCGTCTTCGCCGACCGGCACGGGGCGCGGTTCTTCCTCGCCGAGGGCATCCGCCACGTCGCCCAGCCGCCGGAGGCCCTGGCCGCGGCGGCGGCGCTGATCCCGCAGGATCCGCTGCTTCTGGCCGCGGTGCATTCCATGACCACGCTCACCGGCTCGGCGCTGCTGGCGCTGGCGCTGGCAGGGGGCCATCTCGATGCCGATGCCGCCTGGGCCGCCGCCCATGTGGACGAGGACTTCAACCGCGAGCAGTGGGGCGAGGACGAGATCGCCAGCGCCCGCCGCTCCGCCCGCCGCATCGAGATGGATGCGGCCGCGCGCCTCGTCGCCCTCCTGGCCTGACCGGACATGGATGCCGCTGCGATCGCCGATCTGTTCATCGCTTTCGGGCCGGTGAAGGTGCGGCGCATGTTCGGCGGCGCCGGGATCTATGCGGACGGGGTGATGTTCGCCCTCGATGCCGACGACACGCTCTATCTGAAGACGGACGCGGCCTTCGCGGCGGAGCTGGAGGCGGAAGGCGCGGCGCCGTTCAGCTATGAGGCGTCGAACGGCCGGCGCACAATCATGTCATACTGGCAGGTGCCGAACGCGGCGCTCGACCAGCCGGACGAACTGGCCGCCTACGCCCGCCGGGCGTTCCACATCGCCCTGGCGGCGGCGGAGGAGACGGCGCGCAAGAAGGCCGGCAAGCCCGCGGGGAAAAAGGCCAGCGCGAAGGCCGGCAGGAAGCCGCCGCAGACGCCCTGAGAGCTTCTAACAAGACCTCTGGGGTGGGCTGACAGGGCCTTTTGGGTCTCCTGCGACGTTGCCGATCCGCGACGATGCTCACGGTATCGACTGTGTTCGGCTCCTGGCAGGAGACCCAAAAGCCCTCGGCCATCCTCAGTCCAGAGGTCTTGTTAGAAGCTCTAAGCCCCGGCCGACCGGCCTGCTCCAAGCAGACTGGCCCTGGCGGTACTCATGCCCTACGCGTGCCGCGGATGCGCTTCAACCGCAGCCGAGCCCCCTCTCCCGCTTGCGGGGGGGAGGGTTCCATACCGCTGATCCGAAGCCCGATGCCAAGCTCGCCCACGGCCCGCCTCGGGGCAGGTCACGCTCCGGCCAGCCCCTCGATCAGCATGTTGTGGCAGGCTGCTCCCAGCGGCGCATGATCCCGGCGCGTGTCGGGAATCCGTTTCAATCGAACCCGGATCAGCCCCCTCTCCCGCCTGCGGGGGAGGGTTGGGGAGGGGGCATGCAGCGTTGTTGCGGGCGCAAGAGCGCGGCCTCGTCCAGCCGCCGGGCAAGGGGAGAGGCCTTCCCCCTCCCTGCCCTCCCCCGCAAGTGGGAGAGGGTTCCATGCCGCTGCCGGAAACCCGATGCCAGGCTGCCCCACGGCCTATCGGCGCCGGTCAGCGCTCCGCCAGCCGCCGCTCCAGCGCCTCGAACAGCGGGTTGTCCGCCGCGAAGACGTATTCGATGCCGCCCACCGTCACCATGCTCGCGCCGTGGCCGCGCAGGAAGGTGGCGAGGCCGTGCAGGGTGTCCGGCGGGCAATGCAGGGTCAGCATGCCCGAAGAGGTCGGCCCCCCGAACGGCGCCACGCAGCGGAAGCGCGTCACCGCCTCGTCCACCAGCGCGGCATCGCAGCGGGAAAAGCGGGTGCGCACCTCGCGCATGGTGCGGGCGCGCTTTTCCGCCACCAGCCGGTCGAACATGGCCCGCGCCGCCGCCCGCGGCCCCTCGGTCCAGGCGGCGTTGAGGGAGGCCACCAGATTGGCCTCCGAACGCAGGATGACCCCGTCCTCCACCACCTTCAGCGCGTTGGCGGCCAGCGTCGCGCCGGTGGTGGTGATGTCGACGATCAGCTCCGCCGCGCCGCTGGCCGGAGTGCCCTCGGTCGCCCCCGCGCTCTCGACGATCCGATAATCGACGATCCCGTGGCGGGCGAAAGAGATGCGGGGGGGGGTGTCGGATTTGTGGGGGGGACCGGCCCCGCCCCCCCGGCGAAGAAGCTGCGGGTGAGGTTGACGTATTTGGTGGCGACACGGACCCGTCGCCCGGTGCGGGTGTGGAAGTGGCTCGCCACGTCGTCGAGGTCGGCCATGCCGCGCACGTCGATCCAGGCGGCGGGCACCGCCACCACCACGTTGGCATGGCCGAAGCCGAGCTTCTCCAGCAGGGCGACCCGGGCGTCCGCCTCGGCGATGCCCTCGCGCACCAGGTCCTCACCGGTGACGCCGAGATGCACGGTGCCGGAGGAGAGCGCCGCGGCGATCTCGCTGGCGGAGAGGTAGGCCACCTCCACGTTCTCCACCCCGCCGAGGGTGCCGCGATAGTCGCGGGCGCCGCGGGCCTGGTTCAGCGGCATGCCGGCGCGGGCGAAGAAGGCTTGCACGTTCTCCTGCAGACGGCCCTTGGAGGGCACGGCGAGAATGAGCGGTCGGGTCACGCGACGGCCTCCGCTTGGAGGGAAAGGGCGGCGAGGCGCGCCACCCAGACGGCGCAGCCCACGGCGGGAATGGTCGCGGCGACGCCGTTGGACGGCACGCCGGCGAGGCGCGGCAGCAGGCGATCATACCGCCCCCCGGCCACCAGCGGGCCATCCACACGGCCGGCCGGGTCGTGCAGCTCGAACACCATGCCGCTGTAATAGTCGAGCGGCCGCCCGAAGGCGGCGGAAAAGGCGATGTCGGCCACCGCCACGCCGCGGGCCTTGAGGGCCGCCGTGCGGCCGGCGAAGGCATCGAGGGCGGCGGCAAGGTCCAGCCCCGCCTCGGCGGCCAGCGCCGCCATGGACGCGCAGGCCGCATCCGGCGCGCCGGAGACCGCAAGGAAGGCGTCCAGGATGCCCGCCGTGTCCGGCGAGAGACCGGCGCCGGCATCGCGGGCCGCCTGCTCCAGGAAGCGCTCGGCGATCTCGGACACGCTGCGCCCGCCCACCGTCGAGATGCCGGCGATGGAGAGCAGGTCGGTGACCAGCGCCCGGGCGGCCGCCGGATCCGCCCCGGCCAGCGCCGCCAGCACCCCGGCATGGGGGCCGGCCACGGGGGCGCCGGGCGCGGCGGTCTCCCGGTTGAGGTCCACATCGAGCCGCCCCTGGCCGAAATCCTTCAGCAGGCGGCGGCGCAGAGCGGGGGCGAGCGGCAGCGCCTCCAGCAGGGCGGCGAACAGGCCGACGTCGCCGAGCCGGATCTGCGGCCGGGCAAGGCCGGCCAGCGCGCAGGCATCGAGCCCCAAAGCGAGGATCTCGGCATCGGCGGCGGCCACGTCGGTGCGGCCGAAGGATTCGACCCCGGCCTGCAGGAACTCCCCCGCCTGCGCCCCGCCGAAACGGAACACCGGGCCGAGATAGCTCACCGCCGCCGGCAGCTTCTGCCCCTCGGCGATCACCGCCCGGGCCACCGGAATGGTCAGCTCGGGCCGCAGGCACAGTTCGCGCCCGTCCTCGTCGACGGTCAGGAAGAGCGCCCGGCGGATGGTCTCCCCGGAGAGATCGAGGAAAATGTCGGCCGGCTGGAGAATGGGCGGATCACGCCGGGCGAATCCCGCCGCCGCGAACCGGGCGATGAGGGCTTCGCCGCGGGCGCTGAGCTCCGGAGCGATAGAGGGCGCGGGCGCCGCGGCGGGCATGGATCCTGGTCTTCCATCGGTTTGGGCATCGGCGGGCCGGCAGGGGGGCGCCCCGGACGGTCCCAGCTCCGATCCCCGACGAGAACGGCACGGCGGACCGCATCGCGATCCGTGTTGCGGCTGCTCTAGCAAAGGCGGGCAGCCGGGGCCACCCCGCACGTCCACGGCGGGGCGACGGGGGGCGCGACTTTTCAAAACCCGGCGCAAACCCGCCGCTGCAGCAGTTCGAGGTCGTAACCGGTCGCCTCGCACGCGCGCAGAAAGCGGGCATAGGGCATCATCACCGCCGCCGCGAAATAGCCGGTCAGGTGCCGGCGATAGAAGCGTTCGGCCACACGATCGACGAAGCCGGCGCCGCGTACCAGCCCGTCGATCTCGGCGCGCGCCTCGTTCGCGAGCTGCCGCGCGAGCGCGAACACGCGGCTCGGCGGATCGAGCGCCTCGCTCAATTGCAATTGCCGCGCGTGCAGGTCGAGCCGGGTGCGCACGCCTGCCAGCACCTCGATCGGCAGCACGCGGATCGACAGCTGGTGCTTGACGCGCAGCCGTTCGGCCATCGCGCCGAACAGGTCGCTCGACGCGATGCGCAGCTCGTCGGCCAGCGCCTCGGCCACGGCGTCGAGATCGGCGAAATGGTTGCGCCAGCGCTCGACTTCGCGCCGCACCGCCGCGCCGGGGTCTTCGCCCTCGCCCGGTGCGCCGCCCCCGCCGCCACCGATCCGGTCATAGGCGCGCGCGAACGCCTCCGCACCGCCCGGCGCGCCGGCCAGCTATTCCT
>CALMSN010000006.1 GCA_937872325.1 uncultured Xanthobacter sp. | reverse complement strand
CGAGGCTGGTCGCCTCCACCACCGCCTTCTTCTCCGGCAGGGTTCGGCGCAGCGCGGCGATCGCCGCCGCCGGATCGGCGAGGAAGGCCCGATGCTCGGGGAAGACCAGCACCGTCTCCGACAGGCCGAGGCGGTGCGGGTAGGCGCCACCGGCGCGGATCGCCGCGATCATCAGCGCCTTGGTGCGCGGAAACGTCTTGCGGGTGGTCACCACCGCCACCTCCGGCACCACCGCGCGGGCGGCGGCGACGATGTCGGCGGTGGCAGTAGCGATGCCCGAGAGATATTCCACCAGCGTCTGCGCCACCTTCCAGGCGGTGAAGATCGCCGCGCCCGGGCCCTGCGCATCGAGGATCGCGCCGCCCGCCGCCACCCGCGCGCCGGTGGGCGCGAGGACGTCGGCGCTCGCACCCGCCCGCAGGAAGAGGTCGCGGGCGATCTCCACCCCGCACACCACCGCGGTGGCGCGCATGCGCATGCTGAGGCGGGCCGGGGCGTCGTCGAGGCCGAGGGCGGTAGTGGTGAGATCGCCGAACGGGACGTCGTCGGCGAGGAGCTCGTCCAGCATCGCCTCGGTCCACCATTTGCCCGCCATGGCGCGCCTCCTCCTTGCCGGCGGCTCGCCCCGAGCCGATGGGTCGCCGCCCGGACCGGAGTGCGTCACACGCCTTCCGGGCGAAGAATGGTCGAGGACTTTCGGCTCGCCTGCAAGGCGCCGGCCGATGCCGTCCCCGTTGTGTGAGACGCTCCCGGGATGTGGGTCCCTGCCCGTCGAGGAGGCGGTGCGCGAGCTGCTTCAACCCGGCCCAGGCAGGGCGAGGGGCGCACGAGTCTTGCCTGGTGCGGTCCACCATCGGGAGAAAGCCGGAAGGCCGCTGTGGACGAGGCGAACCTGAACCACATATCGCGCAAGGCCGGGAAATTTCCTATGAACGGGCGATGTCGGGGCGCAGATGGCCGCCGCGCCGCGACATCGGTACGAAGGGCAAGGATACGAAGGGCGCCCTGTCCGCCCGACGCCTCGCTAAGCCTTCACCCTGAAGCGCTGCCGCCCCATCTGCCGCAGGGCCCCGACGGGGGGCTCTGGACGCCATCACCGGGAGCATCTGCGCCATGTTCGTGAAAGCCTTCGAGTTCAGCCGGCTGCGCGAGGGCGCCTTTGAAGTGGCGGCGGTGGAGCGCACACTGCTGCTCCTGGTCTGGCCCGAAGGGGGCCGGCTGCGCGCCTTCCAGGGCCTGTGCCCGCACGCGCTGGAGCCGCTGAGCGACGCCCGCTTCGACGGCGACGTCCTGGTCTGCCCCTATCACAAGTGGACGTTCGACGGCGCCACCGGCAACTGCGTGCGTGGCCGCAAGTGCCGGCTGGCGGAATATCCGCTGGAGATTCGCGGCGACGCGGTGATGGTGGACGTGGCCGGGATCCGGCCGAACCGGGCCTGAAAGCCGATCGGGAAAACCGGAAGGATCAGCCCGCCGCCTCGATCCGGCGCGTGGGGAGCCTTGCCCCAGGCACGGCCTCGCGCCGGTGCTCTCTCCCGGGGCGGCACCGCCAATCCGTGGGTGGACCTCAGCCGTCGACTTTCCCAAAAGTCCCCGGGCGGGATGATGCGGCTCGCCCTGCGGCGGCATCCTAAAGCAGGCCGAGCTCCAGCTGCACCTCTTCCGACATGCGCGACCTGTCCCATGGCGGATCGAAGACAAGGCTCATCTTCACGTCGCTGACGCCCGGCACGACGCTCACGGCCTCCTGCACCCAGCCCAGCATCTGCCCGGCCACCGGACAGCCGGGAGCGGTGAGGGTCATGTCGATCTCCACCAGGCCCTCGCTTTTCAGGTCGATGCGGTAGATCAGGCCGAGATCATAGATGTTCACCGGAATTTCCGGATCGTTCACGGTGCGCAACGCAGAGATGACGCCATCGAGCTTGGTGGCGGCTTCCGGCGAGAACTCGTCCGGCGAGCAGATCTCGCCGTCCAGATACATGGTCGGCGCGCCCGGCTCCTCGAAGCCGGCGCCAGTGTCGTGGGTCATCTGACTGTCACCTCCTGCCGTCGAGGGGCCGGATCGCTGTTGAGTCATGTAGGTCGCCGCGCCGGATTGCGACAGGGCGGCCAAAGGCTGATGCGGCGCTTTGGGCGGCTCCGGCCCTGCCCTCGCCGGCGCTACGCGGCGGCCCAGCCGGGTCCGGGTCCGCGTGGCTGTGCTTCAAAAATTTGTTATCTGAGCATGCCGTAGCAAGCGCGATGCCAGTTGGCGCGCCGCGCAGCCCCGAGGCGCCGCCCCTGCGGCGATGCCGGGGAACCTGCTGGAAACACGGGATGAAACCGGCCGGGACGGCGGGGCGTCGACACCGCCGGGCGGCGATTCATCCCCGCGACGGCCTCTGGGGATGAAGGTTATCCGACACCCTGTCCGGTGACGCGCACAGGCGGGGCGGCGGGCGCCGGTCAGCCGATCCCCTCGGCCAGGGCTTCCACCACCGGCCAGCCCACCGCGCCGGCGGGATCGAGGATGCGCAGCGCCGCGAGCTTCTCCCGCGCTGCCGCCGGCAGGTTCTGCCGCAGATTGATGAAGGCCAGCGCCTTGAGGGTGTAGAGCGCGAACCGGCCTGCGCCCTCGGGCAGAAGGGGGTTGGGGGTCCATCTGCGCCAGTCCGGATCCCAGCCGGCCTGGGCGGCGGCCTCCTGAAGCCCGCCTTCCGCGGCCGCCTGGGCCATGGCCAGGTTCCCCTGGTAGGTGTGGATCTTGTAGAGGCAGAAATAGACGGGCAGCGCGCCTGGCGCCGTCGCCAGGGCTTGGCGGAACAGGTCGTCGGCCCGCTCCCGGTCGCCGCGATAGGCGATCACCCCCTGCTGGAGCAGCGCTTTCACGGCCGGCGGCAGGTCGCCGAAATTGATGACGTCCGTATTGGGAAACAGCTCGATCATAATCTGCCCGCCAAGGGTTGCGTCCCGCCCGCATTGCCATCCGCCGGCCAAAACCCGCCCTGTCCGGGACCAGGGGCGTCAGCGAAGGCGGGTCGCTGCGGATCGGGCACCCGATCCCAGGCGGAAAGAGATCGGCACATGGCGGCCGGAGGCGCCCGGGCCCGGTCCGCGGACGCGTCCCGGCGTGGCGCGAAAGCGGTTCTAGCGCGGACCGTTCTGAAGCACGGCCCGCTCGGTGCAGGCGGCACGGAAGGACAGCGCCCGGCCCACCGCGCCGGCGATGGCCAGGGAGCGCTGGTCGAGACGGGTCCAGTCCGCGGCCCGGCCGCGCGGGTCGAGCTCCAGCAGCTTGACCCCGGCCGGCACTTCGGTGCCGTCGCGCACCACGCCGCGCACGAAGCCGTCGAACGGCGCGCGCACCGGCTCGCCGCCCAGATGGCCGACGAGGAAATCCTTGTAGACCCGCACTCCGATCTCGATGGCGCTGTGCCAGCGGCCGGGGAACGCGGCGCGCACGAAGCGCTCGGCGCGATGCCCGCCCAGCGCGCACGCGATGCCGTCCGCCGGCTCGGTGGCGCCGTGCTGCAGGATCCGCCCTTCCCGGCCCGGCCGGGTCTCGATGGCGAGATCGCAATTGGTGCCGCCGGAAAACCCCGGCCCGAGGCCGATGGTCAGCCCGCCCAGCCGGCGCAGGTCCGGCGTGACCTGGTATTTGTTGAGGCGCGCATCCACCAGGAGGTCGATGCGGCCAAGCACGATGAGATCCAGCAGGCCGAGGGGGGTGACCACCACGCCGTCGCGGCGGGCAAGGCTTGCGCGCACCTCCATGCCGCTGTCCGCCCGATGGGCGGGCACCCCGTCCACGCTCACCCCGTCGTCATAGAGCGCATCGTGGAACGCCATCTTGCGCCGGATGACCGGGGTCGCCGGATCATGCGACAGAACGACGCCGTAGCCGCTGCGATGCAGCTCCACCGCGACCGCCGAGGCGATTTCGTTCGTGCCCAGGAGAATCGCGCATGCCCCGTTCGACACGCCGCGTCCCTGTCGTATCTCGGCCATGAGCGGTCTCTTGTTCATCAGGTCGGCCCCGGCGAAGCAAGAGCCGGGCCGTTCCCGCCCTCTCCACCCCGACGCCGCCGGGCGCCGGGGGCGCAGCCGCCCGCCGCTCCGGCATGCTGAATTGCCCGCGCGGCTTGGGACTGCATCGCAAACCGGCTGCCGGCACGACCCGGCTCCCGCGGGGACGTCATCGCCACAGGCGCACGCGGCGCGCCAGAATTGAGGTGCCTTAGCACCTCTTTCAGGGCCCGCGGCCTGTCGTGAACGTGACAGGGCCCGCGGCGGACACGCGGTTGCACACGGACGTGCTTGCGGATGCGCGCTTCGGCAGTATTTTCGCGCATGTTGGTTTCGACCTTGCATGGCGGAACACAGCAAGGGAGATGTTCGTAATGGCCATGGACGCTAACGAGATCGAGCGGCTGGTGAAGGAAGCCTTCCCCGACGCGCATGTGGTGATCGTCGATCTGGCCGGCGACGGCGACCACTATGCCGCCCGCATCACCTCGGAGGCCTTCAAGGGCAAGACCCGGGTGCAGCAGCACCAGATGGTCTATGCCGCCCTCAAGGGCAACATGGGCGGGGTGTTGCACGCCCTCGCCCTGGAGACCATCGTGCCGAAGTAATCCCGCGCCGCAAGGCCAAGGAGCCGAGCGATTCGCCGCCGGCCCCGCTGCGAGAGGCGCTCCCGGCGCCTCGTTCTTTCAACTGCATTGCCGCAAGGAACAGCCTCATGTCGACCTCGGACCAGATCAAGGACCTCATCGAGAAGAACGATGTCGTGCTCTTCATGAAGGGCGTGCCGCAGGCGCCGCAGTGCGGGTTCTCCGCCGCGGTGGTGCAGGTGCTCTCGCAGGTGGGCGTGCCGTTCGCCGCGGTGAACGTGCTGCAGGATCCCCTCATCCGCGAGGGGATCAAGGAATTCTCCAACTGGCCCACCATTCCGCAGCTCTACATCAAGGGCGAGTTCGTCGGCGGCTGCGACATCGTCCGCGAGATGTTCCAGGCGGGCGAGCTCACCGCCTTGCTCGCAGAGAAGGGCATCACCACGCCGGCGGCCTGAGCCGCCCGCACGGGCGGGATCGCCTCACCCGGCCGGGGCGGGCTTCGTCTCCGCCGGAACGGGGGCAGGCGGCGGCGCATCGAGACGGGCGCCGCCGGGGGCCGCGGGATTGTAGCCCTCCTCGCGCAGCACCCGCTGCACCACCGGGCGCGCCAGCATCCGCCGGTAGTGGGCGGCGACGTTGGGCGGCAGCCGCATGCCGAGCTTGTCGGCCCAGAACTGGGTATAGAACAGGATCGGATCGGCCACCGAGAAACGGTCGGCGACGTAGGATCGTCCCTCCAGCACGGTGTCGATGAAGCCGAATCCCTGCTGGGCGATGCGCCGGCCATGGCTTCGCACCACCTCGTGGTCCGCCGGATGAAGGGCGAAGCTAGCGGTGGCGAAGATCCGCGCGAAACCCTGGCAGTGCACGCTCCCCACCACATGGGCCATGATGTCGAGGGCGCGGGTTTCGACCTCCACATCCTGCGGCCACAGCCCCGCCCGCGGCCGGCTGCGCCCGAGCCAGTAGGCGATGGACACCACTTCCGTCAGCACCGAGCCGTCGTTGCGGACCAGGGCGGGAATGGTCGCCTTCGGGTTGATCGCCAGGTATTCGGGCCTCGCATTGTCGCCGGCCGGCAGGTTGACGACATGGGCCTCGAAGACTTCCTCCAGCTCTTCGAGGATGATGTGAATGCCCGTCGAGCATGAGCCGGGGGTCATGTAGAATTTCATGGCTGCCATGGTGCGTCCTGCGCCTGCCGCGCCGGCGCGGTGGCCGGCAGCGCGGCCCATGCAAGAGCGACGCCGGCCGGCGATGGCCCGGCCAAGCCCGTGGCGGCACGCTTCCTGCTACCGCGAACGAGAGAGGGGCGTCTTCCAGCCGGCCAAAGCCGACACGGCTGTCCTATCCGCGACAGGGGCGGCCGGAGGACACCTCGCGTTCCGGCACCGGAAGTCCGGTGCTCCACGCCCTGACGGAACCTTAGCCACCCGCACCACGGGATGACATCCACCATGAGCACGCCCGCATCGCCGCTGCTGATCGAGGGGGCGGATCATCTGTTCTTCGTCACCTATACCGGCGTGAAGATGCCGTTCAAGCTGGTGGAACCCATCCCAGCGGCCGCCCTCACCCACCGCAACACCTTCATCAAGGCCTGGTTCGACGCCGGCGGCGCGCTGATGGGGTTCGACAAGATGGTCTATGGCGAGATCGAGCTGGCTCATCGCTACAGCTATCACGGCAACGGCGCGCTGCGCCGGGCCGAGGTGAGCATGGACGAGGAGACCGTGGTCGCCTGCTTCGATGAAGCCGGCGCCCCGGTCCCGGACGACGCCGCCGGAGACGGCCAAAGGAGAACACCATGACCGTTGCCCAGCTCCTGGAGGCGCTCGCCGGCATGCCGCGCGACGCGGTGGTGCTGATGGAAAGCGATGGCGGCCTTTCGCTGGTGAGCGCGCTCGATTTCGTCGAGGGGCAGGGCGCCGGGGCTCCGCCCGAGGTGATCCTGCTGCCCAGCATGGATGAGTAGGCGCGGACCCTTGCTGCGTTGGCGGGAACATTGCATCGCATGAGGATGCGCCGCGGCCGGCGCGGTTCGCGAAGAGGTGGCAGATGTCCGAGGGGGTGCAGCAGGCGACGCGGGAGGCGGCCATGTTCGAGCGCCTGGGCGGCGCCGTGATCATCGATCGGCTGGTGGAGGCCTTCTACGCCCGCATGGACGCCCTGCCCGAGGCGAAAGGCATCCGCGACATGCACGCCGCCGACCTCGGCGCCACCAAGGCCGTGCTGAAGCTCTACCTCACCGAATGGACCGGTGGCCCGAAGCTCTATTCGAGCCAGCGCGGCCATCCGCGGCTGCGCCAGCGGCACATGGGGTTTCCCATCGGCGCCGCCGAGCGCGACGCCTGGCTGCTGTGCATGCGGGAGGCGCTGGACCAGGAAGTCGCAGACCCCGCCGCCCGCGACCAGGTGTTCGCCGCCATGGCCAAGCTCGCCGACTGGATGCGCAACCAGGCCGACAATCCCCATGACACCCGGGGCCACGCCGCCCGCCCCTGAAGCGGGCCCGAGCCGGCCCAGGGGACGACCTGCCGGAGAGAGGATCTCGGCCGCCGCACGCGGCCGGGATGCAAGGCTTCCGGGCCGGGCGATCTGCGGCAGCCCGCGCGCCGGCGCCGTTTGTCGGGGTCTTTCGATCGCGGCCGGTCCGGTCGCCAACGCCCGGCGGCGGATTTCTGAGGGCCGGGCTCGGCCACGGCCGCAATCGAGCGGCGCCGCGAGCGATCGGGGGGGCGGCGGACGGGGCTCGATCTCCACTCAGTCCAGCGGCACGCCGAAGAAGGTCTCGTCCTCGCCGCCCCACGCCTTGTGCAGGGCGAGGGCATTGCGCCACTTGCTCAATTCGTCATCCGAGGCGCCGCGGTGGGTGATCGTGCCATCGGGGCTGGCCGCCAGCAGAAAGGGCCGGCCATTGCGGATGAAACGGTTGAGATCCCGGGTATCGGTGGGGCGGACCACGCAGCGCGGGGCCTCGTCGACCAGGATCGTGGTGGGCAGCATGTGCGCTCTCCCCTCGGCGGGCAGTGGTTGCGCGCGTGCCGAAACATGACGCCCTGCCGCCGCCCCGTCAGAAGCCATCCTTTCGACTGCCCCAGGGGTGGGAGCCCGGGACCAGGGAGGCCTTGATGCCGGCTTTCGCCACCGCGTCGAGGGTCTTGTAGTAGGTGGCCTCGTGCACCAGCGTGCCGGTCCTGGTGGTGACGGCGACGTATTTCGCGGCCATGTCCGCCTCCACCAGATAGCCGCCGCCGGCATCGTGGGTGCTACGCAGATTGCCGTCCCAATCGATGAAGTAACCTTCAGTATCCGACATCGCTCTTCTCACGATTGGACCGCATCCCCCGGGCCGGAGGACGAAAAACCGCGCTGCGCACGCCGGGCACGGAAAGTCGTCACGGGCGGCAACGGATTCAAGCGTTCAGCCGAACTTGAACAGCACGCCGTAGCCGCCGCGCGGATAGTTCCACTCGATGTCGCCGGAGGGCTCGCCGATGATGCGGCAGGTGCCGCATTCGACGCAGCCGTCGACGGTGACCTCCACCTGGCCCTTGTCGTTGAGCTCGTAGCAGCGCGCCGGGCAGGCAGTGAGCAGCGCCTTCAGCTCGGGCGAGGGCACGGTGTGGGCGCGCACCTTGATGTGGGCGCGGCCCGCATCCACCAGGTAGCGGTTCTGGAAGAGCTTGTCCTCGACGCGGATCGCCGGTTCAGTGGCCATGGCATGTCTCCAGCTTGCGGTGTCGCGGCGGACGAGGCCGCCGCCTTGATCTGTGTTGTGCGAACGACCCGAAATCACCGCCACGCACGGGCGAAGCGGAAGGCATCGCCGAACAGGCCGGCCCACGACCGCGCCGCGGTGAAGGACTTCCAGGTCGACTTCTCCTTCTCCTTCTTCGGCGTGCCGTCGACGCGCAGGAAGTTCTGCATCGCCTTGCTGACAAGCTGCGGATAGGTGAGAAAGAAGTTCTGCGACTGGATATGCAGGAGCTGCGGCATATCCTTGTACTTCCTGAGATCCTTGATGACGAAGCTCTCCTCCAGCATCTTCTTGTAGAGCGCGAGGTTGGCGGCAGTCATCGGATCCTTGCGCGACTTCACCTGGAAGATCGCTTCCGCGGCGATGCGCCCGGAGGTCATGGCGAGGTTCGAGCCCTCGCGATGGATGGCGTTGTTGAGCTGGGCGGCATCCCCCACCACCACCCAGCCTTCGCCGTAGAGCTGGGGAATGGCCTTGTAGCCGCCCTCGGGAATGAGGTGGGCGGCGTATTCCTTCACCTCCGATCCCTCCAGCAGGGGCGCGATGGAGGGATGCTTCTTGAACTTCTCCAACAGGGTGTAGGGCGACTCGCCGCTCTTCTGGAAATCGGCCACGAGGCAGCCGATGCCCACCGAGATGCACTCCCGGTTGGTGTAGAGGAAGCCCATGCCGGTCATCCCCTTGGAGATGGTGCCGGCGGCCTCGATCACCGCGCCCTCGTTGCCCTTGATGTTGAAGCGCTCCTCGATCACCTCCTGCGGCAGGAAGTGCATCTCCTTCACCGCCAGCGCCACCTCGGAGGGCCTGGGAATCTTTCGCAGGCCGGCGCGGGCGCCGAGCAGGCCGGTGACGCCTTCCGCCAGAACCACCACGTCGGCATGGATCTGGCCGCCGCCGCGGTCGGTCTTCACCCCGATCACCTTGCCGTAGGCATCGCGCACCAGCTCGGTCACCGTGGTCTCGCAGACCACCAGCGCCCCGGCCTCGCGCACCTTCGAGGAGAACCACTTGTCGAACTGGGCGCGGATGATGGTATAGCGGTTCGGCTTCTCCTCGTTGAAGTCGTCCGAACGGTATTGAAGGCCGACATGCGAGTTGTCGTCCATCATCCAGAAGCGCTGCTCGATGAGATGGCGCTCCAGCGGGGCATCCTCGCGGAAGTCGGGGATGATCTTCTCCATCATGTCCGCGTAGAGGATCGCCCCCTGCACGTTCTTGGAGCCGGAATACTCGCCGCGCTCCAGCTGCAGCACCTTCAGGCCGCGGGTGGCGAGGGTAAAGGCCGCCGCGTTGCCGGCCATGCCGGCCCCCACGACGATGGCATCGAACCGTTCGTCGATCATCGCACTAATCCTTCAGCTGGCGAGCTTGTCGCTGGAATGGGCGGACAGGCGCTTGCGGAATGCTTCGGTGAGGGCCGGCAGGAACCGGACCGCGTCGGTGACGATGCCGACATGGGCGAAGTCCATGATCGGCGCGTTCCTGTCGGTGTTGATGGCAACGATCAGGTCCGCCCCCTCCACCCCGACCCGATGCTGGATCGCCCCGGAAATGCCGGCGGCGATGTAGAGCTTGGGCCGGATGGTCTTGCCGGTCTGGCCGATCTGCCGGTCGGAGGTCACCCAGCCCTTCTGTACCAGCGGCCGCGAGCAGCCGTATTCGGCGCCCATCACCTGGGCCAGATGGCGCACCAGCTGGAAGTTCTCCGGCGAGCCGAGGCCCATGCCGCCGGCCACCACCACGTCGGCGAAGGCGAGGTTCGACGTGCTGGAATCGCGGTCCGGCAGGAAGCTCAGCACCTTGGTGACGATGTCCGCCTCCACCACGCCGAGCGGATGCTCTACCACCTTGCCGATGGGCTTTTGCACCCGCTCCGGCATGGACATCACGCGCGGGCGGACGGTGGCCATCTGCGGCCGGTAGTTCAGGGTGTAGATGGTGCAGAGCAGGGAGCCGCCGAAGGTCGGGCGGGTCGCCGCCAGCGAGCCGTCGGCATCGACGTCCAGCTCGGTGGAATCGGCGGTGAGGCCGGTCAGCAGCGTGGTGGCGACCGCGCCGGCGAGGTCGCGGCCGAGCGTGGTGGCGCCCAGCAGCAGGATCTCCGGCTGGTAGGTATTCACCAGGGTGGTCATCGCCGCGGTGTAGGCTTCGTTCCGATAGTCGGTGAGCACGGGGTCGGCCACCACATAGGCGAGGTCGGCGCCGTAGCAGAAGGCATCGGCCACCGCGCCGCGCACCGCCTCGCCCTCGGGTCCCAGCACCACCGCGGCCAGTTCCACCCCCAGCTTGTCGGCCAGGGTTCGGCCAGCGCCCATCAGCTCCCAGGAGACCGGGTGCACCTGGCCGCGCTCCTGCTCGATGAACACCCAGACGTGCTTGTAGGCCTTGAAATGCTCCGGCAGCTCCTTCTTGGTGGAGGCGCGGCCGCCGGCGGCTGGGGTCTTTTTGGGCTCGCTCATGGCTCTGGCTTTCGTGTTGGCTTGCGCTGGCGCCGTCAGTGGCCGCGTGCGAGCGTGATCAGGTCGGGCTCGAGGCCGGGCTGGCGGGTGAACACCTCGTCGATGAGCGCTTCGGCGAGGCTGCCGCCCTCGGCGACCTCCACCAGCTTCGCCTTCTCGGCCCGCGCGCTGGGCGCGAAGACGCGCTTCACGATGGTGGGCGAGCCCTTCAGCCCGCACTTGCCCATGTCCGTGACGCCGGCTTCCTTGGCGTTCCACTTGACGATCTCGGACCGGGCGCCGCGCAGCGCATCGGCCATGGTGCCGCGGCGGATCTCGTTGGTGGCCTCCAGCATGGCGATGAGGCAGGGCAGCGTGCTCCGGAGCACCTGGGTGCCGCCCTCGGCGCGCCGCTCCAGGGTCACCGTGCGCCCCTCGGGATCGAACTCGGCGATCTTCGCGACATAGGTGATCTGCATCAGCCCGAGGCGCTTGGCGATGCCGGGGCCGACCTGGGCGGTATCGCCGTCGATGGTCTGCTTGCCGGTGAAGACGATGTCCGGGGCGCCCCAGGTGTCGCCGATCTTCTTGATCGCGGTGGCGAGGGCGAAGCTGGTGGCCAGGGTGTCGGAGCCGGCGAAGAAGCGGTCGGTGAGCAGCACCGCGCGATCGACCCCGAAGGTCAGCGCCTTGCGCAGGCTCTCCTCGGCCGAGGGCGGGCCCATGGTCAGCACCGTCACCTCCCCGCCGAACCTGTCGCGCAGGCGCAGGGCTTCCTCCAGGGCGAACAGGTCATACGGGTTGATGATGGTCGGCACGCCCTGCCGCATGATCGTGTTGGTGACCGGATGGACGCGGATCTGCGCCGAATCCGGGACTTGCTTGATGCAGACGACGATATGCATGAGTTCGCTCCGGGCCTTGACGGCGGCTCCCGAACCCAGCTTTGCAAAGCGCATACCAAGCCGCGGCGAAGCTATAATCCCTTTGTGATATCAACGCCCTCGCCCCATTCCGCCCGGCGACTGGCGGCAGCGGATGCAAACATTTCGCAGAAGCCGCAGTATTCGTGTCGGGAAAACGACAGCTTTCAGGAATGGCGGATGTCGGCGCGACACCCCAGACGAATCTGGCCCCCCGCACCATTCGGAGCGGAGGGCCAGGAACACATCAAAATTATTTCATCTGAAAAAACTGATCTTGAAATACACGGTCGGCCATTGAAACGGTGCGGCTCGCGCCGCCTGGCCGGATGAACTATCCCTCAAACGGGGAACGCAAGAACACTTCAACAATTCCCGGACGATAGTCAGGCGTTGCACCCAGCGTCAGGCGGTGAGCTCGGCGGCGGTCTTGCCGACCTGGGTCTCGTCCACCGACTTCATGATGCC
>CALMSN010000005.1 GCA_937872325.1 uncultured Xanthobacter sp. | reverse complement strand
GGGATGATGACGGCCCGGAGCCTGCAGGAGCACCACCTGTCCGACCGCTCGCAGGAGGCGGTGAAGCTGGGCGTGGGGATGGTCGCCGCCATGACCTCGCTGATTCTCGGCCTCATGACGGCGTCGGTGAAGCAGACCTTCGATACCACCTCGCGCGACGTCCAGCAGTTCGCGACCTACCTGGTGACCCTCGACACCGCCCTGCGCCTCTACGGGCCGGACGCGTCGACGGCGCAGGCGGCGCTGGCGGCCTACACGCGGCAGACCATCGACGAGCGTTGGCCGGCGGCGCCGCGGCCCGGGCAGGCCGAGGACAATGCCCTCGGCTCCGAGACCCTGATGATCCGGGTGGGCACGGCGATCCGGGCCCTCAAGCCGGCGGCCGCCGAGCAGGTGGACCTGCGGGCCGAGGCCCTCGACCGGTTCAAGATGCTCTCCTCCCTGCGCTGGACGGTGATGACGGAGAGCGTCACCACGGTGTCGCCGGTCTTCATCATGGTGCTGATCATCTGGATGACGCTGATTTTCTTCAGCTTCGGCCTGTTCGCGCCGCCCAATGCGGTGCCGCTCATCGCCTTCCTGCTCTGTGCGGCGTGCCTTGCGGCGGCGCTGTTCATCATCCTGGAGATGGGCGCTCCCTTCGGCGGGCTGATGACGGTGCCGAAGGATCCCATGGTGCGGGCGCTCGCCCACATGCAGTCCTGAGCCCGCGCCCGGCCCCTTGGCGCGACAGGCGGGCGCACGTCCTCAGCCTGTAATTATCATAAGCTATGGACCGGGCGGCGGAGGCGGGCATGGGCAAGCGAATCCTGCAGGTGGCGGCGGGCAGCGTGGCGGTCGGCGTGGTCGTGCTCGCCCTGAAGACCGCCGCATGGTGGGTCACCGGCTCGGTCGCGCTGCTGTCGGATGCGCTGGAGAGCATCATCAACGTGTTCGCCTCGGGCATGGCGCTGCTGGCGATCCACGTCGCCGCCCGGCCGGCCGATCCCGGCCACCCGTACGGCCACTACAAGGCGGAATACCTTTCGGCGGTGCTCGAGGGGGTGCTGATCATCGTCGCGGCGATCACCATCATCCGCGAGGCCTATTTCGGCTTCCTCGATCCCCAGCCGCCCACCGCCCCGCTCAAGGGCATGCTGCTGAACGGCGCGGCGAGCGTGATCAATGCCGCCTGGTGCATGGTGCTGATTCGCGTCGGCCGGGCCTATCGCTCGCCGGCGCTGGTGGCGGACGGCAAGCACCTGTTCTCGGACGTCCTGACCTCGGTGGGGGTGCTGGTGGGCTTCGCCCTCGCCCATCTCACCGGCTGGCTGGCGCTGGATCCTCTGGTGGCCGGGCTGGTGGCGCTGAACATCATCTATATGGGCTACACCATGATGCGCGACTCGCTGGGCGGGCTGATGGATGCCGCCGCCCCGCCCGAGGTGGTGACGCGGATCCGCGACTTGGTGAGCCAGTACGGCACCGGCGCGCTGGAGGCCCACGACCTGCGCACCCGCTCCGCCGGCCGCGCCACCTTCCTCGATTTCCACCTGGTGGTGCCGGACGGTATGACGGTGCAGGCCGCCCACGACATCTGCAACGCCATCGAGGCGGCGCTGCACAACGAGATGCCGGAGCTCATCGTCTCCATCCACGTCGAGCCCGAGCACGAGGCCAAGCTCCACGGCCTGCCGGTGCTCTGACCCCGGCGGCCCCGGTCTTCCACCGGGCTCGACTGGCCCCCGGCCCGGCGCCGGCGGCGCTCAGGCGCCCTTCGGCCGGAAGGTCTTCACCACCTCCGGGTGGGTCTCGATGCGGGCGGCGCCGATCAGGTCGAGGCAGTAGGGCACGGCCGGGAACACCGCCGCGAGGCAGACGTCGATGGCCGCCGGCTTGCCCGGCAGGTTGACGATCAGCGTCGCGCCGCGCACCCCGGCCTCCTGGCGGGAGAGGATGGCGGGGGGCACGCCGCCCTCCAGGCTCACCCGCCGCATCTGCTCGCCGAAGCCGGGCAGCGGCTTCTCCACCACCTGGGCCATGGCCTCCGGGGTGAGGTCGCGCGGCGCCGGGCCGGTGCCGCCGGTGGTCAGGATCAGGTCGAGGCGGTCGCGGTCGCACAGGGCGAGGAGGGTATCGCGCACGCTGTCGATGCCGTCGGGGATGAGGTGGAGGTGGGGCGTCCAGGGACTGGATATGGCCCGCTCCAGCCACGCCTTTATGGCCGGCCCGCTGAGGTCCTCGTAGGTGCCGCGCGATGCGCGGTCGGAAATGGTGACGATGCCGATGCGCGCCATGGAGCCTCCGGCGATGGACGGGCCGATCCCGGCTTATGGACCCGCCCGCGGCGCGGTTTCAACCCGGGCGCGGCTGCCGATGGAGGGGGAGGCCCTCAATCGGGCGAGGCGGCGACCGTCCAGCGGGCGGAGAAGATGTCCGAGGATGCCCGCAGCCCCGCCACCAGCGCCTCCAGCACGCGGTTGTCCGGGTCGGCGCCGAACACCATGGCCTCCACCTCCACGCTGCCGGACGGCTGGGCGCCGTGGCTTTCCAGGCTCTGCAGCCGCAGCATGCGGTTCTCGGCGACGGCGTGCATCAGGCTGGCGCGCACCCTGGTCTCGTCGTCGGCCGCGCATTTCAGCGCGATCATGTAGTAGCGGTCGGCAAGGTCGTCCTCGGGACGAAAGCGCTCGACGATCCGGCTGAGCCGCGGCGACATGAGATTGACCAGCACCACCAGGATCGTCGTCTCGAGGGCCTCGACGAGAAAGCCGTAGCCGGCGAGGGTGCCGACCGCCCCGGTAGCCCAGACGGTTCCCGCGCCGGCAAGGCCGCGCACGTTCAGCCCGTCGCGCATGATCAGGCCGGCTCCCAGGAAGCCGATGCCGGTGACCACCTGCCCGCCCAGGCGGACGTCTATCTCTCCGGGCAGGAGGGTAGCGAGCGAGGTGAAGGCGGCGGCGCCCAGCGAGACCACGGCGTGGGTGTTGAGCCCGGTGTGTCGCTGCCGCATCTGGCGCTCGATGCCGATCATCATGCCCAGCGACAGCGCGATCACCAGGTTGAAGCAGATGGACATCGTGTCGAAGGCGCTCGCCCACATCTGATTTACGCCGTCCGTCCGGAGACAGCCTGCCCGGAAGTGGGCAGGAACGGGCGTTTGCTGCATTGCAGCATCGGATCTGTCAAGCCGCGGCGCGGGTCACGCCTTGTCGACGAAGGTCTCCAGCACCCGCTTCTCGCCGGCCTTGTCGAACTGGACGGTGAGCTTGTTGCCGTCGATGCCGGTCACCTCGCCATAGCCGAACTTGATGTGGAACACCCGGTCGCCGACGCGGTAGGCCGAGGCGGCGCCGGTGGAGGTGGCGACCAGAGTGCCCTCAATCACCATCGGCCCGCCGCGGCGGCTGCCGGCATCGGCACGGCCGGAGCCGGAGCGCGGAGTGTCGGCCTGGGCGCGCTGGCTCTGCGCCCGCTGCCAGCCGGGGGTGGAATAGGAGGAGCCGAAGGGTGCCGCGCCCGCCTTGTCGAACCGGCTGCCGCTATAGCCGCCGCCCCAACCCCCGCCGCCACCGCCACCGCCCCAGCTGCTGCCGCCGCGGCTTTCCGCCACCTCGGCATGGGCATCGGGCAGTTCGTCGAGGAAGCGGCTCGGCACCGTGGAGTTCCACAGGCCGTGGATGCGGCGGTTGGAGGCGAACCAGATCCGGGCCGAGGCGCGGGCCCGGGTGAGGCCCACATAGGCCAGGCGCCGCTCCTCCTCGAGCCCGGACTTGCCCTGCTCGTCGAGGGCCCGCTGGTGGGGGAAGAGGCCTTCCTCCCAGCCGGGCAGGAAGACGGTGTCGAACTCCAGCCCCTTGGCGGAGTGCAGCGTCATCACCTGCACCGCGTCCTCGCCGGCGCCGTTGTCGACGTCCATCACCAGGGCGATATGCTCCAGGAAGCCGCCGAGATTCTCGAACGGCTCCATGGATCGCACCAGCTCCTTGAGGTTCTCCAGCCGGCCGGCGGCCTCGGCGGAGCGGTCCTTCTGCCACATCTCGGTGTAGCCGCTGTCGTCGAGCACGGTCTCGGCGAGCTGGGTGTGGGGCACCATGCGCGCCTCGTCGCGCCAGCGGTCGAAGGCCTCAAGCAGGCCGCGCAGGCTGGCGCGCACCTTGGGCTTGAGCTCCTCGCTCTCGGTGAGGGCGCGGGCGGCGGCCTGCAGCGGCACCCCGGCGGCGCGGGCGACGTCGTGGATCTGCTTCAGCGTCGCATCGCCGATGCCGCGCTTCGGCACGTTGACGATGCGCTCGAAGGCGAGGTCGTCGGCGGGGGGGTTGACGCAGCGCAGATAGGCCAGCGCGTCGCGGATCTCGGCCCGCTCGTAGAAGCGCGGGCCGCCGATCACCCGATAGTTGAGGCCGAGGGTGACGAAGCGGTCCTCGAACTCGCGCATCTGGAACGAGGCGCGCACCAGGATGGCGATCTGCGCCAGCGGGTGCCCGGCGCGCTGGAGCTGCTCGATCTCCTCGCCGACGGCGCGGGCCTCCTCGCCCGAGTCCCAGGCCCCGGTGACGGTGACCTTCTGGCCGTCCTCGCCCTCGCAGAACAAGGTTTTGCCGAGCCGGCCCTCATTGTGGGCGATGAGGTGGGCGGCGGCGCCCAGGATGTGGCCGGTGGAGCGGTAGTTGCGCTCCAGCCGGATCACCTTGGCGCCGGGAAAGTCGCTCTCGAAGCGCAGGATGTTGTCCACCTCGGCGCCGCGCCAGCCATAGATGGACTGGTCGTCGTCGCCGACGCAGCACACGTTGCGCGAGCCCTGGGCCAGAAGCCGCAGCCAGAGATACTGGGCGACGTTGGTGTCCTGGTATTCATCCACCAGGATGTAGCGGAACTTGCGGTGGTATTCGGCGAGCACGTCGGGATTTTCGCGGAACAGCCGGATGCCTTCCAGCAGCAGGTCGCCGAAATCCACGGCGTTGAGCGCCTTCAGCCGGGCCTGGTAGGCGGCATAAAGCGCGCCGCCCTTGCCGTTGGCGAAGACGGCGCCCTCGCCGGGGGGCACGTCCCTGGGGGTCAGGCCCCGGTTCTTCCAGCCGTCGATGGTGGACGCCAGCAGCCGGGCGGGCCAGCGCTTCTCGTCGATGTTTTCAGCGGCGAGGAGCTGCTTGAGCAGGCGGATCTGGTCGTCGGTGTCGAGGATGGTGAAGCCGGCCTTCAGCCCCACGAGCTCGTGATGCCGGCGCAGGATGCGCACGCCGATGGAATGGAAGGTGCCGAGCCACGGCATGCCCTCCATCGCCTCGCCGACCATGGCGTGGACGCGCTCCTTCATCTCCCGCGCCGCCTTGTTGGTGAAGGTGACGGACAGGATCTGCGAGGGGAAGGCGCGGCCGGTGGCCAGGATGTGGACGATGCGGGTGGTCAGCACCCGGGTCTTGCCGGTTCCGGCGCCGGCCAGGACGAGCAGCGGACCGTCGAGGCTTTCCACCGCGTCGCGCTGCTCGGGATTGAGGCCGGCGAGGTAGTCGGGGCCGGTGCCGGCATGGGGCGCCGCCGCGGCGCGGGCCCGTGCGGCGAGGCCGCCGGGGCGCGGGGCCGGCGGCTCGGCGGCATCCGGGCGTCGCGGGTCGGGAAATGAAGCCAAGGATCGGTCTCGACGGTGATTCGAGAGCGCGATCGGCCCAGATCTCTTCCGATCTGATCGCGCGATCGCCCTCTAAATGATTGATAGAGAATGCGTGATCCGCTCAGCCTGCGGACAGGCTGAGCGGCGCATGCTCCGTGTCGAGAACAAAATGGCATTCAATCGCGGCGATTGCGAGGGTTGCGCGCCGCGATGCGCTTTGCGGACCGGCGGCCGGACGGCCGCGCTGCCGGGCGGGGCTCACCCCGCGCCACGTCCGGGCGTCGCCCGGACGGATCCTTTCAACGCAGGATCTCCATCTCCCCCTCGCGGCGCCAGGTGCGGGCGCGCAGCCGCGGCGCGAGAAGCCAGGACACCGGCAGCGACACCATCGCCGAGCCGATCACCACCCACGGCATCACCGCTATGGCGTCGCGCGACAGGGGCGACAGGAGAACGACGACGGTGAAGATGCCGAACAGCACGGCCTGCACCATCAGGAAGATCATGGCTGCGATCTGAAGCCGGACGGACATTGTCTGCCTCCTTTGCATGGCTCTTGCGCATGCCGTGCGGAAGAACCGTTCGAAGGAGCAACCGGCGGGGCCGCGATTCGGTTCCAGCGCCGTTCCGGGCACTTGGAGGCGGCTGGCGGTGCCGGGGCGCCGGGCTGTGCGAGCCGTCTCCCGTGTGGGAGGCTGGAAGGGCTCATCATCTCGCGCGGGGGGCGGCGACTGGGAACCCTCTCCCGCGCTGGGGGAGATGCGAGCGCGATGCCATCGGCAATCTGGGAGCAGCGGTGAGGCCCTCTCCCGCGTGCGGGGGGAGCAGGGCTGGAAGAGGGCTCATTATCTCGCCCCGGGAACAGCGACGGGGGCCCTCTCTCCCACTGGGGGGAGATACCAGCGCGATGCCATCGGCAATCTGCGAGTAGCGGTGAAGCCCTCTCCCGCGTGGGGGGAGGCTGGAAGGGCTCATCATGTCGCCAGGGGGCCAGCGACAGGGGGCCCTCTCCCGCGCTGGGGAGAGATGCGAGAGCGATGCCGTCGGCAATCTGCAAGCAGCGGTGAAGCCCTCTCCCGCGTGCGGGGGAGGGTTGGGAGGGGGTCGGCGCGGCTGGGCGCAAGCGCGAGAGGTAAGCGCCGGCCTCCGGCGGGAGTGGGAGGCGCCTAGCCTGCCACCCTCTCCAGCACGCGGGAGAGGGGGCCGTCGCGCCAAAAGTCCCGCCCCGCAAGCTCTGCCCCCAAAGCGCAAGGGGGAGGGCGCGCAGCATCAAGAGGGGCGACGCTGCGGCGGGCGCGGGGGGGGGCGGCAGTCGATGCCGCCCCGCCGGCGCGCCCTACCGCACGAGGTCGCCCATCAGGCCGGCGGCGAGGGTCAGCTTCGACAGGTTGAGCCCGGAGGCGGCGATGTCGTGGACCGTGGCGCGCATGCGCTCCACCGCCTTGCGGCGCTCGCTGACATAGGCCTCCACCGCCGCCTCGCCGGCCTGCCCGGTGGCCAGCATGTCGCCGGCGATCCGCCGCAGGGCGGTTTCGATCTGGCCGGCGGCGCGGTCGAGGGCCAAGCGGTCGTAATAGTCCGGCGCCTGGATGGTGCGCATCTGGGCGGCGATGTCGTCGACGCCGAAATAGCGCCCGGCGGCGAAGAAGGTGCTGGCCACCTCGGGGATCGAGCGGCCGGAGGTCTCCGCCAGGAGGGCGATGACCGAGGCCGCCGACAGGATCGGCACCACCGCCAGCCGGCGGGCGAGATCCTCCGGCACCTGCTGCGCCACCAGCTCGGCGATGCGGGTGGCGCGGGCGACGCGCCAGGCCTCCGGTAGGCTCTGCTCCAGCGCGTCGGTGACCGCGGCGATGGCGGAGCGATAGCGCTCCACCACGCTGCCGAGGCCGGCGGCGAAGCTGACATTGCCGAGGAACCAGATGGTGCGGCCCACCATCAGGTCCTGCACCGCGCCGTAGAGGGCGAGCTGCACCGCCCCCGGCACCTTGTTGTCGAGGGCGTCGATGGCGGCGCCGAGCTCCGGCAGGTGGTAGCTGTCGCGCACGGCCGCGAAGGCGCGGGCGATGGCGGCCGCATCGGCGCCGGTCTGGTCGGCGATGCGGGCGACGCAGGACGGCCCGCCCTGGTTGATGATGGCGTTGGCGAGCCCGGTGGCGACGATCTCCCGCCGCAGCCGGTGGCCGCGGATCGCGGCCGGGAAGCGGGCCTCGATCTCCGGCGGGAAGTAGGTCACCAGCTCCGATCCGAGATACGGGTCGTCCGGCACGTCGGAGGTGGCGAGGTCGGCGTTGAGGGCGAGCTTCGCATAGGCCAGCAGCACCGCCAGCTCCGGCCGGGCGAGGGCCTCGCCGCGCGAGCGCCGGTCGGCGATCTCGGCGTCGGAGGGCAGAAGCTCCACCGTGCGGTCGAGCAGGCCGTTGGCTTCCAGCCGGTGCATCAGGCGCTGCTGGAAGGCGAGGTCGCTCGGCCCCTTCTGCTCGGCGAGGGAGAGCGCGAGGGTCTGCAGGTAGTTGTTGCGCAGCACGAGGTGTCCCACCTCGGGCGTCATCTGCTTCAGCAGGGCGGCCCGGTCCTCGCCGGAGAGGTCGCCGGCCGCCACCGGGGCCGAAAGCGCGATCTTGATGTTCACCTCCACGTCGGAGGTGTTCACGCCGGCCGAGTTGTCGATGGCATCGGTGTTGAGGCGCACCCCGCGGCGGCCGGCCTCGATGCGCGAGCGCTGGGTCATGCCGAGGTTCGCGCCCTCGCCGATCACCTTCGCCCCGATGTCGGCGGCGGCGATGCGCACCGCGTCGTTGGCCCGGTCGCCGGCGGCGGCGTCGGTCTCCGTGGAGGCGCGGATGTAGGTGCCGATGCCGCCGAAGAAGAGCAGGTCCACCTTCGCCCGCAGGATGGCGGAGATGATCTCGTTGGGCGCCGCCTCGGCGCGGTCGAAGCCGAGCAGGGCCTTCGCCTCGGGCGGCAGGACGATGCTCTTGGCCGTGCGCGGGAAGACGCCGCCGCCCTTCGAGATCAGCGCCGGGTCGTAGTCCGCCCAGGAGGAGCGCGGCAGGTCGAACAGCCGCCGGCGCTCGGCGAAGGCGGGGGCCGGAGACGGATCGGGGTCGAGGAAGATGTGGCGGTGGTCGAAGGCCGCCACCAGCTTCAGCGCCGGCGAGAGCAGCATGGCGTTGCCGAACACGTCGCCGGACATATCGCCCACCCCGGCGCAGGTCACCGAGCTGGTCTGGATGTCGATATCCATCTCGCGGAAGTGCCGCTTCACCGCCTCCCAGGCGCCGCGGGCGGTGATGCCCATGGCCTTGTGGTCGTAGCCCACCGAGCCGCCGGAGGCGAAGGCGTCGCCCAGCCAGAAGCCGCGCCTTGTGGCGATGGCGTTGGCGGTGTCGGAGAAGGTGGCGGTGCCCTTGTCGGCGGCCACCACGAGATAGGGGTCGTCGCCGTCGAAGCGGACCGTGTTGTCGGGATGGACGACGGCGCCGTCCTTCAGATTGTCGGTGACGTCGATGAGGCTCTCGACGAACAGCTTATAGGCGGCCGTGCCTTCGGCCATCACCTGCTCGCGGGTGCCGCCGGCGGGCAGGAGCTTGGGCACGAAGCCGCCCTTGGCGCCCACCGGCACGATCACCGCGTTCTTCACCTGCTGCGCCTTGACGAGGCCGAGCACCTCGGTGCGGAAGTCCTGCGGCCGGTCCGACCAGCGCAGGCCGCCGCGCGCCACCTTGCCGAAGCGCAGGTGCACGCCTTCCACCCGCGGGGCGTAGACGAAGATCTCGTAGAGCGGGCGCGGCAAGGGCAGCCCTTCCACCCGGGCGCTCTCGAACTTGAGGGCGATGGCCGGGCGCGGTTGGCCCGCGGCGTCCACCTGGTAGTAGCTGGTGCGGACCGCGGCATCGATGAGGTTCACGAACCGGCGCAGGATCCGGTCCTCGTCCAGCGACGACACCCCGGCGAGGGCCGTGGCGATGGCCTCGCGGTGCGGCGCCTCGCGGGCGATGCGGGCCTCCGGGGCCGGGTCGACCGCCGGATCGAAGCGGGCGTGGAACAGCTTCATGATGTCGGCGGCGATGGTCTCGTGCTTGGCCAGGGTCTTCCAGAGATAGTCCTGGCTGAAGTTGAGGCCGGCCTGCCGGAGGTAGCGCCCGAGGGTGCGGATCAGCGCCGCCTCGCGCCAGTCGAGGTTGGCGTCGAGCACCAAAGCGTTGAAGCCGTCGTCCTCGGCGGTGCCGCGCAGCACGGCGTTGAGGCAGTCCTCCAGCCGCTCGGCGGCGCTCTCAACCGCGATGGAGCCGCCGTCGGCGCGCTCCAGCGTCATGTCGTGCAGATAGGCCTGGGCGATGTCGGCGCCGGGCAGGGTGATCCGGTAGGTCCGCTCGTTGATGGCCTTGAGGCCCATGTTCTCCAGCATCGGCACCCGCACCGAGAGCGGCAGCGGCGCGGCATGGGAGAGCAGGCGCAGGGAGATGCGGGTCGCCTCATCCTCCGGCCGACGGTAGAAGTCGATGGCCAGCGGCCGCTCGGGGGAGAGCCGCTCCAGCCGGTCGATGTCGGCGAGGGCGGTGTCGATGTCGAAGGCGGCCTCGTAGCCCAGGCCGAAGGCGCGGGCGTAGCGGGCGCGCAGCCGCGAGGCCACCTCCGGATCGGTGCCGTAGGCGGCCGAGAGGGCCGCCGCCAGCCGGTCGCTCCAGGTGAGGGTGGCGGCGCTGATCTCCTTCTCCAGCGCCACGCGGTCGACCTGCGGCACCGTCCCGCCGACGCGGCCGACGATATAATGCACCCGCACCAGCGGGATGCCGACCAGCAGCGTCTCCGTGAACGAGGAGACATGGCCGTCATAGGCCTTGGCGAGGGCATCGCCGATGCGGGTCCGCACCATGGAGTCGAACCGCTCGCGCGGCACGTAGACCAGGGCCGAGACGAAGCGCTCGAAGCGGTCCACCCGCGACAGCACCCGCACCCGCGGCCGGTCGTAGACCGACAGGATCTGCCCGGCATGGGCGAGCAGGGTCTCGGTCTCGATCTGGAACAGGTCGTCGCGCGGATAGGTCTCCAGCACCGTCTCCAGCGCCTTGGCGGAGTGGCTGCCGGGCTCCAGCCCGATGCGGCGGATGACCGTGTCGGCCTTCACCCTGAGATAGGGGATCTCGCGCACCGAGTGGGTATAGGCGTTCGAGGTGAGCAGGCCGATGATGCGCACCTCGCCGGTGAGGGCGCCGGAGCCGTCGCGGGTCTTGATGCCCACATAGTCCATGAAGCTGCGCCGGTGCACCCGCGAGCGCAGGCTCGCCTTGGTGAAGATCAGCGGCGCCGCGCTGTCGTGGAAGGCGTGGATTTCCGGGGTCATCACCGCCGGGCCGTCGCCGAGCCGCAGCTCGCGCACCGAGGGATCGCGCAGGATGCCGAGGCCGCTGTCGGCCACCGGCACCAGGTTCTCGCCGGCCACCGCATAGCGCCGGGCGCCGAGGAAGATGAAGTTGTCGTCGCCCAGCCAGTCGACCAGGTCGCAGGCCTCGGCGATCTCGCTGGCGGGGTCGGGCGCCTTCGCCTGGCGCTCGATGCCGGCCCGCATCTCCTGGCCGATCTGGCGCATCAGGCCGCGCATGGCGAGGAAGTCCTCGTTGGCGGCGCGCACGTCGTCCAGCACCTCCTCGATGGCGCCCTTCACCTGGGCCCGGTCGGCGGCGCCGATGGCGTCGATGTGCAGGTGGATCAGGCTTTCCCGTCCGCCCTCGCCGGCCTTGCGCTTGCCGGCTTCGGCCAGGCCGCTGACCGCGCCGTCGCCCCCGCGCTGGACATGCAGGATGGGGTGGGCGGCGAGCTTGAGCTCGAAGCCGCGGTCGGCCAGCTCGCCCACCACCGAATCGAACAGGAAGGCCATGTCGTCATTCACCGTCTCGACAACGGTGAATGCGGCGCCCTCGGGGTTGAACACCTGCACGTCGGCGTTGCCGGCGGGGCGTGCACGCACGTGGGCGTAGGCGCCGCGCGCCAGGCTCTCCACCAGGGCGACGGGCAGGGGGGCGAGGTCTTCCGGGGCGATGGAGCCGAGGAAGGCGCGGGCGAACGCTTCGGGCACCGGGTCGGCGCCGCCGTTCAGCGCCGCCACGAGCGCCTCGAGGTCGAACGTGCCGCCGTCGGCAGGGCGCGGCTCGGCGCCTTGAATTGTCTGCAGGTTCATGCCCTCTCTCCCCCTGTAGCGCGGCCCGGCGCGCATCGCCCCGAAGGACGTTGCGCAAAGGCTGTGACCGATACTGGCGACGTGACGATGACGAGGAAATGCCAATGGCCGCAAAGGTAAAGGGAGCTGGGCGCCCAGAAAAAGCCAAAACGAAGACTGCCGCACAATTGAGCGGGCCTGAAAAGAAGGCGCCTGCCGTCGCTTCCACCCCGGCCGGCGCGCCGGGCCGCCCCGAGACGGCCGGAAAGCCGGCGGCGGCCGCGAAGGCGCCTGCGGTGCCGCGCGGCCCCGACGACCTCCCCGCCATCGCCCTCGACCTCCCGGCCGCGCCCCTCGACGGGGCGAATCAGGCTTATTTCGACAGGTGCCTGGAGAAGATCGGCTTCGTCCCCAACGTGCTCCAGGCCTATGCATTCGACATGGCGAAGCTTTCCGCCTTTGCCGCCATGTACAACGACCTGATGCTCGCCCCCTCCGGCCTCTCCAAGCTGGAGCGGGAGATGATCGCGGTGGCGGTTTCGAGCGTGAACCGCTGCTATTACTGCCTCACCGCGCATGGCGCTGCGGTGCGCCATCTCTCAGGCGACCCGGTGCTCGGCGAGCAGATGGTGATGAACTATCGCGCCGCCCGCCTCGATCCGCGCCGCCGGGCGATCCTCGACTTCGCGGTCAAGCTGACGGAGCGGCCGCACGAGATCGAGGAGGCTGACCGCGCCGCCCTGCGGGCCGCCGGCCTCACCGAGCGCGACATCTGGGACGTGGCGGCGGTCACTGGCTTCTTCAACATGTCGAATCGTATCGCCGCCGCCACCGACATGCGGCCGAACGAGGCCTATCACGCCCAGGCCCGAACCGGCCGCGCCTGAGCCCGCTGGAGCCGGCCTCGGACGGCCCGGCTGGGTACCACGCGGCGGCCTCCGCCGCCGCGTGTGCGGCAGAAAGATGAAGGCTGCGCCGCAAAGTCGCGCGACTGTGTCCACAATCCTGGACTGCGATACCGGCAAATTGACCTTTGGTCATAAGACTTTACGGGAATTGGGGGGAAATTTGGGCGATCATGCGCGAGGTGCAGGGCTCTATTGACGCTGCTGCATGGGTGGGTATTAGTTTGCCCCAACAGAACGCGTCACTCCCAATGACGCCGCACCAGAGGATGAGTGCCCCGGGCTTCGCGCCTGCGGCCGAAACAGCGAGGGCACATTACGATCATGGACAACGTCTCGGACGTGCCCTTTATCGTTGAAGCGTCCGGTCTCACGAAGGAATTCAAGGGGTTTGCGGCGGTCAAGAACGTGAATCTCCGGATCCGCCG
>CALMSN010000004.1 GCA_937872325.1 uncultured Xanthobacter sp. | reverse complement strand
AATCCCCGCGTCGACATCACCAAGGACACCACCACGCTCTACGCCTCGGATCGGGACGTCTTCCTGTTCCTGGTGGATGATCTCAATCCCATCGAGGCTGGCCGGCTGCCGGACGGCTCTCCGGACCTGTTTTTTCGGGGCTTCTATTGCTGGAACTCGGAGGTGGGCGCCAAGACGCTGGGGATCGCCAGCTTCTACCTGCGGGCCGTCTGCCAGAACCGCAACCTGTGGGGCGTCGAGGATTTCGAGGAGATCACCATCCGGCACTCCAAGTATGCCGCATCTCGGTTCGCCCATCAGGCGGCGCCGGCTTTGGAGCGCTTTGCTAACTCCTCCCCCATGCCCTTCGTCAACGGCATCAAGGCGGCACGCGAGCGCATCGTGGCGCGCACCGACGAGGACCGCACCGAGTTCCTGCGCCGCAAGGGCTTCTCCAAGGCGGAGACGCAGAAGGTGATCGAGACCGTGCTGGCCGAAGAAGGTCGCAAGCCGGAGAGCATCTTCGACTTCGTGCAGGGCATCACGGCCGTGGCCCGGGACAAGCCCCACCAGGATGCCCGCCTCGATCTGGAGGCGCGGGCGAAGAAACTCCTCGACCGCGCCGTCTGAGATCCGCGAAGCCGGAGATGCGGAATGTCGTGTCTCCGGCTTCGTGTTGTTCCGGATTTCCGGATCATCGGTTCTGCGGCGCTGCCCTCAGAGGAAGAGGGCGGCGCCGTCCTTCGTGACGGGTTGGAGGCCAGAGAGAGGTTCTCTGGCCGCCCGTCGCGGAGAAATATCCCATGGCCACGGCCGTTCAGAAGATCACCCTTTCGTCCTCCCGCGACATCCCTTTCAACAAGCTGGTGCTGAGTCAGGCCAACGTCCGCCGGGTGAAGGCGGGCGTCTCCATCGAGGAACTCGCCGAGGACATCGCCCGGCGCGGCCTGCTCCAGGGCCTCAATGTCCGAGCCGTGGTCGATCCCGACGGCGTCGAGACCGGCATGTATGAGATCCCGGCCGGCGGGCGGCGCTATCGGGCGCTGGAGCTGCTGGTGAAGCGCAAGCGCCTCGCCAGGACGGCCCCGGTGCCATGCATTGTCCGTGAGGGCGGCATCGCCGAGGAGGATTCCCTCGCCGAGAATGTCCAGCGCGCGCCGCTCCATCCCCTCGACCAGTTCCGTGCCTTTCTCGCTCTGCGGGAGAAGGGCCAGTCCGAGGAGGAGATCGCCGCCGCCTTCTTCGTCTCGGTCGCGGTGGTGAAGCAGCGGCTGAAGCTCGCCTCGCTCTCTCCGACGCTCCTCGACACCTATGCCGAGGATGGCCTCACCCTCGACCAGCTCATGGCCTTCACCGTATCGGGCGACCATGAACGGCAGGAGCAGGTGCTGGAGCGTCTCGCCCAAGCTTACGACAAGCAGCCCTATGTCATCCGGCGCATGCTGACGGAGGGCGCGGTGCGGGCATCCGACAAGCGGGCCCGCTTCATCGGCATCGAGGCCTACGAGATGGCCGGCGGCACGGTGCTGCGCGACCTGTTCCAGGGCGATGACGGTGGCTGGCTGCAGGATGTGCCCCTCGTCGACCGGATGGTGGCCGAGAAGCTCGTCGCCGAGGCCGACGTGATCCGGAGCGAGGGTTGGAAGTGGATCGAGGTCGCGCCGGACTTCGCCTATGGCCACACCTATGGCCTACGCCAATTGCGGGGCGAGCCCATGCATTTGACCGAAGCGGAGGAGGCTGCGCGGGAGGCAGCCCAGGGGGAATACGATCGTCTGTCCGAAGAACATGCCGATGTCGACGAGCTTCCCGAAGAGGTCGACGCGCGGCTCGGGGCACTCGAGGCGATGCTGGAGGCCTTCGAAGCGCGTCCTCTCGCGTTCGATCCGGCGGAGGTCGCCCGGGCCGGCGCCTTCGTCAGCATCGCACAGGATGGAAAGCTCCGGGTGGAACGGGGTTTCGTCCGCCCGGAGGACGAGGTGCCGGTCGAGGAGGACCATGACCCTTCCATCGAGACCGACGGTGCCAACCTCGTGGCCTCATCCCCTCGGCAGGAGGCGGCAGCAGGCGATGCTCCTGGCGAGCCCGAGGAGGAGGACGGCCTCACCCCCATCTCCGACCGGCTGCTCACGGAGCTGACCACCCACCGCACCCTCGGCCTGCGCCATTCGCTGGGCGAGCAGCCTGACGTCGCCTTCCTTGCCGCGGTCCATGCCCTGACGCTGAAAGCTTTCTACGCCTATGGCTCGGACAGCTGCCTTGAGCTCGATCTCAAGAGCGTCTCGTTCAATGCCCAGGCGCCGGGCCTCAATGACAGCGTCTCCGCCGAGTCCATTCGTGTCCGGCATGAGAGCTGGGCCAAGGCTCTGCCGAAGGAGCCGGGCACGCTCTGGGACACCTTGAGCGGGTGGGACCACGACAGCCGGGCCGCACTGTTCGCCCATGTGGTGAGCCTCTCGGTCAATGCGGTGCATGAGGCCTGGAACCGCCGTCCCCGCGCCTTCGCCCATGCCGATAGGCTGGCGCAGGCGGTGTCGCTCGACATGGCAGCCGTCGGATGGAAGCCCACGGTGGACACCTTCCTCGGCAGGGTCACCAAGGCCCGCATCCTGCAGGCGGTGACCGAGGCCAAGGGGGAGCGCCCGGCCGAGCGGATCGCCCACCTCAAGAAGGGCGACATGGCCCGGGAGGCCGAGACCCTCCTCGCCGACAGCGGCTGGCTCCCGGAGGCGCTGCGGACCCAGCCCTTGGACACCGTCGGCGAGGAAACGGCGGAGACCGACGGCGAAACGGCCATGGCCGACAGCGAAGACCTCGCCGACACTGAGGAGCCCGAAGCGATCTCCTCCTCGATCGCTGCCGAATAATCCTCCCCGGGCAACCTGGCCCGCCGTCTGTGGCTCCGCGATCCCCCCTATCGCGTGGCCCGGACGGCGGGCCATTTTCTTGGAGCGTCCCCATGACGGATGTGACCCATGATCTGGCCCGGCAGTTGGGGCGGCAGGCGGAGGCAGTCTGCCGCCATTATCTCTCCGCGGGCCGACGGCAGGGGCACTATTGGCAGGTCGGCGATGTTCGCAACTCTCCCGGCCGCTCCATGTTCGTGCGGCTGACGGACACCGCGAAGGGCCCAGCCGGAAAATGGACCGACGCTGCCACGGGCGAGCACGGCGACCTCCTCGACGTGATCCGCGAAAGCCGGGGCCTGCTCAACTTCACCGATGTGGTCGCAGAGGCTCAAGCATTTCTGCGCCTTCCACCAATCTCACCAGACGCGGAAGCTCCTCATGGCGGAAAGCAATGTTCCTCACGTGATCCGGTCATCTCGGCACGACGGCTGTTCGCCGCTGCAGAGCCGATTTCGGGCACAATCGTAGAGGCGTATCTGCGGACCCGCGGCATCTCGGCTTTGCACGAAACCGGAAGCTTGCGCTTTCATCCTCGCTGCTTCTATCGCCCGGCTGCGCACGGGCCCATTCAACCCCTGCCGGCCATGATCGCTGCCGTCACCGACCTCAGGGGACGGATCATGGGCA
>CALMSN010000003.1 GCA_937872325.1 uncultured Xanthobacter sp. | reverse complement strand
ACGCGCCGGAGGCGTCGCAGCAGGCGCCGGTGGGATCGGGCGTCGAGCAGGTGTCGGGGGTGCAGGCGGGGGGGCCGAGGGACGAGCCCGGGCACCGGGGGCGCGGGGCTGGGGTCCGCGGCCGTGCGCCAGCCGGCCGAGGTCATCCGCCGCGCCGCCCTTCGCCGCCATCAGATCGCGCGTGGCTTCGATGGTCGCCGGCGAGCTCATGCGTCCGTAGAGGTGGGTGGTGCAGTTGGAGACGATGCCGCTGTCGATGCCGCGCGGCAGCTGGGTCGCGAACACCATACCCAGCCCGTACTTGCGCGCCTGCGCGGCCAGCGCGCGGGTGCTGGCCTTGCAGGCGGTGCCGGCCTGCGAGGGGGCGAAGTTCTGCGCCTCGTCCAGCACGTAGAGGCGACCGGCCGGGCTGGGATTCTGCTTCACCCAGGTGAAGAGGGTCATTTGCAGCTGGTTGACGAAGGACTCGCGGGCGCTTTCGGTGGCGAGGCCCGCGAGGTTGATCACCGAGATCCGCGGCCGCGCCGGATCAGCGCCATGGAACAGGCGCCCGGGATCCAGCCGCGGCCCGTTCGACTGCAGGAGCGGATTGGTGGCGATGGCGGCCAGGAGCTGGTCGGCCATCTCGCCGGCGAGCCTCTCGGCATTGCGGATCTGGCTGACCCCTTCGGGCAGCTCGCCGAGGAGGGCGACGAAGTCCCGCAAATCCCGCCCGCCCGCCTGCGCGAAGCGGCGCAGCGCGTCGGCGAGCACGCCCTGCTTCAGGTTCGCCCTCTGGCCCCCGCCGCCGCCGAGATAGGGGGTGAGGGTCGCGCGGGCCATCTCCACCGCCTGCCCGCGCTCGTCGTTACTCTCGCTATCGCGGCCGTCGCCGATGGCGGCGAAGTCCGGCAGCAGCCCGAGGGACAGGGGATTGCCGCTGGAGATGCCCGGCGTCCACACCACCACCTCGACGCCGGCGTGATAGCGCGCGGCCTTCGCGACGTCTTCGGGGGAGAAGCTCTCCGGCGTCTGCGGCCGGGGGTCCCGGGGGGGGGGGAGGTGGTTTTTGACGTGGCGCACGAGGGCCGGGTGGCCCAGGAGCGCCCCTTCCTCCACCAACCGCCGCAGGAAGACCGTCTTCCCCGATCCCGAGCCGGCGAAGATCGCCACATGGCGGTTCAGCAGGTCCCGCGGGAGCACCGCGCTCGCGTTCTCTGCGGTTCCCGCGCGCCGGCCGAGGATGATGTCGGTGCCCTCCGCCGCGGAGCTGGCGGGACCTGTCCCGTTCGCGGGGTCGGCATCAGTGCGGGCCCCTTTGGTTTCCGGATTGGACGGCGCCGGACCGCGCCCGGAAGGCGCTTCGCCCCCTCTCGGCGCGGGTCTGCCTGCAGGCCGTCCTGCCGGCGGATCGGTGCGGGGTCCACCGTCATCGGTCCCGGGCGCCGGAGGGGCGAGGAAGGCCGGCGGGCACAGGCCGGCGGTCTTGAACAGCGGGGCGTCGAACAGCGGCTTGCGCAGTTGCAGCCACGCCTTCAGCTCGGGCGGCTTCTGCGCGGCAAGGTCGCGCAGGGCGACGAGCAGCTTCAGGTCTTCCGCGACGGGTCTGACGAAGTGCCCGCCGGCCCGGGTAAATTCCGAGACCATCGCCTGGGTCTTCGCCCCGCTCGGCGGCGCCGCGGCACGCAGCACGAACAGCCGGCGGAAGCGCAGCGCGGTATCGATGCCCGAGGCGGTCATGGCCGCCTTGAGACGCGACTGGAAGGCCACCGCGTGATCGTGCCCGAGGATGCGGAAGCAGAAGTGCTCCTCGCGCTCGCCCTCGGAGCGGAAGGTGAAGGTGAGGCGCCCGTGCAGCGAGGGCCGCCTCTGGTCCGGATCGGGCGGCACCCGCAGGTCGACGTCGTCGGGCAGGTCGAAGTGATGTTCCAGCAGGTGCAACCCATCCTCGAAGATGGCGTGCAGGGTGTCCTCGTTCTCCGGATCGAGCAGGCCGTCCGTGCGCGCGGCCGCAAGGCAGCTCGCGAATTGCGCATCGAGACCCGTGGACGGCGGCGGCGGCGGGGTGGCAGGCGCTTCCGCAAGCGAGGCGCATTCGCTGACCGTGCCGTCGCGAAGGCAGCGGATCCGGTGGCGATCGCAGGCCTTCAGCAGCACCCGCGGCGACCAGCCGGCCGCGCCCTCGAACGCCTCCGGCAGGAACGGGTAGGTGGGGTAGGGCGGCACGAAGCCGGCTTCGCCATAGCCCTCGGCGAGGCGCGCCTCCACCAGGCCCCGGGCATCCGCTCCGCCCGCCATCGGCTTGAGCACCACCGGCTCCCAATAGCGATCGGTCACCGGCACGCTTTGGGAGGTGCGCAGGATCTCCCAGGTGGTCTCCAGGCAGGAGACCACGGTCATCGCCCGCAGCTTGGTATCGTGCAGGTCCATCAGCCCCTGGGCGAGGGCATCGACGATGGCGCTCGCCTCTCGCTGCTCGGCGCTGTCGGCCGATGCGGCGCGGGCCTTCGATTTGGCGGCGGTGACGATGGCATCGATCTGGTCCACCGCGATCATGGTGGGGCCGACAAGGCTCATCAGCCAGCTGATCCCGCGCACCACCGCGCGCGGGTCGCCGGTGCCGCGCACGCCGTTGGCCCAGCGTTCCTGTGGATCGAGCTCCATGCCCTGCAGCCAGGCATGGGCGAAGCTGCGCTGATCGAAGTCTTCGGAGCGCAGGAGCATCAGGGCGGTCACCACGTCGGCATGATTGGAGGCGTCTTCGCGATAGCGCTTGCCGAGCGACAGGTGGAAGTGGCGCACCAGCGCCTTCGTCCGCGCCTTGAGGTCGTCGGGGTGGCGCTGCACGATGGTGGCCAGTTGTTCCGATATGCTGAGGTGCTTCGCTACGGCTACGATCAGCTCGGCATGTTGGGTGTTATTACCCCGCGTCTTCTGAATGGAATCCAGGAAGCCCAGGGCGACCGAGGACCAGAAGTCCTTCACGCCGACGAGATCCAGGAGGATGAACCAGCCCTCGCGCGCCGCGACCCTGCGGCGCAGCTCCCCGATCAGGTGGGTCTTGCCGAACCCGGCCGGTCCGACGATGACACGGCCGAGGGGTTCGTCACGGCCCGGTCGGTTCCGAAGCCTGCGGTCGAAATCGGCGAGAATCTCGGTCAGACACGCCTCGTGCAGGACAGGACTGCGTGCGTCGCCGTCCCGCCAGATGCTGTTGAGCTGGCGTGTCCAGTCGAAATCGACCTCGCGCAGGGCGTCGAGTTCGGCAGTCGCGGCTTGCGTCTTCGGGCGGGCGTTCATCGATCGATCCACAGGATGTGGCGGGCTTCGCCATTCACGAGAAGGGCGGCCTCATGGTCGGCCGCGACGAGCTGGGCGCGGTCGTCCAGCGGATAAAGAATGGCGGCCTGCTCGCGCTGCAGCTGGAGAAGGGCGGCATCCACCGCGGCGCGGTCCACGCCGGCCAGCCCTTCGCGCACGGTGCGCAGCAGGGCCCGCCGGTTCAGGTGCCCCCCCGTCGCCGCCAGATAGGCGCTGCGAATCCGCTCCCGCAGGTCGACGGCTGCGGGCGGCGTCGCCCCTGCCGGCTGCGGCCCGAAGATCTCGGCCAGCGCGAGACCCCGGGCGCGGATAAAGTCCGCCAGCCGCGCCAGCACCGCCTGCAGCACCTGCGCGCCGTCGCGGCTTGCCGGGGGCAGGGGGGCATGCAGGTTGCTGGCCGCCCAGCTCCAACCGGCGTCGGTGGCCTCGATCCAGATCTGCCGGTAGCGCCCGCGCCGCTCGGTGCGGATGTGCCCGGCCCGTTCCAGCGCCTCGCGGTCGGCGCGCTCCACTTTCGGGCGCAGGTCGCCCTGCAAGGCCCCGGCGCCGTCGCGCACCAGGAGCGCCCACAGGATCAGGGTGCGACGCGCCTGCGCCGCCGCAGCGTCCTTATCGAGATTTTCCACCTATTCCTCCTGGGGCAGGACCTGCTTGCGATGCTGGACGAGGTCGCGGATTTTCTCGAGTGCCCGCGCGCAGTCCTGCGCAACTTCCTCATTGGCGAGGCGCAGCACCGTGTAGCCGCTCAGAACGAGCTCGAAGTCGCGCTGCCGGTCGCGCATGAAGGCGCTGCGGGTGCCGTGGTCGGCATAGCCGTCCAGCTCCACCACCAGCCGGCCGGCGGGCCACAGCAGATCCACCCGGGGGCGGGACCCGCGCGTCGTGGCGATCACCTGGTTGAAAAGGAACAGCGGGCCGAGGTCGGCATCGGCGGACAGCAGGCGCGCCATCCGCTGCTCGATGGCGCTGAGCGGATGCGGCCTGCCGCGCCATGGCAGCAGCCAGGGCTCCGCGGGCGGCGACTGCCCATCCTCCGTCGCTTCGTCGTCCACGACGGGGTCGACGCGGATGAAATGACGGGCGCCGAACCGGATACGGTCGAACGGGGTATCGCGGGCGGGCGGATCGGGGAAGACGGCGATCACTGCGCCGTGCATGTGCCGGGCGATCCATTCGAGGGCGTGCACCATCGCGCTCGCCGACACCGTGTCGAGGTCGGACGGGACTTCGGTGGCCAGGATGAGGCGGCCGGGGGCGACGAGCCGGGCGAGCTGGGCCAGCTCCACCGCCTGCGCCGTTGCGGGCACCCGCGGGACGCGACCTTCCAGCGCCTGCAGCGCCGCGGCCTCCGCCCAGGGCAGCAGCATGCCTCCCACCTGCCGGGCAAGCCGCCGTGCGGCGGCAGCGACAGCCATGCGGCCGAGCCGGTCCGTGCCCGCGTGCGGCAGCGGTTCAGAGCCCAGCCAGATCGGCCAGAGTTTTAAGGCGATTTCGGCGAGCCGTGCGACGACATCTTCCACCATCGCAGTGGACGTCCGCCGCGGCGGCAGCGGCAGAAACAGCAGCGTCGGCGAATCCTGCGCCGGCTCGCAAGCCTCGCACAGCACCCGCAGATCGGCGAGGCCGATCCCATCCACGGCGAGAATCGAGCCGCTCGGCGTTCCCAGGATCGAATCCATGAGGGCAGGCGCCGACGCGCAATCCAAAGCGCGGCATTCCCTCAAAGGTTGCCCCCAGCCTTGCATCCATCAAAACGTGCAGAAGCTGGATAAAGCGGAGCGCAAGGCGGTGCAAGCGGCTTTCCACAACCCGCGCGCCGCGCCCCGGATTTCAGATTTGATGATGGTACAGGTGGGTGGGCTCGAACCACCGACCTCCGGTTCCACAGACCGGCGCTCTAACCAACTGAGCTACACCTGCAGGCCTTCGACGCCGCAAGGGGCCCGAAGCGAGGGCGGAACCTACGCGCCGGGCCTCGCAATTTCAAGGCCCATTCGCGCCGCAGCGAAAACCCCGCCGCGGCGCCGGTGGACAACCCTCCGGGGCGCTTACTCCGCCGCGGTGGCCGACGGCGGGGGAGCGACCTCCGGGGCCGGCGCGTAGATCTCGCTTCCGCCTTCCCGGAAGCGGTGTGCCATCTCCGCCATGCCTTCCGCGGCGACGTTGTCGGCCTGGGCGAGGGCGACCGCGCCGGCCTCGATCTTCAGCTCCTGCGAGATCTTCATGGAGCAGAATTTCGGCCCGCACATGGAGCAGAAGTGCGCCACCTTGGCGCCTTCCGCCGGCAGGGTCTCGTCGTGGAATCGCTCCGCCGTCTCCGGGTCCAGCGAGAGCGCGAACTGGTCGCGCCAGCGGAAGGAGAAGCGCGCCCGCGAGAGAGCATCGTCGCGGATCCGCGCCGCCGGGTGGCCCTTGGCGAGGTCGGCGGCGTGGGCGGCGATCTTGTAGGATATGACGCCGGCCTTCACGTCGTCGCGGTCGGGCAGGCCGAGATGCTCCTTCGGCGTCACGTAGCAGAGCATGGCGGTGCCGAACCAGCCGATCATCGCCGCGCCGATGGCCGAGGAGATGTGGTCGTAGCCCGGGGAGATATCGGTCACCAGCGGGCCGAGAGTGTAGAAGGGCGCCTCGTGGCAGAGCTTGAGCTGCTTCTCCACATTCTCGCGGATGAGGTGCAGCGGGACGTGGCCGGGGCCCTCAATCATCACCTGGCAGTCGTGCTTCCAGGCGATCTCGGTGAGCTCGCCCAGCGTCTCCAGTTCGGCGAACTGGGCGGCGTCGTTGGCGTCGGCGATGGAGCCGGGGCGCAGGCCGTCGCCCAGCGAGAAGGCGACGTCATACTCGGCGAGGAGCGCGGCCAGCTCCTCGAAATTCTCGTAGAGGAAGCTCTCCTTGTGGTGCGCGAGGCACCACTTGGCCATGATCGAGCCGCCGCGCGAGACGATGCCCGTCACCCGGCTGGCGGTGAGCGGGATATAGGGCAGGCGCACCCCGGCATGGACGGTCATGTAGTCCACGCCCTGCTCGGCCTGCTCGATCACCGTGTCGCGGAAGATCTCCCAGGTCAGCTCCTCGGCCACCCCGTTCACCTTCTCCAGCGCTTGGTAGATGGGCACCGTACCGATGGGGACCGGCGAGTTGCGCATGATCCATTCGCGGATGGTGTGGATGTTCTTGCCCGTGGAGAGGTCCATCACCGTATCGGCGCCCCAGCGGGTGGCCCACACCAGCTTGTCCACCTCTTCCGCCACTCCGGAGGTGACGGCGGAATTGCCGATATTGGCGTTGATCTTCACCAGGAAGTTGCGGCCGATGGCCATCGGCTCGGTTTCGGGGTGGTTGATGTTGACCGGGATGATGGCACGGCCGCGGGCGACCTCCTGGCGGACGAATTCGCCGGTCATCTCCAGCGGGATCGTCGCGCCCAGCCCCATGGCGGCATGGCGCGGATGGGCGCCGCCATTGACGCGGGCGAGATTCTCGCGCGCCGCCACATATTCCATCTCGGGGGTGACGATGCCGGCCCGGGCATAGGCCATCTGGGTCGGGCGATGGCCGGCCTTGGCCCGCAGCGGCTGGCGGCCGGTGCGATCGAACACCGGCAGGGTGGAGCTCTGGCCGGCCTTGAGGCCGTTGTCCTCTGGGCGGATCTGCCGGCCGTCCACCTCCACCACGTCGCCGCGGGCGCGGATCCAGTCGCGGCGCAGCTCGGGCAGGCCGCGGGTGAGGTCGATGATCGCCTCGGAATCGGTATAGGGGCCGGAGGTATCGTAGACCTTCAGCGGCGGCTCGTCGGGGGTGGAAAGACAGATCTCGCGCATCGCCACGGTGATGCCGGGGACGGTGGCGGGCACCTGCACCTTGCGCGAATGGGGCAGGGGGCCGGTGGTGACCTTGAGGGCCGAGGTAGAGGCTTCGTCAAGCATGGGGTGCTCCGTTCAGCTTGCGCTTGCAACGAGAGCCGGGACCTAAAGCTTGGGAGACGGGTGCAGCAAAGCGAGGCTGAATCCTCGCCGGGCCGCACGGGTTCCGATCCCTTCGCCGGTATGACCCGGATCAGGTTCGAAGGGTCGGTGCGGGCGGGCCTTCCGGTATGGAAGACGCCTGTGCGCACGATCTCAGTCCCCTCGCGGGACCCCCCTTGGAACAGATCGAGTTTGGGTAGCCGGCAGGGCGATGTCAACGCTGCGCCGCAACATCGCTTCCGGCTCAGCCGTTGGGGCGGGTCACCATGAAGATGGCGAGGACGGTGAAGAGCGCCCCAAGGAAGATCAGCACCAGCGTCGGCGCGCCGGCATACCAGGCGGCGGCGAAGCTGCCGACGAAGCTCGACAGCGCCAGCAGCTTCACCGGCAGCGGGATCGCCCCGGTCTCGCGCCAGCGGGCGACCGAGGGGCCGAGATAGCGGTTGGTGAGGAGCCAGCTCTCGAAGCGCGGCGAGGACCGCGCGAAGCACCAGGCCGCCAGGATGAGGAAGATGGTGCCCGGCATCATCGGCACCACCATCCCGATGGCGCCGACGATCAGGAAGATGACGCCGCAGCCGAGCAGGACATAGCGCAGGAAGGCGCTGCGCAGGCCCGCCCCCCGCACCCCGGAATCGATCCGCGGCCGATCCGAAGCGGCGTCGACTTTGGACGCGTCGACCCTGGACGGGTCGATCTGCGGCCGGGCGATGCCGGAAGGTACCGCTACGGAATGCTCGTCATCCGGCGCGGGCATGGCGGGAACGGGGTGAGGGAATCATCGGCGGACCATTGCACGCGGCCGGCGCGGGGCAGAAGCGGTTTCCGCGGCGATCCTCTTCCGTCGAGTTTGTTTGGAATAATTCGAATCTTAGCCCGCTTCGAGCAGGCGGACGGCGGCATCCTTCTCGTAGAGGTGGAGCAGCAGCGCGAGCGGCCCCTCGTCGGCAAGCTCGGGATCGGCCCGCAGCCGCCGGATCGCGGCATCGCGGGCGGCGGCCACGGCATCGCCATGCACCTCCAGCCGGGCGAGGCGGAAGCCGGGCATGCCGCTCTGCCGGGTGCCCAGCACGTCGCCCTCGCCGCGCAGCCGCAGGTCCTCCTCGGCGAGGCGGAAGCCGTCGTCGCTCTCGCGCAGGATTGCGAGCCGGGCCTTGGCGGTCTCCGACAACGGCGCGCGATAGAGCAGCAGGCAGGCGGAGGGTTTGTCGCCGCGCCCCACCCGGCCGCGCAGCTGGTGGAGCTGGGCGAGGCCGAAGCGCTCGGCATGTTCGATCACCATCACCGTGGCGTCGGGCACGTTGACGCCGACCTCGACCACGGTGGTGGCTACCAGGATGCGCGTCTCGCCGGCGCTGAAGCGGGCCATCGCCACATCCTTGGCGGCGCCGGAGAGGCGGCCGTGCACCACGTCCACCCGGGCGCCGAAATGGGCCTTCAGGCTCTCCGCCCGCTCGGTGGCGGCGGTCAGGTCGATGTCCTCGCTCTCCTCCACCAGCGGGCAGATCCAGTAGGCCTGCGCGCCGCGGGCCAGCGCCCGGGCCAGCGCCTCCACCACCTCGTCGAGGCGGTCCATGGGCATGGCGCGGGTCTCCACCTTCTGCCGGCCGGGCGGCTTCTCGCGCAGCTCGCTGGAGTCCATGTCGCCGAACAGGGTCAGCACCAAAGTGCGCGGGATGGGGGTGGCGGTCATCACCAGCATGTCCACCGCCGTGCCCTTGCCGGCCAAGGTGAGCCGCTGGCCGACGCCGAAGCGATGCTGCTCGTCGACGATCGCCAAAGCGAAGTCGCGGAAGGCGACATCCTCCTGGATCAAAGCGTGGGTGCCGATGACGAGGTTGGTGCGGCCTTCGGCGAGGTCGGCGAGGAGAGCGGCGCGGGCGCGGCCCTTCTCCCGGCCGGTGAGCACCGCGACCTGCAGGCCGGCCGCGGCGGAGAGCGGCCCGATGGTTTCGAAATGCTGGCGGGCAAGGATCTCGGTGGGCGCCATCAGGGCGGCCTGCCGGCCGGCCTCGGCGACGCTCGCCGCCGCCAGCAGCGCCACCACCGTCTTGCCCGAGCCCACATCGCCCTGGAGCAGGCGCAGCATGCGGGTGTCGGCGGCAAGGTCGGCGCGGATTTCGGCCAGCGCCGTCTCCTGCGCCCCGGTGAGGGCGAAGGGCAAAGCGGCGCGCAGCCGCGCATCGAGGGCCCCCGTGCCGCGCGTGGGACGCCCGCCCGCCTTCTCCTCGGCGGCGCGGACGAAGGCCAGGGTGATCTGGTGCGCGAACAGCTCGTCGAAGGCGAGCCGACGCCAGGGCGCGCCGGACGGCACGGCGTCGGCCGGGGTCCGCGGCTGGTGCACCCGCTCCAGCGCGGCGCGGAAGCCTGGCCAGCCGACGGCGAGATCGGCCGGCAGATCGGCGGGGAGCCATTCCGGCAGATCGGGCAGGCGGGCGAGCGCCGCCTCGATGGCACGGCGCAGATGGCCGGCGGCCAGCCCCTCCACCAGGGGATAGGTCTGCTCCACCGGCGGCAGGCGGGCGAGGCCCACGGCATCGAGGATGCGGTCGGGATGGGCCATCTGGCGCACGCCGTCATAGAGCGTGACCCGGCCGCACAGCCAGCGGGTCGCCCCGAGCGGCAGCATGTGGGCGATGCGGGCCGGGTCGATCTTGAAGTGGGTGACCACCAGGGTGCCGCTGGCATCGGAGACGATGGTGCGGTGCGGCGCCCGGCTGCCCGGCGGCGGGGGGTGGTGCGCCTCCACCCGCACTTCGAGGGTGGCGTCGTTCTCCGGCACCGCCTCGGCGATCAGCGGCCGGGCGCGGCGATCCACGAAGCCGCTGGGCATGTGGAACAGCAGGTCGATGACGCGCGGCATCTCCCGCCCGAGCAGGCGGGCGAAGGGCCGCACCAGCTTCGGACCGATGCCGGGAAGGTCCGTGAGGGGCGCGAAGAGCGGATTGAGAAGGTCCGGGCGCAGCGACATGAGCGGCGAAAAGTGGCCGAGAGCCGAACCCAACGCAAGGCGTTGCTGCGGCGAGGGCAGGGGAAGGGACGGGACGCCATCGCAATCTTAAAGTTCCATCTGAACTTTAACTGCGGCTTAAATCCATGTAATTTCAATGGATAGGAGATTAAAGTGGAATCTCAACATGAACCATGCAGGGTCCGATCGCGCGGCGGATGGCGAGCAGGCTGAGCGGGCAGCCTTCGTCCTCGGCCTTCGACAGCGTGGCATCCGCGACGTGGCGGTGCTGCGCGCCATGGAACTCGTGCCGCGCCCGCTGTTCGTCGACCCGCTGCTGCGCCGGCATGCCTTCGACGATGTTGCGCTGCCCATCCCCTGCGGGCAGACCATGTCGCAGCCCAGCCTCGTCGCCGCCATGACCGAGGCGCTGAATGTGACCGCCGAGCACACGGTTCTGGAGGTGGGGACGGGGTCTGGGTACCACGCGGCGGTGCTCTCCCACCTTGCCGCCCGGGTGGTGACGGTGGACCGGTACCGCACGCTCGTGGCCCAGGCGCAGGTGCGGTTCGAGGTGCTGGGGCTGCGCAACGTCACGGCCTATGTGGGCGACGGCACCCAGGGCCTGCCGGCCCGGGCGCCGTTCGATCGCATCCTGGTGACCGCCGCAGCGCCGGATATTCCGCGGGAGCTGGTGGATCAGCTCAAGTTTGGCGGTATCATCATCATGCCGATCGGCGCCCCGGAGGAGGTCCAGACGCTGGTGAAGTATGTGAAGGCCCAGTCCGGGCGCATCCGCACCGAGCTGATGCCGGTGCGCTTCGTGCCGCTGATTCCCGGCGCCGCCGCGACCCTCTAAGCCATTGATCGAAAAGGCGTAGTCTGCCCGTTCTGCGCCACGGGCCGGGGTCGCGCCGTCTCCTGGCCATTTCGCGGCAGAGGGGAGTCCCTGTCGGGTCGCAGGGACGCCCGCTCGATGGGGGCTTTCTTATTTTACCGCCCATCAACGCTGAAGGGTCAGGCTATGAGCGCCGATGGCCGCGGGGACGACAGTTTATGACGACTGGAAAAAATTGTTAATATTAACAATATGTTGCGCCTATCACCTCAGTTGCTAAGAAATGAGGTGAGTGGTCGTCCTGCTGCATTTTTCTTTTATTTTCAAAGCGTTATGCAAGAGCGCTCATAGCGCTTCACCTGCTCTGCAAGGACCCGGCGTTGCGGGGGCAGGCGGCGATGCCGCCGTACCTAGCATAACGCTGTCAAAAACCTGATCCCGCTTGCATATTTCATATTTGCAAGATCGCGCCGGCAGGGCATGCGGCCGCCTCGCCCCGCGGTTTCGGCCGCCGGGCGACCCGGCCGGCCGTTCAGCCTTCGCCCTGGAACTTGCTGAAGTCGCGATACTCGGTGGTGATGCGCCGGACGGTGCCCGTGGAGGAGCGCAGCACCATCGTGTGGGTCTCGATCACGTCGCGGCCGAAGCGCACGCCCTTGAGCAGAGCGCCGTCGGTCACCCCTGTCGTGGCGACGAGGCAGTCGCCGCGGACGATCTCCGCCAGCGGGTAGATCTTGGCCGCGTCGCGGATGCCGAGCGCCTTGGCCTGGCTGCGCTTCTTCTCGGTATCCAGCACCAGGCGGCCCTGCATCTGGCCGCCGAGGCAGCGCAGAGCCGCCGCTGCCAGCACCCCCTCCGCCGCCCCGCCGAGGCCGAGATAGATGTCGACGCCGCTTTCTTCCGGATTGGTGGTGTGGATGATCCCCGCCACGTCGCCGTCGGTGATCAGCTTCACCGCCGCCCCGGTCCGGCGCACGGCCTCGATCAGCGGGGCATGGCGCGGGCGGTCGAGGATGAGGGCGGTGATGTCGCGCGGCGGCACGCCCCGGGCCTCGGCCAGGGCGCAGACATTGTCCTGCGGCGGGTTGGAGAGGGAGACGATGCCCTCGGGATAGCCCGGCCCGATGGCGATCTTCTCCATGTAGACCCGCGGCACCTTCAGCAGCGCGCCGGGCTGGGCCACGGCGAGCACGCAGATGGAGCCTTCCATGTTCTTGGCGCACAGGGTGGAGCCCTCCAGGGCATCCTCCGCCACGTCCACCGCCTCGCCGCCGGCGCCCACCTTCTCGCCGACGAAGAGGTGGTCGATCTCCTGCTCCTCGCCCTCGCCGATCACCACCGTGCCGGACATGGAGGCCCGCGAAAGCTCGCGATGGCAGGAGGCGATGGCGGCGAGGTCGGCCGCCTGCTCGTCGCCGCGCCCCCGCAGCCGCGCCGCCGCGACGGCGCTGCGCTCGGTGACCCGGGCGAGATCCAGGGCAAGGCGGCGGTCCAGGACCTGCGGCAGGCGGGTGACGCTCATCATCGCTCCTCTGCGGGTATTCCCTGGTCTGGCGGGCCGGCGGGTCGCGCCGCCGGCCGGCGTGCGCTGCGGGCGAAGCGCGCCGCGTCAGTCCTTCTCGATGCGGATCACCTGCGGCAGCGAGGCGACCACGCCTTCGGCCTCGATCGCGGCGATGGCGCGGCGCACCGCCGCCTCCGTCGTCGCATAGGTGATGAGCAGCACGTTCGCGGTCTCCGCCGCATGGTCGTCGGCGCCGCCGGGGCGCCGCTGGACGATGGATTCCAGCGAGATGTGCTCGTCCGCCATGCGCCCGGCGATGATCGCCGCGGTGCCCGGCTTGTTTGTCACCGAGAGGCGGATGTAATAGCCGCCCTCGTGCCGCTGCATGGGCGCGCGCTCGGCCTTCGCCAGCGCGTCGGCCGGCAGGCCGAAGGCGAAGCCGCGGGCGCCGCGGGCCACGTCGGCAAGGTCCGCCACCACCGCCGAGGCGGTGGCATCGCCGCCCGCGCCGGGGCCGACCAGGGTCAGGCTCACCGCATCGCCATCCACCGCCACCGCGTTGAGCACGCCGGAGACCTGGGCGATGGGCCAGTGCTTGGGCACCATAGTAGGGTGCACCCGCTGCTCGATGCCGGTTTCGGTGCGCAGCGCGACGCCGAGCAGCTTGATCCGGTAGCCGAGGTCGTCGGCGGCGGCGAGATCGGCGAGGGTGAGCTGGCGGATACCTTCCACGTAGATGGCGTCGGCATCCACCTGGGTGCCGAAGGCCAGCGAAGTCAGGATGGCCAGCTTGTGGGCGGTATCGAAGCCGTCGATGTCGAAAGTGGGATCGGCCTCGGCGTAGCCGAGCCGCTGGGCCTCGGCGAGGCAGGTCTCGAAGGCCAGCTTCTCATCGGCCATGCGGGTGAGGATGTAGTTGCAGGTGCCGTTGAGGATCCCCGACACCCGTTCCACCCCATTGCCGGCCAGGGATTCGCGCAGCGTCTTGACGATCGGGATGCCGCCCGCCACCGCCGCCTCGAAATGCAGGCCTGCGCCGCTCGCCTCGGCCCGCCGGGCGAGGTCGATGCCGGCCTTGGCCAGCAGCGCCTTGTTGGCCGTGACCACCGGAATGCCGCGGTCGAGGGCGGCCGCGACGGCGGCCTGGGCGGGATCGCCGTCGCCGCCCATCAGCTCGACGAACACGTCGATGCCGGCCTCGCGGGCGAGCGCCACCGGATCGTCGAACCAAGCGACGGCGGAGAGATCGACGCCGCGGTCGCGACTGCGGTCGCGCGCCGCCACCGCCACCACGCGGATGCGCCGCCCGGATGCGCGGGCGAGATCCTCGGTCCGGCGCTCCAGCATGCGGATGACGGCCGTCCCCACCGTGCCGAGGCCGGCGATGCCCACTTTCAGGTCGGTCATGGATAGACTTGGCGGTTCCGGGAAGAGGCGCGACGGCCGAAGCGGCCGTCGCAACGGATCAGCGCAGGCGGCGCGCGTCCGGCGCCCCCTGCGCTGTGCTCATGAGGTCTACTGCGCCGCGCTCATGGGCAGCACGTTGTGCAGGGTGCCCGACTGCTCGAAGAAGCGGCGAATGCTGCGCGCCGCCTGGCGGATGCGCTGCTCGTTCTCCACCACGGCGATGCGGACATAGTCGTCGCCGTGCTCGCCGAAGCCGACGCCCGGCGCCACCGCCACCTCGGCCTTCTCGATGAGCAGCTTGGCGAACTCCACCGAGCCCATGTCGCGATAGGGGGCCGGGATGGGCGCCCAGGCGAACATGGAGGCCTTCGGCACCGGAATGGTCCAGCCGGCCCGGCCGAACGAGTCCACCAGCGCGTCGCGACGCTTCTTGTAGGTCTCGCGCATCTCGGCGACGCACTCCTGCGGGCCGTTGAGCGCGGCCGCGGCCGCCACCTGGATCGGGGTGTAGGCGCCGTAGTCGAGATAGGACTTCACCCGCGAAAGCGCGGCGATGAGCCGCTCGTTGCCCACCGCGAAGCCCATGCGCCAGCCGGCCATGGAATAGGTCTTGGACATGGAGGTGAACTCCACCGTCACGTCCATCGCGCCCGGCACCTGGAGCACCGAGGGGGGCGGGTTGTCGTCGAAATAGAGCTCGGCATAGGCGAGGTCTGAGAGAACGATGAGGTCGTTCTTCTTCGCGAAGGCCACCACGTCCCGGTAGAAATCGAGGTCCGCCACGCAGGCCGTGGGGTTCGACGGGTAGCAAAGCACCACCGCGATGGGCTTGGGGATAGAGTGCTTCACCGCCCGCTCCATGGCCCGGAAGAACTCCGGGCCCGGCTCCACCGGCACCGAGCGGATGACCCCGCCGGCCATCAGGAAGCCGAAGGCGTGGATGGGATAGGACGGGTTGGGGGTGAGGATCACGTCGCCCGGCGCGGTGATGGCCTGCGCCATGTTGGCGAAGCCCTCCTTCGAGCCGAGGGTGGCCACCACCTGGCGGTCGGGATCGAGCTTCACCCCGAAGCGACGCTCGTAATAGGCGGCCTGGGCCCGGCGCAGGCCGGGAATGCCCTTCGACGCGGAATAGCGGTCGGTGCGGGGCTTGCCGATGGTTTCCTTGAGTTTTTCAAGGACGTGCGCGGGCGCATCGAGATCCGGGTTGCCCATGCCGAGGTCGACGATATCCGCCCCGGCATTGCGAGCGGCGGCCTTCACACGGTTCACTTGCTCGAACACGTAGGGCGGCAGCCGGCGAATGCGGTGGAAATCGTTCGTCATCGTATTGGCTCCAGAATCCGCGCGTTTTCGTGTCTCCCGGCGCGGCAGGCGGGCTTTGTAGCACTGTTCGGTGAATGAAAAAGCAGGGATTTGCGATGGCAGTGGGGCAGCGCGCCCGGCCGGGTCGCCTTGCGCGCCGTCAGCAGCCGGGGTGGGTGGGGGTCAGCCGTCGCTCTCGAGCTTCTCGCGAAGCCGGCGCTGGCGTTCCTTGGCGGTGGAGTCCAGATCGCGCTCGAGGCGGGAGCGCTCCTCCGGGCTGAGGGTGGGCCGCCGCCCGCCGTCCTGGGGACCCGAGAGATTGGGAAAAGCATCCCCAGCGGCAACCGGCACATGGGTTTGCGGCGGGCCGGACGGGATCAGGTTTTCCGAGCCGGCACAGCCGGCAAGGCCGAGCGCCACGAGCCCCAGAAAGGCGAGCGCGCAGAATCCGCGGCCGGCCGGCCGGCGGCCGGGGGTGGGGAAGGGCGGGCTGGAAAAAGGCGTCATGGCCCCTACTTAACTCTTTCCGGGGGAATCGCCACCCTGACGGTTGTGGCGTCTCGCACCCGGCGCATAAACTGTTAATATATGGTCACATGCCCATGGTGTGAAACAAGGCGGCGAGGGCCAACTCGGCCGCAGGGAGGGGACGGCGGATGTCCGCGATCGAGGAACAGACAAGAGCAGTCAGCGCCGTCGCTAGCGAGGGCGTAGGGCAGGCGATCGCGCAGCCGGCGCCGCCCGTATTGTCGCTCGTGACGACGCCGGCAGAGGCGTTGCCCGCGCAGACCGTGCCGCCCGCGCCCGCCGCCGGCGACAAGCCCGCTTCCCCGCCGCGCGGCGGGGTCGATGCCGACCTCTTTGCCCGCAACATCTCGCAGATGCTCGAGGAGAGCGGCCGTGCCATGGCCGCCTGGCTCGGCCCGCGCGAGGGCAAGAAGGCCGAGGACATGACCGACGACATCGCCGACGCGATCAAGACCGTCGGTCAGGTGGCGGAATACTGGATAACCGACCCCCAGCGCACGCTGGAGGCGCAGACCCGGCTGATGGGCGGCTACCTCTCCATCTGGTCCAACGCCATGCGCAAGCTCGCCGGCGAGGACGTGGAGCCGGTGGTGAAGCCCGATGCCAAGGACAACCGCTTCAAGGACGAGAGCTGGAACATCAACCCGTTCTTCGACGCCCTGAAGCAGGCCTACCTCGTCACCTCCCACTGGGCCGACGACATGGTGCGCGAGGCCGACGGCCTCGACCCGCACGTGAAGCACAAGGCCGAGTTCCTGGTGAAGCAGATCTCGAACGCGGTCTCGCCCTCGAACTTCGTCGCCACCAATCCCGAGCTGATCCGCGAGACGATCTCCTCGTCCGGCGAGAACCTGCTCAAGGGGATGAAGAACCTCACCGAGGACATCATCGAGGGCGGCGGCAGGCTGAAGATCCGCCAGACCGACATGAGCGCCTTCGAGGTGGGCGTGAACCTCGCCACCACCCCCGGCAAGGTGATCTACGAGAATGAGCTGATGCAGCTCATCCAGTACGAGCCGACCACGCCGACCGTTAAGAAGACGCCGCTCCTGATCGTTCCGCCGTGGATCAACAAGTTCTACATCCTCGACCTGACGAAGGATAAGTCTTTCATCAAGTGGCTGGTGGACCACGGCGTCACCGTCTTCTGCATCTCCTGGGTCAATCCCGACGCGCGGCTCGCCGCCAAGGGCTTCGACGACTACATGCAGGAGGGCATTATGGAAGCCCTCGACCAGGCGGCCATCGCCTCGGGCGAGCGGCAGATCCACTCGGTGGGCTATTGCGTCGGCGGCACACTCCTCGCCTCGACCCTCGCCTACATGGCCTCGACCGGCGACGATCGCATCCCCGGCGCCACCTTCCTCACCACCCAGATCGACTTCTCCCATGCGGGCGATCTCAAGGTGTTCGTGGACGAGGAGCAGGTGTCCGCCATCGAGCGGCGGATGAAGGAGTTCGGCTACCTGGAAGGCAGCAAGATGGCCTCGGCCTTCAACCTGCTGCGCTCCAACGACCTGATCTGGCCCTACGTGGTGAACAACTACATGAAGGGCAAGGCGCCGTTCCCGTTCGACCTCTTGTTCTGGAACGCCGACTCCACCCGCATGCCGGCGGCGAACCACTCCTATTACCTGCGCAACTGCTACCTCTCCAACAACATCGCCCGCGGCCGGGCGGAGCTGTGCGGCGTGAAGCTCGACATGCACAAGGTGTCGGTGCCGGTCTATTCCCTGGCGGCCAAGGAAGACCATATCGCCCCGCCCAACTCGGTCTATATCGGCGCCAACATGCTGTCGGGTCCGGTGCGCTATGTGCTGGCAGGCTCCGGCCACATCGCCGGCGTCATCAATCCGCCGGCCAAGAACAAGTACCAGTATTGGGTCGACGGACCGGTGGGGCCGGACTTCGACCTCTGGGCGCAGGGTGCGCGCGAGCACAAGGGCTCCTGGTGGCCGGACTGGCTCAACTGGTTCAGCAACCTCTCGCCCGAGGAGGTGCCGGCCCGCGAGATCGGCGGCGGGCCCCCCGCCCCCATTGAGCCGGCCCCGGGGCGCCACGTGCGGGCGCGCCCCTCGCGCGCCTCGCCGCCCGGCCGGGGGAGCCCCATGGGCCCTGCCCCGCCGCTCTGCGGTCTCCCGGAGGGAGGCAGGGATATCGAGCTCCTCCGCCAAATCCTCGAGCAGGTCCTCCGCCGTCTTGGTCGGGGTCACCGCAGTCATGACGCCGCCCGCACGTTCTCGACCCTGTGCCGAGGACGGAAGCCCTCGCCTCGATAATTGTCATAGACCAACAGGGGAAGATCGGACTTTGGCATCCACGCGCGACCGATCTCGACGGCGCACGACACGGGCACGGCAGGAAAAACATGGATCGTGGCGTCCTCACC
>CALMSN010000002.1 GCA_937872325.1 uncultured Xanthobacter sp. | reverse complement strand
GCATGGGGCAGCCGGCCGGAAAGCCAGTCGGCCCTCAGGTCGGCCTCCATCGCCTCGTGGCCGAACAGCCGGTCCTGGCTCCGCGGATGGGGGGCGCCGGGCAGCAGGTCCCCGGCGATTTCGTCGGTCATGGTTGGTCGCTCATGGCCGGACAGTGCCGCGGCGGAGCCCCTCGGCGCAACCCGGACGGCGCGCGGTCAATTGACGGCGTGCGTCCGGCCGCCGCCTTCCGGCGTGTCGATCAGGTGCAGGCGCTGCGCCACCACGGCGGCGATCCGGTCGGACACCTCCTCGACGCTGCCGCTGGCATCCACCACGGCGCAGCGGGAGGGATCGGCGGCGGCGAGCTCCAGGAAGGCGTTGCGCACCGAGGCATGATACTGCGCGCCCTCGCGCTCGAACCGGTCGGCGCCGCCGGCATTGCGGGCGGTGGCGCGGGCGAGGCCGATGTCCGGCGGCACGTCCAGCACCAGGGTGAGGTCGGGCCGGGCGGCGCCGGTCACGAGCCGCTCCAGCGCTTCCAGCAGCGGCACCGGCACCCGGCCGAGCGCGCCCTGGTAGACCCGGGTCGCATCGGTGAAGCGATCGCACACCACATGCCGGCCGGCCGTCAGGGCGGGCACGATGCGATGGTCCACATGGTCGGCCCGGGCGGCGGCGAACAGCAGCGCCTCGGTCTGCGGCCCGAGGGCTTCGGCGGCGCCGGAGAGCAGCACATGCCGCACCGCCTCCGCCCCCGGCGAGCCGCCGGGCTCACGGGTCTCCACCACGCCCAGCCCGGCCGTGCGCAGCCGCACGGCGAGCAGGCGCACCTGGGTGGACTTGCCGGTGCCCTCGCCGCCCTCGAGGGTGATGAACCTGCCGCGCGAGGCCATGCCGGCGGCCTACTTCTGAACTTTGGCGACGGCGGTGCGCGCCACGTCGCGCATGGAATCGCCCATCAGCGTGAAGCTGCCGTCCAGCGCCCGATCCCAGAGCGAGCCGACCGGCACATCACCGGTGGTGTACAGCGGCAGGTCGAGGACCTTGGTCTGGCCGCGGGGGATCTCGAGCCGGCCGACCTGGGGGTCCTTGGCGACCGGAGCCCGCAGCGGCCCCTGATAGACCACCTTGGCGGTGACCTTCTCGTTGCCGGCGCGGGGGGTGAGCAGGCTCACCGGGCCCTTGGCGGCGAGGCCCACGGTCCCGGCGGCGCCGCCGAACACGCTGGCCCGACCCACCTCCTGGTCGGCGGCGAAGATCTGCCGGTGGCGGAACGCGCCGAAGCCCCATTCCAGCAGCCTGCGGGTCTCGTCCAGCCGTTCCTTCTCGCTCTTGGCGCCCATGGTGGCGGCGATCAGGCGCTGCTTGTTCTGCACCGCCGAGGTGAGGGCGTGGTAGCCCACGTCCTTCAGCCAGCCGGTCTGCAGCCCGTCGGCGCCGAAGCCGCCGTTGAGCAGGGTGTTGCGGTTGCGCTGCTTGATCTTGTTCCAGTCGATGCCCTCCTGGGCGAAGACCGGATAGAAGTCGGGATAGGTCAGGATGATGTGGCGGGCGAGGGTCGCCATGTCCCGCGCCGTGCTCACCTGCCCGGCATCGGCGAAGCCGGTGGCGTTGCGGAACGAGGAATGGCTCATGCCGAGGCTGCTGGCCGCCTCGTTCATCAGGCCGGCGAACTCGCTCTCGGTGCCGGCGATGCCTTCCGCCAGGGTGATGGCAGCATCGTTGCCGGAGACGACCAGGGCGCCGGCCAGCAGGTCCACCACCCGCACCGGCTTGTTGACGTCGGCGAACATCGCCGCCCCGCCCGAGGGCCCGCCGCCCCGGCGCCAGGCATTCACGCTCACCACGAACGGGGTGTCCGGGGTGATCTTGCCGGCCTTGAGCTGGGAGAAGACCACGTTGGCGGTCATCGCCTTGGTGAGAGAGGCGGGGGCGAAGGCGCGGTCGGCGTCCTTCTCGAACAGGATGGTGCCGGTCTCGCCGTCCAGCAGAATGGCGGAGGGCACGGGGGTCTGGAAGGTTGCCTGGGCCGAGGCCGGGCCGGACGGCGCCGCCGCGAGGGCCGCCGCCATGGCTGCCGCGCCGACGAGGGACATCGCCCGCGTCCTCAGGGCCATTTGAAGAGATCTGCCGCCGATCATTCCGGGTGCTCCCGAGGCGGGGCCGCCCGGGTCTCGCAAGACCCGCGGACGCCGCGCCTCTTCAACGTCGCGCCCGGGCGCTTCTCCTCCGATCGGCCCGCGGGGAGACGGATCGGCGGACGCCCCAAGCTTCGCAACGCAGAATCGCCGAGACTGATTGCCATGCGGTAAAAATAGGCGCGTTTACCCGGTCCGGCATCTTCGAAAAGCGGGATCGTGCGTCACATCACGTCGGGCCGCGCCCCCGGCCGGTGACCGGGCACGGCCATGGCGGCCGCTCGCCCTTGCGCCGACCGGGAAAATCCGGCCGGGCGGACCTCGACCTCAGCGCCCGTCGCCGGAAAAGCCGGCATAGCCCAGGCCGCTGACCGGCGCCGGGCCGGTGGACCAGCCCACCGCCGCCACTTCGACGCGCGGCGCGGCCGCTGACGGCTCGCCGAGGTCGTAGGGCCGGCTGGGGGGCAGCGGCGCGTCGCCGCGGGACGCCATCACCTGCGGCAGCTGGGGCACCAGCGGCTTGGCCGAGGCCACCATGACGCCACCGCCCTCCGGCGCCGTGGCCGGCGAGCCGTCCTGGCGCAGGGTCATGGCGAGGCGGCGGTCGTCGGAACCGTCGATCGGAGCGCGGCCGACATATTCCACCCGAACCTTCGCGACGCCGTTGCCGGCGAAGCCCAGCAGCTCGGCGGTGCGATAGGAGACGTCGACGATGCGGCCATCCACATACGGGCCGCGATTGTTCACCCGCGCGATGATGGAGCGCTTGTTGGCGAGATTGGTGACGCGCACATAGCTCGGCATGGGCAGCGTCTTGTGGGCGACGGAGATCGACGCCATGTCGAAGATCTCGCCATTGGCGGTCTTGCGGCCATGGAAGTCGCGCCCGTACCAGGAGGCCGTTCCCTCCGCCACGTAATTGGGATCTTCCTTCGGCACGTAGGTCCGGCCGGCGACGGTGTAGGGCTTGCCCACCTTGTAGTTGCCACCGCCCTTGGGCACCGGATCGCCATCGGCGACCACGCGCGGGCTGGCGGAGACGCCGTAGCGCGGATCGATGCTGCTCTCCGCCCGATCGGCCACGTTGCAGCCGCCGAGCGCGACGCAGGCCAGGAGACCGAGCGCACGCAGCGGGGTGACCGTCGCGCGCAGATCGACGTTACGGATACGGACGCCACGGAAGGCGAAGGGGGTCGGATCGCTCAGCTTGGGCCTCCTCATCGTCTTCCGATTCATCTTCCGGCCTGACGTGCCGCAGGCAGGCTGCATCCCGGAACGCTGTGTCCCGCAAGGCACGGCACAAGGCCATTTTCCGCGAAACCGTCCCAAAGGGGATTCCAAAGGCGGCGAAAATGCGGCGTATTTTCGATCATGGTAAAGGAATGATGAATGCCGCAGGGACAGAGTTCGCGAGCGTGATCTATTTGTCGCACCTCAATAATCCCACTGCGCGCCAACGCCCACGGAGGTCGAGCCGTCGGCGCCGGTGGCGCCTTGAAGGCGGATGTTGCGGGTGATGTCCACATCCACCGTCACCTGGCTGGAATTGGGCGTCGTGCCCTGGCGCACGCCCATGTAGATGCGGTCGTTGATGCGCTTGCCCATGCCCACCTGGCCGCCGGTGCCGGCCTCGTTGGCGCCGACATCCATGGTGTCCACGCCGAGCGAGCGGCGCATCTGGTCCATCACCCCCGCGCCGGCGCCGGAGAACTGGGCGATGGTGGCGGCCACCTGCACCGCCTGGCCGGCGGTAAGGGAGCCGGCGGAGCGGTTGAACATCAGCCGCGCCAGCACCTCGTCCTGAGGCAGGGTCGGGGTCGAGCCGAAGGTGATGTCGGGCCGGGAGGCCGGGCCGGTCACCAGGATCCGGGCGGTGATGTCGTTGGAGGTGGTCTCGGCCACGAAGTCCAACTCCGGATCGGTCGAGCCGGTGAAGGTGATCTTGCCACGGGTGAAGTTCAGCCGCCGGCCGAGCACGTCGAACTGGCCGCGGCGCATCTCGAAGCCGCCGTCGGTGATCGGCTGGGCACTGGTGCCGGTCACTTTCAGGGTGCCGCCGAGCTCGGCCTGCATGCCCATGCCGCGAACGAACACGTTGTTGTCGGCGGAGACGGTGATGTCGAGCGGCATGCCGCGGGTGGCCCGGGCCGGCTGCGGGCGGGCACCGCCCGCGGGGCTGGCGCGGGGGCGGGCGGCCTTGCCGCCGCGGCGGTCGTTCACGTGCCGCACCGCCAGCGCCTGCACCCCGCCGGGCATCCGCTCGGCGATGTTGACGTCCATGGCCCGCACCACGATCCGCCCGTTCACCCGCGGATCGGCGGTGAACTGGCCCTCTACCACCACCTGGCCCTCGGCGACGAGGCGCACCAGCTCGCTGTTGATGAGGCCGGCATTGTTCAGGGTCACCGCGATCCGGCCGGGGAAGTTAGCCGCCGGATCGAGATTGACGTTGCCCCTGGCCTCGAGCCCGCCGCCATTGGGGGTGCGGGCGGTGAGCGAGGTCACGGTCACCGTGCGCTCGGTGCCGGTGATGACGCCCTCGATGCGGTCGAGGTTGACCCCGTTGACCGAGTCGAGGAAGCGCCCGCCGGAGATGCGCACCGTGCCGCCGGCGCGGGGCTCGGAGGCGGTGCCGCGCACGGTGGCGTCGATGGCGGCGGTGCCGGCCATCTGGCTGCCGGATGCTGCCAGCGTCGCATTGGCGATGCGCAGGTCCACGCTGCCGCGGATGGCGAGATCGAGGCCCCCTGCCCCCATCGGCGCCGAGCCGGTGATGGAGAGGCCGGACAAATTGGGGCCGGCGACGGTGGTGCGGGTGTTCACCCGCCCGCCGGCGAGGTCGCCCTGGGCGCGGATGTCGAACGGCCCGGCCCCGGCGCTGGCGACGTCGGGCGTGGTCATCCGGGCGATCTGGAGGTCGTAGGTGCCCTCGGGGCGGGCGGCGGGGCCGCGCAGGCGGGCGGTGCCGCTGAGCGTGCCGCCCAGGTTGAGGCCGGGCGCCGCCAGCTCGGCGATGGCCAGCGGCAGGGTGCGGATGTCGACGCTGAGGTCGAGGCTCTCGCCCGCCCGTCCGGCGACGGTGGCGGTGCCGCCGCGGCTCGCCAAGGCAAGGCGATCGATGGCCACCGCCCCGTCGGCGATGGTGAAGGTGGCCGGCGCGCTGGTCGCCACCGAGGCACCACCGCGGCTGGCGTTCAGGCGCTCCAGGCGGACGATGGTGGCGGCATCGGTCCGGGAGAGACGGCCGTTGCCGGCGACGCTCATGCCGTTGACCTCGGCATCGAGGGTGAAGGCGTTGGCGTCCCCGGCCGGGCGGGCGGTGAGCGCGGCGCGCGGGATGGCGACGCCGCCGGCATTCACGCCGGAGAGGTTCGCCGTGCCGTCGAGGCCGAGGCGGCCGGCGGGATCCAGCACCCGCATGTCGATGCGGGCCGAGGTGATGGCCTGCCCGGCGCCGCGGACATTGTCGGCGGAAGCCCGCACCGCCACCGCCTGCCGCCCGCCGTCCGCCGAGAGGGCGAGGTCGGCGTCGAGGCGCCCGGCGAGCTCGGTGAGGGCGAAGGCGGAGAGGTCGGCGAGATTGCCGGCGGCCACCGCGAGGCGGCCGGCGAAGAGCCCGTCGCCGCCGCGGGCGACGTTGCCGCGGGCGGTGACCGAGCCGATGGCGAGGTCCAGCCCGTCCAGACGGGCGGCGCCGTTCTCGCCGAGGGCGAAGCTGCCGCCGCCATTGGCCGGCTTGCCGGCGACCCGGCCGTCCAGCTTGAAGCTGCCGCTGGGCAGGCCGGTCAGGTCCTTGGCCGCCAGGGTCAAGGCGAGGCTCTCGATCCGCTGGCCCATGGCGATGCCCTGGGGAATGGCGAGGCGCGCGTCCACCCCCAGCGCATCGAGCTTGCCGGCGAAGGCGGCGGAAGCCTCCAGCCGGCCGGACAGCTTGGGGTCGATCCGCTTGAGATCGTCGAGGGCCACCCGCGCCTTGAGGTCGGCGACGGCGGGGGAGAGCCGCCCGTCCACGGCGAGGTCGAGGCCGGTGCCGGCGAGGGTGAGGTTCTTCACCGTGAAGGCGTCGGCGCCGGCCCGCTCCAGGCCGCCGGCAAGGCGCGTCGCGCCGCCGAACAGGCCGTCGACGGCGGCGATGCCGGTCGCCACCTTCTCGGTGCCGCCGGAAAGGGTGAGGGCGAGTTGGCGGAAGGCGTCGGTGCCCTTCACCCCCACGTCCAGCTTCGCCGTGCCCGCGAGGGGGCGACCGGCAAGCGGGCCGAAGGCGGCGAGGTCGAGCTTCTCCACATGCAGGGTGCCGTCGGCGGCCTTCGGCCCGGCGGTGCCGGTGAAGCGGGCGCTCAGCGCGTTGAGATCGGCGGTGAAGCCGGTCAGCGCCGGATCGCCCTTGGCCGGGTTCAGGGCCGAGAGGGTGAAGCGGGCGGTCTCGCCCAGCGCCTTCGCGACCTTGGGATCGCGGGCGGTGAGCCGGGCGGCGGCGCCGTCGACGCTGACCAGGAGGTCGCCGTTCGCCGGCCGGGTGCCGGCATTCACGGTGAGGGAGCCGGCCTTGTAGCCGGACCAGGCGAGGTCGGTGGCGTTCACCCGCACCGCGGCGGCGGGCGCGGCGAGCGCCCCCTTCATGGTGCCCGAGGCCCTGAGCGCCTGCCAGCCGAGGCCCGGCGCCAGAGCGGCGAACTGGTCGGCCGCTCCCGCCACCACGTCGAAGGCGAGGTCGGATCCGGCGCCGGCCGGATCGAGCCGGCCCTTGGCGGCCAGCCCGAAGCCGGAGGCGCGCACGCTGAGGTCGGCGACGTCGACGAGGCCGTCGGCCCGCGCCACCGCGTTGGCCTTCAGCTCGGAGGTCTCGGCGAAGAGCGGGGCGATGTTGGCCGGCAGCAGCCTGGCCACGTCGGCATCCAGCACCGCCTGGATGCGGTGCCCATCGGCCACCTGCCGCACCGCGACGGTGCCGTTGGCCTTGGCGGCGGCGCCGGCGGCCATGGCGATGGTGGCGTCGAAGGCGTCGAGCGGGCCGGCGCCGGCGATCTTCGCCTCCACCGGCGGCAGGCCCTCAATTCCCATAAGGCCGGCCACCAGCCCGCCCGCCGGCTCATGCGCCGAGAGGTCGAGCTTCAGGTGGCGGGTCTGCGGCAGGTAGCGCAGCGTGCCGCCGATGGTGCCCGGCGCATCCCGCCGCAGCACCTCGAAATCGGCGGCGAGGCCCGGGCCGCTCGCCATCAGGTCGGCGGAAGCGGTGAGCGACAGCTCGGCCGCGTGTCCCATCACCGGCGCGCCCACCACGATCTCGTCGATGGCGAGCCGTCCGAGCCGCACCGGCAGCAGGCTGATGCCGCCGGAGCTCTTGGCCGGCGGCGCGGGCGGCGCCTCGGGCAGCTCGGGGATGCGGGCGAGCTCCACCCGGTCGGCGCCGGCATGGGTCACGTCCACCACCCCGCGCAACAGCGCGAGCGGGCTCCAGGACAAGGCGAGGGCGTCGACTTCGGCGAAGGTGCCCTTGGCGTCGGCGGCGGTGATGCGGCCGATGCGCATGTTGGTGGGCACGACGCCGGAAATGTCGGAGATGGCGACCTTGAGGCCCGGGCTTGAAGCGAAGTGCGAGGCGATGCCCGCCAGCGCCGACTTGCCCGGCCCGGTCTGCACCAGGCCGAACAGCACCAGGACGAGGCCGATGATGCCGAGGAGGAGGCCGGCGGCCCATTTGGCCGTGATGCGAAGCGCGCGCGCCATCAGAAGGCCTGCCCCAGGCTGATATAGATGCCGTAGGACCCGTCGCGGGGCCCCGGGTTGAGCGGCACGGCGAAGTCGAGCCGCAGCGGGCCGATGCCCGTGAAGTAGCGCAGGCCGATGCCGGCGGAATATTTCATCCCGTCGAAGTCCGGCACCTCCGATGAGAAGGCCGCGCCCATGTCGAAGAACGGCACGATGCCGATGGTGTCGGTGATGCGCAGCCTCAGCTCGGCCGAGGCTTCGAAATAGCTCAGGCCGCCGATGATGATGCCGTTGGCGTTGCGCGGGCTCGCGGCCTGGAAGTCGTAGCCGCGCAGCGAGCCGCCGCCGCCCACGAAGAAGCGCCGCGGGGTCGGCACGTCATAGAGGTCGGCGCCGAGGATGGTGCCCGCCGAGGCGCGGCCCGCCAGCACGAAGCGCTTGTCCTCGTCCATGGCGTAGTAGGCGGAGACGGTGCCCTTGGCCATCACCGGGCCGGCGCCGCTGTCGCCCAGATAGGCGAACGGCTCCACCGTCGCCGAGGCGCGGATGCCGCGGGTGGGATCGAGCGGCGAATCGGTGTTGTCGAAGGTGGCGTCCAGCGGGATGCCGACGATGAAATAGTCGCCCTTGTAGTCGGCGTCCTCGACGGTGGAATCCTCGAAGTCGACGCCGAGCTGCATGGTGAAGTTGTCGTCGAACCGCCGCCGCACGCCGCCGGTGAAGGTGAAGCCCTGACGCACGTAGGCGTTGGTGACCTCGCGCAGGGCCGCGGCGGCCAGCAGCAGGTCGTCGTTGGCGGTGATGATGCCCGGCTTCATGAAGGTGGCCGAGAGCCGGTAGCCGAACGGATCGGCATCCGGCACCGCCTCCGACGTCTCGCCGAACCAGGAGGCGGTGGCGTCGAGCCGCAGCGTCTCGCCGCCGCCGAACAGGTTGCGGTGACCCCAGAAGGCGTTCAGCGACGAGCCGTCGGTGTTGGAATACTTGGCCGAGAAGCCCACATAGCGCGACGGCCGCTCGGTCACCTCGATATGGATCGGCAGGCTGCCGTCCGGATCGAGGCGCTCGGCCTCGCGGATGCGGATCGAGCCCAGCGATTCGATCTTGCCCAGGCGGCGACGCAGGGCGGCCAGGCGCTCCGGCACGTAGGGCTCGCCGGGGCGGATGTCGATCCGCTCCTCGATGAAGCCCGGGGTGAGGAAGTCGGCGCCCGACACGGTGAACCGGCCGAAGGTCGCCTGCCGGCCCGGGTCCACGTAGAGGGTCACGTTGAGCTTGCGGGTGGCGTGGTCGGCGACGATGTCCTTGGAGGCCACCTTGGCGAACGGATAGCCGGCATTGCGCCAGTGGTTCACCAGCGTGTCCTCGGCGGCGACGATGGCGCTCGCCAGCGCCGGCTGGCCGGGCTCCAGGCGAAGGCGGCGCAGCGGCGGGGCGTCGGCCATCTCGCCGCGGGTGCGGGTATCGATGATTCGCACCGACCCGAAGACGAATTCCGGCCCGGCATGCACCACCACCAGCACCGGCACCGGGCCGCGCTTGCGGGCGGCCTCGACGATGTCGAAGATGTTGGGCGTGTCCGGCCGGTTGCCGGAGATGGTCAGGTCGATGGTGCCGCCGTAATGGCCGGCGGCGTAGAGGGCGGCGGTGATCCGGTCGCCGTCGGCGATCACCCGGCGGATCAGGCCCGCGGCGCCGGCCGGCGGGCGCGTCTTCAGCGCCTCCAGATTCGAGGCGTCGACGATCTGGCTGCGCAGGGCGGAGGGCGCTTCGGGGGTCTGGATGTCCACCGTGTAGCGCACGGCGTCGATGGTCGGGTTCTCGCGCTCGATCTTCCGCTCCGGATTGAAGAAGTCGGCGATGGCGCTGAAGAATCCGCCCTCCTGCTCGCTCGCCTGGCCGCTCTCCTGGGCGCCAGCCGGAAGCATTCCCAGCGTAATCACGGCGCCTACGAGCAATGCAAAGCCGTAGCGCCGTGAAGGAGTGGGTGAGACAACCGGCATTTCAACTCAAGCTGGAGAGAAGAGGCAGGGGTGCCGGACCTGCACCCGTGCGAAGGAAAACCGCAGACGAGATCCGCGGACGCGACCGACAATAGCGAGCGGAAGTAAACTACAACTTTATCTGCGCCAAGGGAATGTGCGCCCGGTTGCGCTGCACAATGCATTTCCTCCGGACACCGGCCGCCCGGGCCGGCGGCATCGCGGGGTCAGCGCAGCGCCTTGAGGCCGTCGCGCAACAGGTTGGGATCAAGCGGAAGCCCGGCCTCCAGCGCCCGGTGCTCCGCCCGCCACACCGGCACCGCCGCCGCCAGCCGCGCCTGCCCCGCCGCGGTGAGGATCAGCCGTCGGGTGCGCCGATCCTTTGCATCGATGCCCACCTTCACCAGCCCCGCCCGCTGCAGCGGCTTCAGCGCCGCGGTGAGGGTGGTGCGATCCATGCCGAGAAGCTGCGCCACCGGGCCCAGCGGCGGCGGCTCCGGCCGGTTCAGCGCCATCAGCAGCGAGAACTGCCCGTTGTTGAGGCCGAACGGCCGCAGCGCCTCGTCGAATCGCCGCGCCAGCATCCGCGCCGCTCGCTGCACATGCAGGCACAGGCAGGCATCGCGCACCTCGAGCGTGGTGGCGAACGGCACCGGCCGCGGCACGCCGGAGGCGGCAGCAGCAGCCCCGGGACCCGCCGCCCCATCCGGAGCGTTGGAGGAGGAGTTTGACATGATCCATTTATGTTGATACCAACATAATAAGTAAATACGGGATTTTCCGGATGTCGCGCCGCCGACGCGGCCACCTCAGACCGCGCGCAGCGGACGCTCTCCCGAAGCAGAAACCCAACCGCCCCGAGGAAGGAAGCACCCATGAGCTACGTGGATGGATTCGTCATCGCCGTGCCGAGGGCCAACAAGGAGGCGTTCCGCGCCCATGCCGCCATGGCCGCGCCGATCTTCAAGGACCACGGCGCCACGCGGGTGATGGAATGCTGGGGCGACGACGTGCCTCCCGGGAAGGTCACCGACTTCTATCGCGCGGTGCAGGCGACGGAGGACGAGGTCGTGGTGTTCAGCTGGATCGAATACCCCTCGAAGGCCGTGCGCGACGCGTGCATGGCCAAGGTGATGGCCGATCCGCGCTCCGAAGCGATAAGCAAGGATTATCCGTTCGACGGCATCCGGATGATCTTCGGCGGCTTCGAGCCCATCGTCGAGGCCTGACGGCACCCCATCGCCCCGCCCCTTCAGCCCTGCAAGGAAGCCCATCCATGACCACCGCCCCCGGCGCCCCGATCTGGTACGAGCTGCTGACCTCCGACGTGGCCGGCGCCACCGCCTTCTACAACGCCGTGATCGGCTGGACCGCCCGCAGCGGCGAAGTGATGAACGACTACCACCTCTTCTCCACCGGCACGGTGGAGGTGGCCGGGCTGATGGCCTGCCCGCCGGGCATGGATCGCTCCGCCTGGCTCGGCTATCTCGCGGTGGAGGACGTGGACGCCACGGCGGCCGCGGTCACCGCCGCCGGCGGCGCCTGCCACCTGCCGCCCGCCGATATTCCCGGCATCGGCCGCTTCGCGCTGCTGGCCGATCCGCAGGGCGTGCCCTTCTACGTGATGCGCCCGCTGGACGGGGCCTCCGAGAGCGCCGCCTTCGATGCCATGGCCCCCGGCCATTGCCGCTGGAACGAGCTGACCACCACCGATCCCAAGGCGGCCTTCGCCTTCTACGGCCGCGAGTTCGGCTGGGTGAAGGACGGCGGCATGCCCATGGGCGAGATGGGCGAATACGAGTTCATCGGCCATGACGGCAAGATGATCGGCGCGGTGATGCCGCTGCAGCCGGGCTCGCCGGGTCCGCACTACACCTATTATTTCGGCGTCCCGGACATCGACGCCGCGTCCGCCGCCATCGCCGCCAACGGCGGGCAGGTGCTGTTCGGCCCCATGGAGGTTCCGGGCGGGGAATATGCCGGCGTCGCGCTCGATCCGCAGGGCGCCCTGTTCGGAATCGTCGGCCCCCGGCCCGCCACGGGCAGCTGAGCCATGGCGCGCATCACCCAGTTCCTCTGGTTCGAGAAGGACATGGACGCGGCGGTGGCGCTTTATACCGCGCTCATCCCCGGCTCGAAGCTCGAATGGACCAGCGCGCTGCCGGTGGAAAGCCCGGCCGGCCCGCCGGGCAGCGTCCGCCTCGCCGGCTTCACCCTCGGCGACCAGCGCTACCAGGCCATGGAGGCCGGGCCGCTGGACCCGTTCAACCACGCCTTCTCCATCATGGTGGAGTGTGCCGACCAGAACGAGATCGACCGGCTGTGGGAGGCGCTGGGGTCCGGCGGCCGCGTGGAGCAATGCGGCTGGCTGAAGGACCGCTGGGGCGTCTCCTGGCAGATCGTGCCGCGCCGGCTCGGGGAGCTGATGTCCGATCCCGACCCGGCGGTGCGCATGCGGGTGTCGGCGGCCATGCTCACCATGGTGAAGCTCGACATCGCCGCGTTGGAAGCGGCCGCCCGCGCCGACGGCTGAACCGGATGCCGGGGGCCGTCGGCGCCGCAGGTGGGAGCCGTCTTTCCCTTGCCCACAAATCGAATAGCCCTCTCCCGCTTGCGGGCGAGGGTTGGGAGGGGGAAGGCCGTCCTCCAAAAAGCGCGCCCTCCGCTACGGCGCTTCGCCAATCGGCATCCGCCCCCTCCGGGCCCTCCCCCGCGGGCGGGAGAGGGAGAGGGAACCGCTCACAGCTCTTGCCGAACCGGAGCTGCCGCCGCTCTGCCACAAGCCGCATAGCCCTCTCCCGCCTGCGGAGGAGGTTTGGGAGGGGAAAAGCCGCTCTCCGCAAAGCGTCCCCACTCTACGACCTTTCGCCAAACGGCATCCGCCCCCACCCTGCCCCTCCCCCGCAGGCGGGAGAGGGAGCGCGGCAGGAATGGCGGGCGCGACCTCCCGCAACTCCCACGCCTCCCAGAAAGCGGAAGAAACCGCCCAAAAACTCAGGCCGCGTCTTCCAGCACCATGCCGGCGCCCTTGAAGGCGATCATGGCGGTGGGGGTGTTGGTGTTGCCGGAGGTGATGGTCGGCATCACCGAGGCGTCGATCACCCGCAGGCCGCCGATGCCGTGGAAGCGCAGGCGCTCGTCCACCACCGCGGACGGATCGCTGGCGAGCCCCATCTTCGCCGTGCCCACCGGGTGGAAGATGGTGGTGCCGATGTCGCCCGCCGCCCTGGCGAGGGCCGCGTCATCATCGCCCACCGACGGGCCGGGCAGGTATTCCTCCGGCCGGTAGGGCGCGAGCGCCGCCTGCCGCATCAGCCGGCGGGTGATGCGGATGGCATCCGCCGCCACCTGCCGGTCGGCCTCGGTGGAAAGGTAGTGCGGCGCAATCTGCGGCGCGGCATCCAGCGCTGCGGAGCGGATGCGGACGATGCCGCGCGAGGCCGGGCGCAAATTGCACGCCGCCACCGTGATCGCCGGGAAGCGATGCAGCGGCTCGCCGAACTTGTCGAGCGACAGCGGCTGGACATGGAACTGGATGTTGGCCCGCTCCTGCCCCGGATCGGACTTCGTGAAGATGCCGAGCTGCGAGGGCGCCATGGTCAGCGGCCCGCGCCGCCAGATGGCATATTCCATCCCCATCCAGGCGCGCTGGGCGAGGTTGTAGTAGGTCTCGTTCAAGGTCTTGATGCCGTGGACCTTGTAGATGGCCCGCTGCTGCAGGTGATCCTGCAGGTTGCGGCCGACCCCCGGTTTGTCCGCCACCACGTCGATGCCGATCTCCGAGAGCCACTCGCCGGGGCCGATGCCGGAGCGGTGCAGCACCTGCACCGAGCCGATGGACCCCGCCGACAGGATCACCTCCCCGCGGGTGCGGGCCTCGACCACGGCGCCGTCGCGCAGGAAGCGCACGCCCACCGCCCGGCCGTTCTCGATGATCAGGCGATCCACCAGCAGATTGGTCTCCAGCCGCAGGTTCGGCCGCGACAGCACCGGCTTCAGGAAGCCGCGGGCCGAGGACCAGCGGCGCCCGGTCTTCTGGTTGACGTGGAAATAGCTGGCGCCCTCATTGTCGCCGGTATTGAAGTCCGCGATCTTGCGGATGCCCAGCTCGCCGGCGGCGTCGGCCACCGCATCCAGCACCTTCCAGGAGATGCGCGGCGCCTCGATGCGCCAGCCGCCGCCGGTGCCGTGATGGGCGCTCTCGCCGAGGAAGTGATCCTCCAGCCGGCGGAACTGCGGCAGCACATCGTCCCAGCCCCAGCCGGAAAGGCCGAGCTGGCGCCAGTGGTCATAGTCCTGCGACTGGCCGCGCATGGAGATCATGGCGTTGATGGCCGAGCAGCCGCCGATCACCTTGCCGCGCGGATAGGCCAGCGCGCGACCGTTGAGGCCGGGCTCGGCATCGGTCTTGAACATCCAGTCGGCGCGGGGGTTGCCGATGGCGAACAGGTAGCCCACCGGAATGTGGAACCAGATCCAGTTGTCGTTGCCGCCGGCCTCCAGCAGCAGCACCCGCTTTTTCGGATCCGCGGAGAGCCGGTTGGCGATGATGCAGCCGGCGGTGCCGGCGCCGACGACGATATAGTCGTACTCCCCCTCCAGGCGGGTCATGGCGTTCCTCTCGTTCTTGGCCGTGCGGCGCCGTGTTGTCTCAGCGTGGTGTTGCCTTGGCGCGCTCGCCTTTTCTCATCTTGGATTTTTGCGCTCAATGCCGATATTCTCGCCTGCATTCCGCAAAAATGCAGGAATCCGGTATGGACTGGGACGACCTGCGGATCTTTCTCCAGCTCGCCCGCGACCGTCAAATGAGCCGGGCCGGCAAGGCGCTTGGCGTGGACGACACCACCGTCGCCCGCCGGGTCGCCCGGCTTGAGGCGACGCTCGGCGTGGCACTGGTGCAGCGGGCCGGCCGGCGCACCGTGCTCACCGCCCAGGGCGAGGCGCTGGCCCTGGCGGCGGAGGAGATGGAATCGGTCGCGCTGCGCAAGATCTCCGGCCTCGGCGAGGATCGCCAGAGCGTCGCCGGCCGGGTCCGGGTGGGGGCGCCGGAGGGGCTCGGCGTCGGCTGGGTGGCGCGGCAGCTCGCCCGCCTCTCCGCCGCCCATGACGGGCTGGAGACCGAGCTCGTCGCCCTGCCCCGCACCTATTCCCTCGCCCGCCGCGAGGTGGACATCGCCATCACCCTGGATCGGCCCGCCGTCGGTCAGGTGAGCGTGCAGAAGCTCACCGACTACAGCCTCGACCTCTACGGCACCGCCACCTACCTCGACCGGCACGGCACCCCCGCCGCTCGCGCCGGGCTGTCCGGCCACCGCTTCGCCGGCTACATTCCCGAGCTACTGTTCACCGATGAGCTGGACTTCGCCCGGGCCGAGGCGGGCCTGCCGGAACTGCCGGTGATCCGCTCCACCAGCGTCCTGGCGCAGGTGAATGCGGTGGCGAGCGGGGCGGCGCTGGGCGTGCTGCCCACCTATCTGGCCGCCGCGCATCCCGAGCTGGTGCGGGTGCTGCCGGAGGCCTTCCGCTTCATCCGCAGCTACTGGGTCTCGGTGCATGACGACCTGCGCCACCTCCACCGGGTGCGGGTGGTGCAAGCCGCGCTCATCCGCCAGGTGCGGGCCGACCGGGCGCTGTTCATCCGGGGATAGCGCTCAAAGCCTGTCTGGAAAATCGGACGGGTCGGCCCGATGCGGGGCATCGCGCCGGCATTTTCTCCGTCGCTGGGCTCAGCCGCCGATCTTCCAGACAGACTCTCAGCCCAGGGGCAGAAACCGCCCCCGCGCCTCGCGGAACCGGGCGACGATGGCGGCCCGCAGCACCGCGATCCGGCGCACCGCCATGGTATCCGGATGGGAGAGCAGGAAGTAGCTGCGGCGGAAGCCGATGCCGGGCAGGATCCGCACCAGGTCGCCGGCCGCCGAGGCCGCGAAATCGTGCAGGACGCCGATGCCGGCCCCGGCCCGCACCGCCTCCATCTGCCCCATCACGCTGGCGCAGCGGAACCGCCGCCCGCCATGGCGCTCCAGCAGGGCCGAATAATCCAGCGCCGAGGCATAGGCATAGTCCTCCACCCCGGTCACCACGGCGTGGGCGGCCAGCGCCTCCGGCCGCTCGGGGGCGCCGTGCCGGTCCAGATAGGCGCGCGCGGCGTAGACCGACAGCGAATAGTCGATGAGCCGCGAGACCACGAGCCGCCCTTCCGCCGGCGCATCGAGCACGATGGCAAGGTCGGCCTCCCGCCGGGAGAGGGAGAAGGTGCGCGGCAGCGGCACCAGCTCCACCACCAGCGCCGGATGGCGGGCCGACAGCGCCGCCAGCTCGGCGGCGAGGAAGTAGTTGCCCAGCCCGTCCGGCGCGCCGATCCGCACCGTTCCGGCCACCTCTGCCTCCTGCGCCTTCAGGCTCTCGGCGATGCCGAGCAGCTCGGTCTCGATCCGCTCGGCGGCCGGCAGCAGCCGCTCGCCGGCCTCGGTGAGGACCGTCCCGGCCGGGCGGCGATCGAACAGCGGCGTGCCGAGGGCCGCCTCCAGCGCGTCCAGCCGGCGGGCGACGGTGGCGTGGTTGAGGCCGAGCCGTCGCGCCGCCGCCAGGAGCTGCCCCTGCCGCGAGACCGCGAGGAAGACCCGCAGATGATCCCAGTCCACGCCGCATCCCCTCCAGCCAACGCTTTAAATTTCGCACATCAGTTGATCATAATACGGCGTTGATGTGCATTGATGGAAGCATGAAGAGAGGATCCCGACGGCCGACGCGAGCGGCCGCGACACACCGGAGGATCCCATGCCCGAGACCATCCACCACTATGTCGACGGCGCGATCCGTCCCGGCACCGGCGGGCGCACTGCCCCGGTGTTCAACCCGGCCACCGGCGCCCGCTCCGGCACGGTCGACCTCGCCTCGGCGGCCGAGGTGCGGCAGGTGGTGGAAGTGGCGCTGAAGGCCGCGCCGGGCTGGGCGAAGACCACGCCGCTGCGCCGCGCCCGCATCCTCAACGCCTTCCTGCGCATCCTCGAGGAGCGCATCGACGAGATGGCCGCGATCATCACCGCCGAGCATGGCAAGGTGCTGTCCGACGCCAAGGGTGAGATCCAGCGCGGCATGGAGGTGGTGGAGTTCGCCACCGGCGCCCCGCAACTCCTCAAGGGCGAGATCACCGAGGATGTCGGCACCCGGGTGGACAGCCATGCGGTGCGCCAGCCCTTGGGCGTGGTGGCGGGCATCACCCCGTTCAACTTCCCGGCCATGGTGCCCTTGTGGATGTTCCCGGTGGCGCTGGCCTGCGGCAACTGCTTCATCCTGAAGCCGTCCGAGCGCGATCCCTCCGCCGCCCTGCTGATGGCCGCCTGGCTCAAGGAAGCGGGCCTGCCGGACGGCGTGTTCAACGTGGTGAACGGCGACAAGGAGGCAGTGGACGCCCTGCTCCTGGACCCGGACGTGCAGGCCATCAGCTTCGTGGGCTCCACCCCCATCGCGCGCTACATCTACGAGACCGCGGCGCGCACCGGCAAGCGCTGCCAGGCCCTGGGCGGGGCCAAGAACCACATGATCGTCATGCCCGACGCCGACATGGACCAGGCGGTGGATGCCCTGATGGGCGCCGCCTACGGCTCCGCCGGCGAGCGCTGCATGGCCATCTCGGTGGCGGTGCCGGTGGGCGCGGCCACCGCCGACGCCCTCATCGCCAAGCTCGCCCCCCGGGTGCGGGCGCTGAAGGTGGGGCCGGGCACCGATGCCGAATCCGAGATGGGCCCGCTGGTCACCAGGGCCCACCTCGACAAGGTCCGCGGGTATGTGGATGCCGGCACGGCGGAAGGCGCCGAGCTGGTGGTGGACGGGCGCGGCCTCAAGCTCCAGGGCTACGAGGACGGCTACTTCATCGGCGGGACGCTGTTCGACCACGTCACCCCTGACATGACCATCTACAAGGAGGAGATCTTCGGCCCGGTGCTCTCGGTGGTGCGCGCCGACGACTACGCCACCGCCGCCCGGCTCATCAACGACCACGAATTCGGCAACGGCACCGCCATCTTCACCCGCGACGGCGATGCCGCCCGCGAATTCGCCCACGACATCAAGGTGGGCATGGTGGGCATCAACGTGCCGATCCCGGTGCCGATGGCGTTCCATTCCTTCGGCGGCTGGAAGGCCTCGCTGTTCGGCGACCACCACATGCACGGGCCGGAGGGCGTGCGCTTCTACTCCAGGCTGAAGACCATCACCACCCGCTGGCCCACCGGCATCCGCGCCGGCGCCGACTTCGTGATGCCCACCATGAAGTGAAGCGGCTTGCGGCGTGCCGGGGTGCCGGCACGCCCGCGGGCGGCCCCCTGCCCGGCCCTCCCCCGCATGCGGGAGCGGTACCCACCCCGCCCCCCCGCCCCCCCCCGCCAACGTCCCCGCCAAGGCCGCGCCCCGGGCTTTC
>CALMSN010000001.1 GCA_937872325.1 uncultured Xanthobacter sp. | reverse complement strand
ACGGGCCGGCCGGCGGCGCGGCGGCATCCTGCGCGGCGAGCGGCCCGCCGAGGCCGAACAGCAGCGGCATCGCGATGAGCCGCATGCGCAAGGACATCCGAAGGCGCGCCATCATGGCCGTGCCTCCCCGCTGCCGGCCGCCTGCTGCTGCACCTCCAGCTGGGCGCCGAAGCGGGCGCGCAGGAAGTCGGCCGGCTTTGTCTGGACCCGCTTCAGCCAGAGCGCGCGCACCGCCGCGTCGTTCATGGCCTTTTCGCCGGAGACCTCCATCTCCTGCCCGCCGGGGCGCTTGGCGTCCTTGTCGTAGACGATCTGGTCGGCGCCCTCGCGCTGGTCGCCGGCATCCTCGCCCGGCGCGTCGAGGCGCGCGGCCCGCAGCCGGGCGATCTCCCGGTTGGCCTCGGCCTGCCCCCAGCCGGGGCGCAAAGCGAGGGCGTGATCGTAGCGCGCGACCGCCTGCTCGTACTTGCCGAGCATTACCAAAGCGTTGCCCTGGTCGTAGGCGCCAGCGGCGGTGTCGATGCCGGCGAAGGTCGCCTCGGCGGCCTTGAAGTCGCCGGCCCGCATCTGCGCCACCCCGCGCCACAGGGGATCACGGAAGGCCTGCGCCGCATCCTTGTAGCGGCCATGCTCGAACAGGTAGCGGCCGCGCTGGTCCGGGCCCGCCCACAGGTCCGCCCAGCCGGTGCGGGCCGCGGCGATGCCCAGCGCCGCGACAAGGGCGATGCCGAGGACGGCGAAGGCGCGGCCGGGGCTCATGCCAGCACCCATCCGCGGCGGAACCACAGCGCGGCCAGCAGCGCCACCAGCGGCGTCAGCCACCAGCCGGCCTCAGCCCAGCGCGGCGCCTCCCCGGCCGCGGGCGGCGGCGGGCCGGCGGTGGCGAGCCGGCGGGCGAGCGCGGTCACGTCCGCGGTGTCGATGCTGGCGGTCACCAGCGTGGCCCCGAGCGCGGTCGCCGCCGCGGCGAGCGCCGGATCGCCGGCGGCCCGCTCGGCCGGCAGCATGGCGAACAGCGTCACCGGCGCCGCGCCCCTGTCGCCGGCGAGGGCGGGAGCGGTATCGGCGAAGACGACGATGGAGCCACCCTGCCCGGCCTCCGCGAGGGTCTTCTGGGCCAGCTTCACCGCATCGGCGAGGGCGTCGCCCTGGCGCGGCATGATCTCGGGGGCGAGCGCCCCGGCCATGTCCGTCACAACGGCCGTGTCCGGGGTGGGCGGCAGCACGAGATGGGCGGAGCCGGCATAGGCGATGAGCCCGGTGGGCGCGCCGGCGCGCAGCGTCAGCAGGTCCGCCATCTTCTCCCGCGCCCGGTCGAGCCGGGTGGGGGCGAGGTCGCGCTCCTGCATGGAGGGCGTCACCTTCAGCACGAAGATGGCCGGACGCGCCGAGGGGGCGAACGGCGAGGGGATCTGGCGCCATGTGGGCCCGGCGAGAGCGATCATGCCCACCAGCCATGCCGCCAGCAGCAGGTCGCCCGGGCCGATCCGGGGGCGATGCTCGGCCCCGACGGTGAGCGCGGCGAGCAGGCCCGCATCCATCACCGGCCGCCAGCGCGCGGTGGTGTCGGCCTCGCGCCGCTCCAACCACCACAAGGCGAGCGCCGGCAGCGCCAGCAGCAGCCACCAGGGCCGCAAGAAATGGAACTGGGCGAGGGCCTCCATCATGGCGCGGCTCCGGCAATCCGCCGTCGCGGCAGGCGCACCAGCCGCAGCGCCTGCACCAGCATGGAGAGCAGCAGCAGCGCCGCCAGCGGCATCCAGTAGAGCTCCAGGCGCGGCTGGAAGGAGACGGTCTCCACCTTGCGCGCCTCCACTTGGTCGAGCCGGGCATAGATGCCGGCCAGCTGGTCGCGATCGAGGGCGCGGTAGAAGCCGCCCCCAGTGGCCCCGGCGACGTCGCGCAGCGCCCCTTCGTCGAGCTTCTCCTCGCCGGCGGCGGCCGGATCGCCCACCGCGATGGTGTGGATGACGATGCCCCGGTCCCTGGCGATGCGGGCGGCCTCGACGGGGGGCACGCTGCTGGCGGTGTCGTTGCCGTCGGTGAGGGCGATCATCGTCTTCGCCGGCGCGGACGAGGCGGCGAACAGGTTGATGCCGAGCCCGATGGCGTCGCCGAGCACGGTGCGCGGCCCCGCCATGCCCACCTGCATCTCCGCCAGCATCTGCCGGGCGAGCTTGAGGTCGGTGGTGAAGGGCACCAGGGCGAAGGGCGAGTTGCCGAACACGACCACCCCCACCCGGTCGCCCTGCCGGCGGGCGAGGAAGTCGTCGAGCACCTGCTTCACCGCGGTCAGCCGGTTCACTTTGGTGCCGGCGGCGTCGGTGAAGTCCTGGGTGTCCATGGAGCCGGAGAGGTCCACCAGCAGCAGCAGGTCGCGCGCCGGCGTCTCGTGATGGACCGGCGGCAGCACCCATTGCGGGCGCATCAGGGCGAGCAATGCGAGCAGCCAGCAGGCGATCAGAACCAGCGCCCGCCACAGGCCGCGGCGGCTGACGCCCGCCCCGGCACGCGGCACCGCCCCGCTGAGCCGCGCGAGGGCGCCGAAGAACGGCACCCGCACCGCTGGCCGGCGCGTCTCGTAGGCGGGCAGCAGCAGATAGACGAGCGCCGGGAGCGGGGCCAGCACGGCGAGCCAGGAATTGGCGAAGACGAGCATGGCTCAGGCCTCCGCTCGATGATGCTTCACCCACCGCCGCGCGGCGGCAAGGATCGCTGGGCCATCGCCAACCGGCGCCCCGAAAGCGGCGCGCGCAAGGCCGGCCGCCGGACCTTTGGCGAAGTCCTCGGTCCCCGCGGCCCGATCGAGGAAGCCGAGCCAGCGCTCGCCGGTGAGGGCGGCCACCGCCGCACGCGGATAGGCCACCAGCGCCGTCCGCTTCAGAATGGCGGAGACGGCGGCGGCGCCCGCCGCGTCATCCACCGGCCCGACGGCGTCCAGCTCGGCCAGCGCCGCCCTGCGATAGGCGTTGCGCCTGTGGTGCTGCAACGCCATTGCGACGAGGAGCGCCAGCGCCGCGAGCAGGGCCGCGCCGAGGATCCACCAGCCCATCGCCGGCGGCCACCACGGCACCGGCGGCGGCACCACGATGTCCGCGAGGCGCGAGAGATCGGCGGGATCTTCGCTCACGCCACCCTCCCGGCCGGCTGGGGCGCGGCGGTGCGGGCCATACGCCGGCCGAGCAACTCGCGGAACTGCAAGGTGGTGTCGCGCGCGGTGGAAAGCGGCAGCACCGGGATGGCGCGGCGGCGCGAGAAATGCTCCACCGCCTCGCGGCGCGCGCGGAAGTCGGCGGCGAAGCCGGCATCGAGGCTCCGGGCGGTGGTGTCGATCTCGACCTGCCGCTCGCCTTCGGCCACCACCGCGCGGCCGATGCCGGGCAGCGCCGCCTCCAGCGGGTCGCTGACGAAGACGGTGAGCACGTCGTTATGGGCGGTGACCTGGGTCACCAGCCGCATGGTCTGCGCATCCGCCCCCATGGCGTCGGTGATGATGGTAAGCAGGCCGTCATGGAGCAGCAGCCGGAGCGCGCCGGCAATCGCCCGGTTCAGCAAGGCGGGGTCGGCCGGCCGCGGATCGTCGGCCCTGAGGGCGCCATTGTGCCGGACGATGGCCTCGAACAGGGGCCCGATGGCGGCCTGCCGGGCGCGCGGCGGGATCTCGTCCATGCCGTTCTCGGAGAAGACGATGCCGCCCACCCGGTCGCCCAGCGAGGTGACGCGGAAGGCGGCCAGCGCCGCCGCCTCGGCCGCCGCCACCGCCTTCACCCGCCCCCGGCTGCGAAAGAACATGGAGAGCCGCTGGTCCACCAGCACGATCACCCGCCGGTCGCGCTCCTCGGTATAGACCCGCAGTTGCGGCGTGCCGATGCGGGCGGTGGAGGGCCAGTCGATGGCGCGCACGTCGTCGCCCTCGGAATAGGGGCGCAATTCCTCGAACTCGAGGCCGCGCCCGCGCAGCCGCGAGCCGTGGCGGCCGGCGAGCAGCGAATGCACCGGCTGCCGCGGCAGGAAGCTGAAGCCCTTGGCCCGGTGCTTCAGGCGCAGCAGATCATCTAGCGTGACGTGGATCCGGGCTTCCTGCGCCATCCCCGCCTCCGATATTCTAGACCGCCACCGCCACCTGGCGGATCAGCTCGTCGATGACGTCGTCGGCATGCTTGCCATCCGCGCCCGCCTCGTAGGTCAGCGAGACCCGGTGGCGCAGGCAATCGTGGGCCACCGCCTGGACATCCTCCGGAGTGACGTAGTCGCGGCCCTGGAGCCAGGCATAGGCGCGCGAGGTGCGGTCCAGCGCCAGGGTGCCGCGCGGGCTCGCGCCGATGGCGATCCAGCCCTTCAGCTTATCGCCGACCTCGGCCGGCCGGCGGGTGGCGGCGACCAGGGCGACGATGTAGCTCTCCACCGCCGCAACCATCTTCACCGCCCGGATCTCCTGGCGCGCCGCGAAGATATCCGCCTGCGCGATCTTCGCCTCAGGCGCCGCCGCGCCACCCTCCTCGCCGCGCACCAGCCGCAGCACCTTCACCTCGTCGGCATCGGTGGGATAGGTGATGCGCACATGCATGAGGAAGCGGTCCATCTGCGCCTCGGGCAGCGGATAGGTGCCCTCCTGCTCGATGGGATTCTGGGTCGCCAGCACCATGAACAGGTCCGGCAGCTTGTAGGTGGTGCCGGAGACGGTGACCTGCCGCTCCTCCATCGCCTCCAAAAGCGCCGACTGCACCTTGGCCGGGGCGCGGTTGATCTCGTCCGCCAGCACGAGGTTGCCGAAGATCGGCCCCTTGCGGAACTCGAACGATCCCGCCCCCGTGCCCTCGGTGCGGTAGATCTCGCCGCCGGTGACGTCGGAGGGCAGAAGGTCGGGCGTGAACTGGATGCGGCTGAAGTCGCTCTCCAGCGCCTGCGAGAGCGAGCGGATGGCCCGCGTCTTGGCCAGGCCCGGCAGCCCCTCCAGCAGGACGTTGCCGTTGGCCAGCAGCGCGATGACGAGGCGCTCCACCACCCGCTCCTGGCCGATGATGGAGGCGTTCACCCGCTTCTGGATCTCGATGACGCTGTCGCGCGCGGGCATGGCTATTTCTTCTCGAACGGGTAGATGACGGCCCAGTCGGCCTTCATGTCCACCACGGTCCAGCCGCGGGCGGGGGCCTGGTCGAGCGCCTTGTCGAGCCGGCCCACCGGCGAGTTGCGGTCATAGGCCCACTCCCGCGCCGCATCGGTGTGGTAGACGATGAGGCCGAAGCGCGGGCCGCGATCGAGGGTGGTCCATTGCAGCATCTCGAGGTCGCCGTCCGAATTGCCGGCGGCGAACACCGGGCGGCGGCCGATGAAGCGGTTGATGCCCACCGGCTTGCCCGGGCCGTCGTCGATGAACTCGATGGCCGGCAGCTTCAGGATCTCCGGCCGGTCGCCGTTCAGCCGGAACTCGGTCTTCCCCGAGGAGCCGACGATCTGCTCCGGCGGGATGCCGTAGATGGCCGGCGCCCACGGCCGCATGAACTCGACCCCGCCGCCCGAGACGATGAAGGTGCGGAAGCCGTTCGCCCGCATATAGCCGAGCAATTCCAGCATGGGCTGGAAGACGAGATCAGTATAGGGCCGGTCGAAGCGCGGGTGCCGGGCGGTCTTCGTCCAGTCGGTCACCACGGCGGCAAAGTCGGCGACGCTCATGCCGGCGTGGGTGGCCGCCACCAGCTCCAGCAGGAGCTTCTGGCCGCCGGCGGCCAGCGTCTTCATGTCGCCCTCCAGTACCGCCTGGTAGGGCTGCTTCTCCTTCCACTCCGGATGGTCCTTGGCCATGGCGCGGATGCGGTCGAAGATGAAGGCCGCCTGGAAATAGACCGGCTGCTCGCTCCACAGCGTGCCGTCATTGTCGAACACCGCGATCCGCTCCTCCACCGGCACGAAGTCCGGCCCGCCTTCGCGGGTCACGCGGCCGACGAAGTCGAGGATCGCGGACTTCGGGCCGCCGGCGTTCCACGAGGGCAGCGGATCCTGCGGCGGGCCGGACTGGGCGCGCGCCGGAAGCTGGCCGGCGAGCGGCGCCACGACCAGGGCCAGCAGGAGGGCGAGAACAGCGCGGCGGGTCGTCGCGAAAAGGGGTGCGGGCATGGCGGGCTCCTTCATTCCGGGGGCGCGCGGCGCACGCAGCGAAAGCCCACATGGCTCATGGAGCTGTCGATCGGCTGGGCGTGGCGGGGCGGGGGGCGGTAACGGGGGGGGAAAATTGGGGCGGACCAGGGGGGAGCCCCCCCCCCCCCCCTGCCGGGGAGTGTGGTTGGCGGGCGGGGTGGCTTCAAAAGCGCCCT